>NZ_JBOBHU010000004.1:0-341486 GCF_050587665.1 Rhizobium sp. Nf11,1 | reverse complement strand
TGGCCTGATGGCGGGCGCAGTCAAAGGGTAACCCATGGCTTTCCTGGAAATCTCCGGTCTCAGAAAGCGCTTCGGCGCCGTCGACATCCTCAAGGGGATCGATCTCGAACTCGAAAAGGGCGGCTTCCTCGTGCTGGTCGGCCCGTCCGGCTGCGGCAAGTCGACCCTGCTCAACACCATTGCCGGGCTGGAGACGATCACCGCGGGCGAGATCAGGATCGACGGACGCGCCGTCAACGGCCTGCATCCTTCCAAGCGCGACATCGCCATGGTGTTCCAGTCCTATGCGCTCTACCCGAACATGACCGTGGCGGGCAACATCGCCTTCGGCATGGAGATGCGCGGCGTGCCGCCCGAGGAACGCAAGCAGGCGATCGACAAGGTCGCCAAGGTGCTGCAGATCGGCCATCTGCTCGACCGCAAGCCTTCCCAGCTGTCGGGCGGCCAGCGCCAGCGCGTCGCCATGGGCCGGGCGCTGGTGCGCGATCCCAAGCTCTTCCTGTTCGACGAGCCGCTCTCCAATCTCGACGCGAAACTCCGCGTCGACATGCGCATCGAGATCAAAAGGCTGCACCAGGCGACCGGCAAGACCATCGTCTACGTCACCCACGACCAGATCGAGGCGATGACGCTCGCCACCCGCATCGCCGTGATGAAGGACGGCATCGTCCAGCAGTTCGGCATGCCGGCGGAGATCTACAACAATCCCGCCAACATGTTCGTCGCCGACTTCATGGGCTCGCCGGCGATGAACCTGGTGAAGGCCTCGGTCGAGAACGGCGCCGGCGGCCTTGCGGTCTCGCTCGAGCGGCCGAACGCCGGCCCGCTCAGACTTCCCGTCACGACAACCGCCAACGGCCTTTCCTCCTATGCCGGCCGGCAGGTGATCTTCGGCATCCGCCCGGAGGCGCTGACCGACCCCGATGGCGCCGACCGCAATGCCCGCTCGCTCACCGAAGGCGACTGCCTGATCGAGGTTGTCGAACCGGCCGGCTCCGACACCTTCGCCGTCACCAAGCTCGGCGGCAAGGAAGTCGTCGCCCGCCTGCGCGCCGATGCCGGTATCGCACCCGGCCAGCACACGCGCCTCGCCTTCAATCTCGACAGGGCTGTCTTCTTCGATCCGGAAACGCAGGCGCGGATCGCATAAGGTGGAGCGCCGTGCGTCCGATAAGACGCGCCAAGGGCGCTCCATCTCGATTTTCGGGTTATGCGTTAGGCGACGGCCGTTAGGTTGAGGGTCGCCGGCGCGAAACGTGAGGAGACCGCTTCGACGGTGATTTCTCCCACCAGCCCCGTCGCCTCCAGCCAGAAGCCTGATGTGCCGCCCTGCAGCGGCACATTGGTTGGGCCGACGATCTTTGCCGGGCCATGCACCTTCAGCGAAATGCTGTCGTTCATGAACGGCAGGCGATTACCGCACTGATCGAGGGCACGGATGATGACACGCGTGCTGTCACGTTCGCGGGCTTTCAGCGTGCCGGCGTCGGCCACGATTTCCAGCGTCGTCGGCAAGGGATCGGCCGCCAGCCTCAGGCTGGCCACGGGCGTGCCGTCGATATAGCCGGTGAGGGTGCCGTCGATCCATTCGAGCCCCCAGGTGCCGAGCTCATCTGATGTGAAGTGCCGGTGGTCGAGCACAACAGGCGGATGCGGCAGGTGCGGGTAATTCTCCCGATCCGGACCGATGCGTTTGCTGAGCCCGCCATATTGCAGTTCCACCTCGTCGCAATTTGTCAGGATGATCAGCGGCAGCACGCCGCCGATATTGCGCTCGCCGCGCGCCCAGAAGGTAACGGGCTTCATGACGATCTCTTCGGAAGGATCGCACTGGCTGATATAGGCATAGGCTGCGAATTTCGGTTCGCGGAACATATCCATGACGCCGTGATAGCAGATGCGATCGCCGGAGCCGAAATCCTTGTGGGTATTGTAATCGAACATGCACCAGCCGATGGCGCCGGAAATATCCGGATCGCCGTAGGCGGCATTCAGCACTTCGAGGTGACGGCGCACATGCTCGGCCTGGCGCTGTTCCTGATCGTAGATCTTGGTCGGGTGCATATGGCCGTTGAACTCGGTGATGAGGTACGGCACCTTATGTGACAGCCCGGTATTTTCCTGCTGGGCGCGGAGCGCGGTGCGCGGGCGGTTGGAGCCCGGCAGTTCTTCGTTGCCGAGGATGAAGTCGTTCATCGTGTAGACGTCTTCGAGCAGCTCGCTTTCGGTGATGTAACGCACGCCGCCGGTCTGGCGGGTGCTGTCGAGCTCACGGGCCAAGCGGTTGGTCTGAACGTAGAAGTCGTGGCTATCCTGCGACTCGTTGATGCGCACGCCCCAGATGATGATCGAGGGATGGTTCCAGTCGCGCTCAATCATGCGGCGGACGTTCTCGATCGATTCCTTCTGCCAGTCGGCATCGCCGATATGCTGCCAGCCGGGGATTTCCTCGAAGACCAGGAGGCCAATTGTATCGCAACGGTCGAGGAACCATTTTGACTGCGGGTAATGCGAGGTGCGGACGATATTGCACTTCAGCACGCTCTTCATGATGTCGGCGTCGCGTTCCTGGGCGGAACGGCCGGCGGCGTAACCGACATAGGGGAATGCCTGATGGCGATTGAGGCCGCGCAATTTCAGCGGCTTGCCATTGAGGCGGAAACCTTCGGGGGTGAATTCGGCGGTACGGAAGCCGAAACGGGTAGAGAGACGGTCGGAGCCGTGCTCGGTCCTGATTTCGACGGAGATTTCGTAGAGCGCTGGATTGCTAATGTCCCAGAGCGCGATGCCGGTGAGGCCGCCGAAGGAAAGCCGGGTTTGCTCGCCGAGCGTTTCGGTCGCGGCGGTGGCGATCACGGCGCCGTCGGCTTGCTTCAGCGTGGCGGTGACCGTTGCAGAGAAATTGCGGCCTTCGGGATTGGCAATATCGACGCGGACGGTCGCGGATTTCTCAGGGGCGAGAACGTCTGATGTTTCGATCTTGAGATTGCGGATCGAGACCGGGTCGGTGACCTTCAGCCAGACGTCGCGGTAGATGCCGGCATAGGTCAGGTAATCGATGCGGCCGCCGAAGGGTGGAATGGCAGGATTTTCGCTGCCGTCGATTTTCACGGTCACGAGGTTTTCGCCCTTGACCAGCCTGCCGGTAAGGCGGGCCTCGAAGGGAGTATAGCCGTCCTTGTGGGCGATGATCTCCTCGCCGTTCAGATAGACGACGCTATCGGCCATCGCGGCGTCGAAGATCAGCGAAACCTCGCGGCCCTCGAATTCCGGCAGCCAGCGCAGCACCTTCTGATAGGTGAAGGCGCGCTGATAGCTCTTTTCATCGAAATAGTTAAAGGGCAGTTCGACGGCGGTGTGGGGCAGGCTGACCGGCTTGGCGGCATCGAAGTTTTCGAGCAGGCGCTGGCCGAAGCCCTCGTGGAAACTCCAGCCCTCGTTGAAGGAAACGACGGAACGCATCTTAGGCTCTCCGGGTCGTAGCATCAGGAGCCGTGCGGCTCCCTTTGGCGCATGAAAATCGGATCATCGGGTATTCCTCCTTGATGCAATGAGGCGCGAGCGCTCCAGCGCGTCGCATCAAAACTGATTCATGCGATGCGCTTTAGCTTTTTTCGTGCAGGCCGTCATCCGGAACCGCTGCCGCCCCTTGCAGATGACGCTCCGGGGCAACACCGTCCTATCAGACGACGGCGATATCGTCAGGCATGCCTGTCCAACGCACGGCGCTGCGCTCCATAAACTACGGATATTGTGCGCCGTTCGTCTTGGTATAGATCGAATAGACCGAACGGGTCGCGGTAATGAACAGCCGGTTCTTCTTAGGGCCGCCGAAGGTGAGATTGGACACCGTCTGCGGCACCTTGATCTTGCCGAGCAGCGTGCCATCGGGTGAGAAGCAATGCACACCATCACCCGCGCTTGTCCAAAGGTTGCCGCCGATATCGAAACGAAAACCGTCGGGATGGCCGGCATCGAGGCTGCAGAAATAGCGGCTGTTGGCAAGCGTTCTGCCGTCGACGACATCAAAAACCCGGATGTGGCATGGCACTTCGTGTTTGCCCGAGCCGGAATCGGCGATGTAGAGTTTCGTTTCATCGGGCGAGAAGGCAAGGCCGTTCGGCTGGATGAAATCTTCGACGACGGCGTCGATTGCGCCGCTTATCGGGTCGATCCGGTAGACGTTGCGGGTCGGCTGTTCGGGCTCGGCCTTGTGGCCCTCGTAGTCCGAGAGGATGCCGTAGGTCGGATCGGTGAACCAGATCCCGCCGTCCGAATGGACGACAACGTCATTTGGCGAATTTAATCTCCTGCCCTGGTAGCTGTCGGCGAGGACGGTGATGCTGCCATCGAATTCGGTGCGGGTGACCCGGCGGCCGCCATGTTCGCAGGAGATGAGCCGGCCCTGTTTGTCACGGGTATTGCCGTTGACATAGTTTGAGGGCGAGCGGAAGACGGAGACCGTCCCATCCGGTGTCCAGCGCATCATGCGTTCGTTCGGGATATCGCTCCAGAGAAGGCAGTTCAGGTCGGAAAACCAGACCGGGCCCTCCGTCCAGCGGCAGCCGGAATAAAGCTCATCGAGGGCGGCGCTGCCGATAACCAGAGCGGCGAAACGTTCATCGCGGACCTCATAAAGCGGATTGTCAGCCACGCCAGTTCCTCCCTGAATGCTGCTGTCTTTCTCCTAGCGACAAATCCTCCCAGCGACCAGAGCGCGGCAACGGGAAATGTGAGGGCTCGGGTTTTCTCAGAGAGCGGCGACCGGATGCGGCGAGCCGTCGTAAGCACCCCAGATCGATTGATCGAAACAGATGACTGAGCCGGTCATCAGGCCGGATTCCGCCGATGACAGGTAGGCGCAGGCGCGCGCCACCTCGTGTGGATCGACGAGCCGGCCGAAGGGCTGATTCGCCGCTGCCTTCTCCAGCCAGTCTGCAGGTGCATCGTGATATTCGCGCTGGATGCGATCCTCGCCTTCGGAGGCCATCCAGCCGATGTTGAGGCCGTTGACGCGGATGCGGTTGCGCAGCAGCGCATAAGCGGTGTTCTTCGTCAGCGTTTCCAGCGCGCCCTTGGAAGCGCAGTAGGCGGCGATGAAGGGCTGGCCGGCTTTAGCCGACATCGAGCCTATATTGACGATCGTGCCTTCGATCTTTTCGCGGCGCATGACCTTCACTGTTTCCTGCATCAGGAAAAACGGCGCCCGCACATTGACGGCAAACATGGCGTCGAAGAGTTCGGGGCTGGTGTCGAGGATGGTGCCGCGATCGGTAATGGCGGCGGCATTGACCAGCGCGTCGACACGACCGAAGGCCTTGTCGCATGCGTGGACGACGTGGCTCGCATCCTCGACTTTGGCGAGGTCAGCCTTGACGTAAACGACCTTCACGCCGGTCGCAGCCGAAATCTCCGCCGCCCTCGCCTTGCCCTTGGCTTCGTTGCGGCCACAGATGATGATGCCTTCCGCGCCGCGTTCGGCGAAGAGACGAGCAATGGTGGCACCCAAGCCTTGCGTGCCGCCGGTGACGATGGCGATCTTGCCGTCAAGGCGGCCGTGATCCGTGCTCATGTAATTCCTCCTTAGTGATGATGTGCGAATGCCTCCCGCAATGCGGGAGGCTCTTAGATTGGTGCCGTGTGGCCCCCTCATCCGCCCTACGGGCACCTTCTACCCTCGGGGAGAAGGTGCCGGCAGGCGGATGAGGGGGCCTCTATTTCTACTTCAGCTCAACTTCTTCCGCGCCTGCTCGGCAAGCGCTACCTTGAAGGTCTCGTCGCTCCAGCCTTCCCGCAGCGCCTCATGCATCAGCTGCGCCTGCGTCTTCGGCGCCAGCCCGCCGAGCGGCGGGTCGCGGTCGAGATTGGTGGGGAAGGAATAACCTTCGGCGCAGGCGGCGACGGCGTTCGCGATTTCGTCGGACGAGAGCCGGTCTTGCAATGCCTTCAGGGCGGGGAAGAGCGTGGCGCTCATCCTCTCGCGATTGACAGTCTCCATGGCCCGTCCAAAGGCGGAGGAGACCTGCAGGAGGTTGGCGACACGCTTTATGTCGGCCGAACGGTTGGTGCCAGCGGCGTGGAAGAGGGCGGGATTGAAGAAGACGACGTCGCCTTTTTCGAGCGGCAGCTGGATGTGGTTGGCCTCGAAATAATCCCGGAACTCCTGGCGCTTCAGCGCCAGATAACCCGGTAAATAGGTCTGGCTGTGCGGCAGGAAGAGCGTCGGACCGCTTTCGAGCGGCATGTCGCAGTGCGCGACCGCGCCCTGCAGCGTCAGAACAGGCGATAGCCGGTGAACATGCGCCGGAAACTGCTCGATAACCTTCGATGACTGGAAGCCGAGATGATAGTCGCGATGGGCCGACTGCGCCGCACCGCCCGGATTGACGCGATTGACCTGCGCCGTCATCTGATAGCTCGGCCCGAGCCAGGCTTCGCTTGCGAGCGCGATAACGGCGTTGCCGTAATATTCGGCGAAATTTTCCGGATCGGCGAGGCAGTGTTTTTCCAGCGAATTCCAGATGCGATCGTTGGCGCCGGGCTTGGCGAAATGATCGCCGCCGCCCGTCGAGGTGCGGTGCTGATCCTCGATGATGGCATTGAAAATCGCGCTGGCGCGGTCGATGATGCCGGTGTCTTGATAAGCATGTTTGAAAACGACGACGCCTGGGCCTTCGCCGAAGGCTTCGCAGATTTCGGCCAGCACGAGGCGTTTGCCTTCGCCGGTTGCCGCCGCCGTTACCTTGCGGCTGTCATAGATCAGCACGTTCTTCTCGACGGCTGAAGCTGTGGGGTAATCGGCAAGCGCGGTAGTCTTTTCCGCAAGGCGGCGAAAATCGTCGAGATCGCAGGCATCTTCGCTGAGCCAGACTCGGTCGGCGCGCAGTTTCTGCTGATTGTCGGTCTTCATGATGGCTCCTCCTCTTTCGATGAAGGCACTATACGCTGCGATACCGGGTGATGTAGATCAGAAATCCATCAAAAAACCATCAAGCGGATTCTATGGCCCATCCCTTTCTCGTCAAGGACATCGCCTTCCAGGCGGGACTGAGCACCGCCACCGTCGACCGGGTGCTGAACGGCCGGCCGGGTGTGCGTCAGCAGACGGCAATGCGGGTGAGGGCGGCGATCGCCGAGCTGGAAAAACAGCGGGCCGGCGCGATGGGCAGTGGGCGAACGCTGGCGATCGATATCGTCATGGAGACGCCGCAGCGGTTCAGCGATGCAGTGCGCGCCGCTTTCGAGGCCGAGATGGCGGCCTTCCTGCCCGGCGTTTTCCGCTGCCGTTTCCATTTTGCCGAGGTGATGAAGCCGGCCGAACTGGTGCAGATTCTCGATCGTATCCGGCTGCGCGGCACGCATGGCATCGTACTCAAGGCGCCTGACGTTGCCGAGGTGGCCGCGGCCGTCGCGCGGGCGGATGCCGCCGGCATTCCGGTGGTGACGCTGGTGACCGATCTGCCGAATTCGTCCCGCATCGCTTACGCCGGCGCCGACAACCGGGCTGCGGGAGAGACCGCCGCCTATCTGATCGGCGAATTCCTCGGAACTGCCGGCGGCAAGGTGCTGGTGACGCTGTCGAGCGGGCGGTTCCGCGGCGAGGAGGAGCGCGAAATCGGCTTTCGCCGCGTCATCCGCGCCCATTATCCCGCAATCGGCATTGCCGAAATCAGCGAAGGGCACGGCACCGATACCGCCACGGGAACGCTTGCGGCGGCAGCACTTGCGGCTGATCCGGCCATCAATGCCGTCTATTCGATCGGCGGCGGCAATCGCGCGGTGCTGGCGGCCTTCGATGCGGCAAAGCGTCCCGTCCGCGTCTTCGTCGCCCACGATCTCGATGCCGATAACCGCGCCCTGCTTTCCGCAGGCCGTATCGGCTTCGTGCTGCATCACGATCTCAGAACCGATGCCCGCTCGGCCTTCAGGGCAATCATGAGCCGGGCACAAGCACCGGGGCGGGCCGTTCCGGCTTCACTTTCTTCCGTCGAAATCGTCACGCCCTATAATATGCCCACGCCCGGTTGAGCCAATTGACTTCCTTCCACGCTGAGTTCGGGCTACAGCTTCGGAACGGACAAAGGTGAGCGGCATGGATTACAGCGACGTCAGCACGATTGCGGCCTGGGTTACGGAGCGGGGACTGAAGGGCGCTTCGGAAGCGGAGCTCATGACCGGCTTCTGCGCCGCCTGCCGCGATGCCGGCCTGCCGCTCGACCGCGGCATGGCGCTAATGGACACGCTGCACCCCGTGCATGAGGGCAGGGCCTTCCGCTGGGACAGCGTGGAAGAGATCGAAACCGAATTCGAGTATGGCCCGACGGGCTCGGGCGAAGCGGCTGCGACCTGGCAGCGCTCGGCCTTCTATTATCTTTGGTCGGGCAACGAGCGGGAGGTCCGCCGACGCATCGGCTTCGGCGATCCGATCGATTTCACCATGCTCGACAAGATCGCCGAAGCTGGTAACACCGATTTTGTAGCAATGATGCATCGTTTCAGCGAAGCCGGCACGATCGGTGAGATGGATTGCTTCTTTTCGCATTTCGCAACCAAGCATCCCGAGGGTTTCTCGGAGCACGATATCGCCATTCTGCGCAAGCTCGTGCCGGTTCTCGGACTGGCGATCAAGTGCATTGCGCTCGGGCGCATCGCCCGCACCATCGCGGAAGTCTATCTCGGCGAGGATGCGGCGCGGCAGGTGATGGAAGGCAAGATCAGCCGCGGTAAATCGGAGCGGATTTCGGCTGCGCTGTGGTTTTCCGATCTGTTGAACTACACCAAGATTTCGGATCGCGTGCCGCCGGAGGAAATCATTCCGCTGCTCAACGATTACAGCGAGATAGCGATCTCGGCGATCCATGAGGCGGGCGGCAATGTGCTGAAGCTGATCGGCGATGGTGTGCTCGCCATCTTCAAGGGCGAAGTGCCGGCCGAGACCTGCCGGGCGGCGCTGAGGGCGGAATCGCTGCTGCGGGAAAAACTCACTAAGCTGAATGCCGCACGCGCCACCGACGGCCGGCCGACGACCGATGTCTATATCGGTCTGCATATCGGCGATGTCTTCTACGGCAATATCGGCAGTCAGGACCGGCTGGACTTCACCGTCATCGGTCCCGCCGTCAACGAGGTCAGCCGGATTGCCTCCATGTGCCGCTCGGTCGACCTTAACCTGCTGATCTCCTCCGATTTCGCCGCGGCCATACCGGCGGAAGAGCGTGCCGCGCTTGCCTGCGTCGGACGTTATGCGCTGCGCGGCGTGCAGCGTGCGCAGGAACTCTACACGCTCGACAGCGCCCGGCTAAACGACTGACATTTTCACGAAACCTTCGAGGCTTACCGCAACAGGCCCTGGCCGCCGTCGATCCAGATCGGCGTGCCGGTGATGTGCCGGGCGCGATCGGAGGCAAGGAAGAGGATGGTTTCGGCAACATCCTCGCTTTTGCCTGCCTTTCCGCCGGCAATCGGGATATCGCCCTGCGGCCAGATGACCGGCACCTCCGTCTCCTCGCGACGGCGGCTGTCGGTATTGGCGCTGATGTTGGTCTCGATCTCGCCAGGGCAGACGGCATTGACGCGGATGCCGTGCCGGCCGAGTTCCAGGGCGAGCTGCTGCACCATGGCGACCTGGCCGGCCTTGGTTGCCGTGTAGGCGGTGGCGCCCGGCGTCGTAAAGGTGCGGGTGCCGTTGATCGAGGAGACGACGACGATCGAACCGCCACGGCGCTTCAGGTGCGGAACCGTCAGGTGCAGGGTCAGGTAGGTGCCGCGCAAATTGACGGCGATGGTCTTGTCCCATTCATCCGGCTTCAGATCGTCGATGGGCGCCCAAACCCCATTGATGCCCGCATTGGCAATGACGATGTCGAGGCCGCCGAAGGTGTCGGTGAGCTTCTTCACCGCGGCTCTCATTTGCGTTTCGTCGCTGGTGTCGGCCGTCAAGGCGATCGACTGACCGCCGGCGGCTTTGATCTCGGCGCAGGTTTTTTCGACTTCGTCGGCGGTGCGGCTCAGTGCGGCAATTCTTGCTCCCTCGGCAGCAAACCTTAACGCAGCCGCTTTGCCGATACCGGAACCGGCACCCGTCACCAGTGCGATCTTTCCCTCAAGCTCCATGGTCGGCCTCCTTGACCTTCTGCCGATAGGCAATGTTCGACGCGACCGTTGGTTCCCGGCAGCAGCGGACGCAGGGCTATCTCAGGAGCGCTTGTCGCAAGGCCCATTTTTCCGGCCCGTGGACGGCGGCGAAGAGCAGGCCGGCGAGGAAGGTGAAGTGATCGACGAAGAAGCCGAATTCGGCCTGGTTCTGTTGCCAGTGGGACGGTCCGTGGAAGACGAAGGCAAGGAAGATCACGTAGATGCCTGCCAGCAGGCTCGCCTCGGTGAAAAAGGCGCCTGATATGAAGGCAAGGGCCAAGGCGATCTCGAAGAAGGCTGCGACCCAGGTGAGGAAGGTCGCCATCGGAAATCCGGCGGCAGCGATATAGCCCGCCGTGGCGCCGATATCAGCGAACTTGAAGCCTGCTGCCATGAAGAAAATGAAACTGAAGATGATGCGGGCGACGATGACTGCAATTGCTCTGGCCATTCCGAAATCTCCTCTTTGAGTTTCCATTATGACGGATGAGGCGCCCAATCTCCGACAGGGCGATTAAAAAAGGGCCGCTTGCGTGACCCTTCCACTCTCACCACTCGGCAAAGCTCCCGTCGGCGTGCCGCCAGATCGGGTTGCGCCAGCGATGGCCCTCCTTGGCGCGCTCGATGACATAGGCCTCGTCGACTTCGATGCCGAGGCCCGGCCCCTGAGGGATGGAAACGAACCCATCGGCATATTGGAACACCTCCTTGTTGGAGATGTAGTCGAGGATATCGTTGCCGGTATTGTAATGAATGCCGAGGCTCTGTTCCTGGATGAAGGCATTGTAGCTGACCGCATCGACTTGAAGGCAGGCAGCGAGCGCGATCGGGCCAAGCGGGCAATGCGGCGCCAGCGCGACGTCATACGCTTCGGCCATCGCCGCGATCTTGCGGCATTCGGTGATGCCGCCGGCGTGGGAAAGATCCGGCTGGATAATGTCGACATAGCCGTCGGAAAGGACTTGCTTGAAATCCCAGCGCGAATAGAGCCGCTCACCAAGCGCGATCGGTGTCGAGGTATGATTGACGATATCGCGCAGCGCTTCCTTGTTTTCGGACAGCACCGGTTCCTCGATGAACATCAGCTTGTAGGGCTCGAGCTCCTTGGCGAGAATCTTTGCCATCGGTTTGTGGACGCGGCCGTGGAAATCGACGCCGATGCCGATATGCGGGCCGATCGCCTCGCGGATGGCGGCGATGGTCTCGACCGCCCTTTCCACCTTCTCGTTGGTGTCGACGATCTGCATTTCCTCGCAGCCGTTGAGCTTGATCGCCTTGAAGCCGCGGGAAACCACGTCTCTGGCATTGTTGGCGACGTCAGACGGACGGTCGCCGCCGATCCAGGAATAGACCTTGATGCGGTCGCGCAGCTGACCGCCGAGCAGGGAATGGATCGGCTGGCCCAGCGCCTTGCCCTTGATGTCCCAGAGCGCCTGGTCGATGCCCGAGATCGCGCTCATATGGGCCGCGCCGCCGCGATAGAAGCCGCCGCGATACATCACCGTCCAGTGGTCCTCGATCAGGAAGGGATCCTTGCCGATCAGGTAATCTTCCAGCTCATGGACGGCGGCCTCGACGGTCAGCGCGCGGCCCTCGACGACCGGTTCGCCCCAGCCGACGATGCCCTCATCGGTGTCGATCTTCAGAAACAGCCAGCGCGGCGGAACGATATAGGTGGTGAGTTTGGTGATCTTCATCTTAGGTCTCAATCTCTTCTCGGATTTGCGATGGGACAGCGTGTCCACGGCCTCTCGTGATCGATCATTTCGTCCTGCCGATCGCCTTCTCGGCGGCAGCAAGGTCGCGAACCGCAAGGTCGAGCATGCGATTTGCGCATTTCCTCGCGCCTGTTTTGTCGCGCATACGCAACGCCTCAACTAGCTCGCCGTGAACGAGCACCGCATCCTCGCGATTCTCGACGGCGATGTTGGAAGCGTGCAGCGCGTATTTCAGGGCGGCGTGGATGGCGCTCGACAGACGGCGGAACACCTGGTTGTGGCTGGCGGTGAGCAGCACCGTATGAAACATCACGTCGGCGTCGGTGAAGCTTTCCGGATCGCCTGCGCTGTCGCGCATCTGCCGCCAGGCCTTGTCGAGATCGGCGATCTCCTGGGCGCTGGCACGTTCGGCGGCATATTCGGCGGCGGCCGGTTCGATGGTGCGGCGCGCTTCGAGAATGCAGCCGAGCAGGTCGAAGTCCCTGATGTAAGGTCCCATCCAGTCGAGCACTTCGGCGTCCAGGATGTTCCATTCATCCCGGTCGCAAACGGTCGTCCCGACCCGCGGCTTGCCGCGGACGAGCCCCTTGGATTCAAGGACTTTCAACGATTCGCGGATCACGGTGCGGCTGACTCCATAGAGTTCGCAAAGGTCGTTCTCGCGGGGCAACGGCGAGCCCGAGGGATAGCGATCCGCGCAGATGTCCTGAGCGATCGCTGCCGTGACGTTGCGGCGTACGCGGGGCCGGCGTTCGCTACCGGAGCTTTCCGTTCGGCCCTGTTCCTCGGTCGATTCCAACTTCACCTCTCCGCAATCTCTCCCAGGCAGCAACCGAACCTGATTATCCGAATTCGGTCCGCTTTGCGACGGGTCCATCGGGCTCCCATGAGTGACCTATTATTCCAATCATCATACATTGGCAATTGACTGGTATGATGATTTAACATAATTCGTTGGATGCTGCCTGGGAGGCAGCTGCTCGATTTCAGGGTTTAGGGAGAGAGACATGCGCTTGTTCAAAGCAGCCATCCTGGCTGGCACTTTCGCCATTCTGGCGGCCGGCTCGGCATTTTCCGCAGACGTCAAGATCGGTTTCATCGTCAAGCAGCCGGAAGAGCCGTGGTTTCAGGACGAATGGAAATTCGCCGACCAGGCGGCCAAGGAAAAAGGCTTCACCGTCGTCAAGATCGGCGCCGAAGACGGCGAGAAGGTTCAATCGGCGATTGATAACCTCGGCGCGCAGGGCGCTCGGGGCTTCATCATCTGCACGCCTGACGTGAAGCTCGGTCCCGGCATCGTCGCCAAGGCCGAAGCCAACCAGCTGAAACTGATGACGGTCGACGACCGTCTCGTCAGCGCCGACGGCAAGCCGCTGGAAGAGGTGCCGCATATGGGTATCTCGGCCACCAAGATCGGCGAAACCGTTGGCCAGGCGATCGTCGATGAAATCAAGAAGCGCGGCTGGGACATGAAGAATGTCGGCGCGATCCGGGTCTCCTACGATCAACTTCCAACCGCCGTCGACCGCGTCGAGGGTGCGATCTCGGTGCTGAAATCCGCCGGTTTCCCGGCTGAGAACATCTATGATGCGCCGCAGGCGAAGACGGATACCGAGGCAGCGCTCAACGCCGCGACCACCGTTCTCAACAAGCATGCCGACGTCAAATATTGGGTCGCTTTCGGCCTCAACGACGAAGCCGTTCTCGGTGCCGTTCGCGCTTCGGAATCGGTTGGCATTCCGGCGACAAACGTTATTGGCGTCGGCATCGGCGGTGCAGAATCGGCGATCAACGAGTTCAAGAAGCCGGCAGCGACGGGCTTCTTCGGAACAGTTATCATCTCGCCGAAACGTCACGGCTATGAGACGGCGCTGAACATGTACGACTGGATCGCCAACGGTAAAGAGCCGGAAAAGCTGACGCTGACGTCAGGTTCGCTGGCGCTACGCGGCGATTACGAGAAGGTCCGCAAGGAACTCGGCATCGATTGATCATCGCTCAAGATGAGACGTCTCCGGCGGCGGCGTAAGCGTGCCGCCGGAACCTTCGGTGGGATGATGATGGCTTTTCTCGAATTCAAACATATCTCCAAGGGCTATCCCGGCGTGCAGGCACTGTCGGACGTCTCGTTTGCCGTCGCGAAGGGCGCCGTCCACGGCCTGATGGGCGAGAACGGCGCGGGCAAATCGACGCTGATCCGCGTGCTGTCGGGCGATCAGGCCGCCGACGCCGGCAATATTCTCATCGACGGCGAGGAACAGAAATATGCCTCGGTTCGCGACGCCTTCCACGCCGGCGTCATCGTCATCCATCAGGAACTGCAGCTCGTTCCGGAGCTGACGGTGGCTGAAAATCTCTGGCTCGGGCGTTTTCCTGCCAAGGGCGGGGTGATCCAGGCCAAGACCCTGATCGAGACGGTGCGGTCGAAGCTCGATGAAATCGGCATCGATGTCGATCCGGCGGCCAAGGTCGCTTCACTTTCGATCGGCGCGCGGCAGATGGTCGAGATCGCAAAGGCCGTCATGCTCGAGGCGCGGGTGATCGCGCTCGATGAGCCGACCTCCTCGCTCTCCTCGCGCGAAAGCGAAATCCTGTTTTCACTGATCGAAAGATTGAAAGCGAAGGGAGCGGTCATCCTCTATGTTTCGCACCGTCTCGACGAAATCTTCCGGCTTTGCGACAGCCTGACGGTGCTGCGCGACGGCAAGCTTGCTGCCCATCATCCTGAGATCGCCGCCACGACACGTGAACAGATCATCTCGGAGATGGTCGGCCGCGAGATCAGTGATATCTGGGGTTGGCGCGAGCGTCCGCTCGGCGACATCCGACTGGAGGTCACGGGCCTCTCGGGGGCCAAGCTTCGCCATCCCATCAGCTTTTCAGTTCGCCGAGGGGAGATCCTCGGCTTTTTCGGCCTGATCGGCGCCGGCCGCAGCGAGATGGCGCGGCTGCTCTACGGCGCCGATGCGAGGCATCAGGGCCAGGTGACGATCGATAGCATCGCCGTTTCGCCGAACGATCCGAAAGCGGCGATCGACGCCGGCATGGTGCTTTGCCCGGAGGATCGTAAATCCGACGGCATCGTTCAGGGGCGGTCGATCGAGGAGAATATTGCGATCTCGTCGCGCCGGCATTTCTCTCCCTTCGGGGTTCTGAACCCGAAGAAGGAGGCGGCGCTGGCCGATCAGTTCATCGCCCGGCTGCGGGTGCGCACGCCATCGCGCAAGCAGGACATCATCAATCTTTCGGGCGGCAACCAGCAGAAGGTCATTCTGGGCAGGTGGCTTTCCGAACAGGGCATCAAGGTTCTGGTGATCGATGAGCCAACGCGCGGCATCGATGTCGGGGCGAAGTCGGAAATCTATGAAATCCTTTATGAGCTGGCGGCCGACGGCATGGCGATCGTGGTGATCTCAAGCGAGCTGCCCGAGGTCATGGGAATCTCCGATCGCATCATGGTGATGTGTCAGGGCAGGGTGGCGGCCAATGTCGCCCGCCCGGATTTCGACGAGCGCGGCATCCTGACGGCGGCACTCCCCGACAAGAATGCCGCAGGCATCATGTAAGACTGGGAACACGGACGATGACTTCGTTGAAAAAAATCCTTCTGGGGGAGCAGGGGCTGGTGGTGATTTTCGCCGCCGCCTTCGTGATCGTCTCGCTCTTCGTTCCGAACTTCCTGACCGAGCGAAACATGCTTGGGCTGCTGCAATCGGTCGTCACGATCGGCATCGTCGCATGCACCATGATGTTCTGCCTGGCTTCCCGGGACTTCGACCTTTCCGTCGGATCGATCGTCGCTTTCTCCGGCATGGCTGCGGTGATGGTCTCGAACGCGACAGGCTCCATTCCCGTCGGGTTGCTGGCAGCCTTGCTCTGCGGCGCCGTCGTTGGCCTGGTCAACGGTATCGTCATCGCCCGGTTCCGCATCAATGCGCTGATCACGACGCTTGCGACTATGCAGATCGTGCGCGGGCTGGCGCTGATCGCGTCGGATGGCCGCGCCGTCGGCATCAACGATCCCGCCTTCTATCAGCTTGCCCTGTCGCGTTTCCTCACCGTGCCGACTCCGATCTGGATCATGCTCATCCTTTTCTTCTTCTTCGGCTTCGTGCTCAACCGCACCGTTTTCGGTAAGAACACGCTGGCGATCGGCGGCAATCCCGAAGCTTCGCGGCTTGCCGGCGTCAACGTCGTCAATATGCGCATCTGGATCTTTGCGCTGCAGGGTCTTGTCTGCGGCATTGCCGGCATCCTGCTCGCCTCGCGCATCACTTCCGGCCAGCCGAATGCGGCGACGGGGCTCGAGCTCTCGGTGATCTCGGCCTGCGTCCTCGGCGGCGTTTCGCTTGCCGGCGGCCGGGCGGCAATGAGCGGCGTCATCGTCGGGGTGCTGATCATGGGAATTGCCGAAAACGTTATGAATCTGCTGAATATCCAGGCATTCTATCAGTATGTCGTGCGCGGGCTGATACTGCTGATCGCAGTGCTGCTCGACAATTTGAGATCTTCGGCTGCGGGACGACGCGGATGAGCAAAGGGCATGGCGGGGACGACATCGATCTGGGCCGCGGTGATCTCTCCGTCAGGATCAGCCGCCGGGGCGCGGCCGTCACCGCCGCAACATTCCGGGGCAAGCCTTTCCTCGTTTCGACAGGTGGCCAGGATGGGACCTTCGCGAGTTTTCCCATGGTTCCGTTCGGAAACCGCGTGGAAGGCAATGCCATGACCTTTGGCGGACGCAACTATGCCTTCCAGCGAAATTGCCACGATCCGCTCTACCTGCATGGCGATGGCTGGATCAGCCTATGGGAGCTGGAAGAATCGAGTTCCGAGCACGCGCAGCTCCGCTTTTGGCGCGATGCCGACAGGATCTCGCCCTATGCCTATCTCACCCGGCAAGAGATCCGCCTCAGCGGCAATCGGCTAGCGCTGACGCTCTCGGTGGAGAACAGGGGAGAGGCGGTCCTGCCCTTCGGGCTGGGGCAGCATCCCTTCTTCACACGGACGCCGGAAACACGATTGACGATCGCAGCCGACCGCTTCTGGAGCGAACGGCCGGACCATCTCCCTGATGCACCTGGTCCGGTACCCGCTAAATTCGATTTCACTTCCGGTGCGCTGTTGCCGTGGCAATGGATGAACAACGCCTTCGAAGGATGGAACGGACGGGCAGCCATCGCTTGGCCGGAACTTGGAATCCAGGCGACGCTGGAAGCCGATGATGCGCTCAATCGCTTCATGCTGTACATGCGGCTCGACCGGACAGATTTCTTCTGCCTGGAACCGATGAGCCACCTGCCGAATGGGCATCATCTGCCGGATTTCGGAGGGCTCAAACCTCTTGAGCCGGGCGAGGCTCTTTCAGGCAAGGTCACGATCGATCTGTCGGCGCTGCCGGTTCAGCCGGAGGGAAGATAGATGGGTGATCGCCTGCAGCGCAAAAATATTCTGATCACCGGCGCTGCGCAGGGTATCGGCCTTGCGATCGCCAAGGCTTTCATCAGGGAGAATGCCGCGGTCTATCTCGTCGATCGCGATGGAGCGCTGCTGGCGCATGCAGCGGGAGAACTCGCCAGCACGGGCGGCCGGGTTGGTTATCTGCCGGCCGACATTACCGATGCCGGAACAATCGCCAAGGCGGTTGCTCAGGCGAATGACGAGATCGGGCCATTGAATGCGCTCGTCAACAATGCCGGGGTCAATGTCTTTGCCGAACCGCTCCACACGACCGACGAGGAGTGGAGCCGCTGCTTCGATATCAATCTCAAGGGAGCATGGAATTGCTGCAAGGCGGTGCTGCCCGGCTTCATCGAGCGCGGCGACGGCGTCATCCTCAACATTGCCTCCACGCACGCTTTCACGATCATTCCGCATACGTTTCCCTATCCGCTGGCGAAACATGCGCTGCTCGGCATGACGAAATCCCTCGCCCTGGAGTATGCGTCCCGCAATATCCGGGTGAACGCGCTGGCGCCGGGCTATGTCTCGACGCAGAAGGCGATCGACTACTGGAACAGCTTCCCCGATCCGGAGGCAGCGAAAGCCGAGACGATGAAGCTGCATCCCGGCGGGCGGATCGCAACGCCTGAGGAGATCGCCATGGCGGCGGTGTTCATGATCTCCGACGAATGCCCGTTCATGAACGCCACCTGCCTGACGATCGACGGCGGTCTCAGCGTGCAGCAGCATCCCGCCTGAAAGGCTTTCTATTTCGCCGATTTTTACGAGCCTGTCGTCTTCTCAGGATAGAGCGTTATATTGTCCCACCGGGAGGCTATCCAATCTCCCTCAGGCATGGAGCGGCGCCCTGCCGCTTCCTCAAAACCATCGAAACAGGAGGACGGCATGCAGATCAATCGCACGGCTTCGGCTCATTGGAGCGGCGGCCTCAAGGACGGCAAGGGCTTGATCTCGACTCAGAGCGGCGCCCTGACAGACTATCCCTACGGCTTTGCCAGCCGCTTCGAAGGCATTCCCGGCACCAACCCGGAAGAGCTGATCGGCGCTGCCCATGCCGGCTGCTTCACCATGGCGCTGTCGCTCATCCTCGGCGAAGCCGGCTTCACCGCCGAGCATATGGAAACCTCGGCCAAGGTGACGCTCGAAAGCGTCGAGGGTGGCTTCGCCGTCACTGCCATCCATCTCTCACTTTCCGGCCGCGTCCCCGGTGCAGATGAGGCGACCTTCACCGAACTGGCCAACAAGGCGAAAGCCGGCTGCCCGATTTCCAAGGCGCTCGCCGCCGTTCCGATCACGCTCGACGTCAAGCTCGCCTGATTTTTTTCTGCTATTGCCGCGAAGTGCCGCGCGTCTGATGTCGCGGCACTTTTCAATCGTGGCTCGCGCTCATCATCACCTCGTTTCGAAATTTATCGTACCGCTCGCGTCACGCAGGCGGCATTGACAAGTGACGTTTGATATTTTACGACTGACGAAATTCGAAAATCGTCAGTCGTTACTCGAGGTCTCGAAGTCCATGAACGACATTGCGGAAAATACGCTCGACGTCACGCGACAGGAGAATATCACGCGGATACTCGACGCGGCCGAGCGGCTGTTCCGTCACTACGGCTACAGCAAAACGACGGTGGCAGACATCGCCCGCGATCTCGGCATGTCGCCGGCCAATATTTATCGATTCTTCGCTTCGAAGGTGGAGATCCATCAGGCGCTCTGCGGACGCATGCTCGCCACTTGCTATCAGCTCGCTTACGACATCCGCCACCAGCCGCTCAGCGCCAGCGAACGGCTGCGCCTTTATGTCGAGACCCAGTATCAATGGACGATGGATACGATGCTCGACGAGATGAAGGTGCACGAGATGATCGTGGTCGCGATCGAGCGCGACTGGCATGTCATCGAGAAACATATCGATCGCGTCCATGATCTGATTGCTGAAATCATCGCCGAAGGCATCGCCTCCGGCGAGTTCGCCGAGCACGATCCGGTGGTCGCCTCGCGCTGCTTCGGCGCGGCGACGGTCAATCTCTGTCATCCCCAGATGGTGGCGCAATGTCTCGCGAAGACCAACCGCGCTGCCGTCGACGAACTGATCGATTACGCCATCAGGGCGCTCAAGAAATAATCGACGGCAGCCGTCGTCGGTCCCCCGAAACATTCCAGGAGTGCGGAAGATGTTTTCGCTCAACACCCTCAGCAACCGCATGCCGTCCGTCGCGAACCTCGCGCTCATCGGCGTCATCGGGATCGGCCTGTCCGCCTGCTCGGAAGAAAAAGCTGAGGTCAAGGAAGTTATTCGGCCGGTGAAGGTCGTGGAGATCGCCAAAGCCGACGATACCCGCAAGCTCGATTATTCGGGGTCGGTCAAGGCGCGCACGGAGATGAACCTCGGGTTTCGGGTGGCCGGCAAGATCACCGAGCGTCTCGTCGATATCGGCGACCGGGTGACGCCGGGCGACGTTCTCGCGCGCATCGATGCCACAGACTATCAGCTCGCGGTCAAGACGGCCGAGGCCAATCTCGCCGCGGCCGAAAGGGGCGTCGAAACCGCCGATCTCGCCAACAAGCGCGCCGAGCAGTTGTTCGACAAGAGCGTCGCCCCGAAGTCGCAGCTCGAACAGGCAGCACTCAGCCATGACCAGGCGATCTCGCAGCGCGACGCAGCGCTCTCGGCGCTGGATCAGGCGAAGAACCAGGTGAGCTATACCGAGCTCAAGGCCGGCCAGAATGGGATAGTGACATCGATCAATGCCGATATCGGCCAGGTCGTTGGCTCCGGCAGCCCCGTTTTGACCGTTGCCGTCGATGGTGAAAAGGAAGTGCAGATCGCGGTTCCGGAAAACGACATTGCCGAATTCAAGCCCGGCAAAACGGTCAAGGCCAGTTTCTGGGCTGATGCCAGGCTGGTGCTCGACGGCAAGGTGCGCGAGGTTTCCGGCAGCGCCGACCAGCAGTCGCGCACCTTTGCGGTTCGCGTGAGCCTGCCGAATGATCCGCGGGTGTTGCTAGGCATGACCGCGACCATCGAAGCCGATGTCAACAACGGCAACAGCTATGTCTCGATCCCGCTCACTGCGCTGGCCGAAAAGGACGGCCAGCAGATGGTCTGGACGGTCGACCGTGACACGGCGACGGTGCATGGCCGCATCATCGAGGTCGCCGATTTCACCGGCGACGGCGTGCATGTGACCCAAGGCCTCGATAGCGGCGATCTCGTCGTTGCCGCCGGCACCCAATTCATGAGCGAGAACCTGAAGGTGAAGGTGCCGGAGCAGCAATCGGCTTCGGCCGATTCCGACCAGACCGTGCGTTGATCGCGCAAATCAAAGTTATTTGAGCATGATGTTCGCCCGAAACCGCTGACACTTTTCGGCATCATGCTCCAAAGGGAACAGAACCATGGACGCCAACACTGAAAAGCGGCCCTTCAATCTGTCGCGCTGGGCGATCGGACATCCGAGCATCGCCCGCTTCCTCTTCGGCCTGATCATCATCACCGGCATTCTCGGCCTGATGCGCATGGGCCAGCGCGAGGATCCCGAATTTACTTTCCGCGTCATGGTCGTCCAGGCGATCTGGCCAGGCGCTTCCATTCAGGAAATGGAAGATCAGGTCGTCAACAAGATCGAGCGCAAGCTGCAGGAAACCCCGCATCTTGACTGGGTCAAGTCCTATACGCGGGCGGGCAGCGCCATCATCACGCTTCAGGTCAAGGGTGATACGAATTCGAAGGACGTGGCCGATGCCTTCTACCAGGTGCGCAAGAAGGTCGGTGATATCTCCAGCGAGCTGCCGCAAGGTCTGCTCGGCCCCTATTTCAACGATGAGTTCGGCGATACCTTCATCACCCTGCATTCGATCAGCGGCGAGGGTTATACCTATCCGGAACTGAAGAAGTTCGCGATCCAGGCGCGCGACATGCTGCTGACGACACCGGGCGTCGAGAAGGCGGTCATCATCGGCGACCAGCCTGAGAAAATTTATATCGACGTCTCGTCCAAGGCACTCGCCGAGCGCGGCCTGACGATCCTCGACCTGCAGAACGCCATCAAGGGTCAGAACAATGTCGATCCGGCGGGCTCCGTCGATACCGGCCTGCGTTCGGTACGCATATCTGTCGAAGGCGACGTGAAGAAGGCGGCCGATATCCGTGAGCTCAGCCTTCGCGCAGGCGCCCAGGTGACGCGCCTCGGCGATATCGCCACCGTCAGTTCCGGGCTCGAAGATCCCTACCAGCGCAAGTACCGGTTCAACGGCCATGACAGCGTCCAGGTCGGCGTCGTCATGGCCAAGGGCTTCAACGTCACCGATGTCGGCAAGGATGTGGAGGCGACCTATCAGCGCTTCGAGGAATCGCTGCCTTACGGAGTCGCAGTCGATCAGATCGCCAACCAGCCCGACGTGGTAACGGATGCGATCGGCGAATTCATGCATGCGCTCGGCGAAGCCCTCACCATCGTGCTCGTCGTCTCGTTCCTGTCGATTGGCTGGCGCTCGGGCCTCGTCATCGCCATCGCCATTCCGCTGGTGCTCGCCGCGACTTTCGCGCTGATGTACGAACTCGGCATCGACCTGCAGCGCATCTCGCTCGGCGCCCTGATCATCGCGCTCGGCCTGCTGGTCGACGATGCGATGATCGTCGTCGAGATGATGGAGCGGAAGCTGGAGGAGGGACTGGTCAAGATCGAGGCGGCAAGCTTTGCCTATTCCTCAACCGCCTTCCCGATGCTGACGGGGACGCTGATCACCACGGCCGGCTTCATTCCCGTTGGTTTCGCCGCATCGACGGCCGGCGAATATGTCCGCTCGCTGTTCTACGTCGTCGGCATCGCGCTTGTTACCTCGTGGTTCGTCGCGGTCTATTTTACGCCGTGGCTCGGTTACATGATCCTCAAGCAGCGCCATCACGCCGGCGAGCATCATGATGCCTTCGACACCCGCTTTTATCGCCGGCTGCGCGGCACCGTCGGCTGGGCGGTTCGCCATCGGGTGATCGTGCTGCTGTTGACGCTCGGAACCTTCGTCACCAGCCTCTGGGCCTTCCAGTTCATTCCGCAGAATTTCTTCCCGCAATCCTCGCGGCCGGAAATCCTGGTCGATCTCTGGCTGCCCGAAGGCACCAGCATTCGGGAAGTCGAAGTGCAGGCGAAGGCGCTCGAAGCGAAGATGATGGATGATCCCGACAAGCGGTTCATCGCCACCTATATCGGCGAAGGCGCACCGCGTTTCTTCCTGCCGCTCGACCAGCAGCTGCGCAACCCGAACTTCGCCCAGCTGCTGGTTATGGCGAAGGACGAACCGGCGCGCGAACGGCTGATCGTCAAGCTGCGCACCATTCTTGCCGAAGACTTCCCATCGATCCGCGGCAAGGTCGACCGCCTCTTCCTCGGCCCGCCCACAGGCTGGCCGGTGCAGATGCGCATCATGGGGCCCGACCGCCAGGAGGTGCGAGCGATCGCCGATCAGGTGAAGGCGCGCTTTGCGGCCAACCCGATGCTCGGCGCCATCCATGACGACTGGCTGGAGCCGGTGCCGGCGATGAAGCTGGTGATCGACCAGGACCGCGCCCGGGCGCTTGGCGTGACCTCGCAGCGCGTGCGCCAGATGCTGCAGACCGCCATGTCCGGGGCTCCGCTCGACGATTTCCGCGACGGCGAGGAGACGGTCTCGATCGTCGCCCGCGAGCCGGATGCCAGCCGCTCGCTGCTGTCGGCGGTCAATTCCGTCTACGTGCCGACGGATTTCGGCGGCTTCGTTCCGGTCTCGCAGGTCGCCAAGGTCGTGCCCGTCATGGAGCAGGGCATCGAATGGCGGCGCGACCGGCTGCCGACGATCACGGTGCGCGCGACGCTGCCGGACGGCGTGCAGCCGAATGACGTGGTCATGAAGATGTATGCCGACATGAAGGACCTGCGCGACAGCCTGCCGGCCGGCTACAACGTCGAGATCCAGGGCGGTGCCGAGGATGCGGCGGAAAGCCAGATGTCGATTGCCGCCAAGGCGCCGATCATGCTCGCCGTCATCATCGTGCTGCTGATGGTGCAGCTGCAGCATTTCGGCAAGGCGATGCTGGTGCTTGCCACCGGCCCGCTCGGCATCATCGGGGCGGCCGCCGCCTTGCTGATCAGCGGCGCGCCCTTCGGCTTTGTGGCGATCCTCGGTGTCATCGCGCTGCTCGGCATTATCATGCGCAATTCGATCATTCTGGTCGATCAGATCGATCAGGACATCAAGGCTGGTATGCACCGGCAGGAGGCGATCGTCGGTGCGGCCGTGCGGCGTTTCCGGCCGATCATGCTGACGGCGCTGACCGCCGTGCTGGCGTTGATCCCGATCTCGCGCGGCGTCTTCTGGGGTCCGCTCGCCTTCGCCATGATGGGCGGCATCTTGGTTGCGACAGTGCTCACCATTCTGGTTCTGCCCGCCGGTTACGCCCTTTTCTTCGGCCGGGAGCCGAAGGCAAAGGACGAGCCAGGCCGGGATGCCGACGCCATCCAGGAAGAGGCGGATGACAGACATCCGCCGGCGTGGGCAGCCGAGTGAGGACGGCGCGGCGAAAGCCGCGCCGTTTTCCTTGCAGGCTATCTTCCTTCGCTCAGCAAGCAGTCCGTAAAACGACCATTTGTTGCTGCCTGCCGCCACCTCGAGGTTGCGCAGCTCGGACGACGTGCCCTGGATCTGCTCGCGGGTGCCGTCTTCAGATGCTGTCAGGGTCAGTTCCATTGATGCATGAAGAACGACGGGGTGGTCCGACTTTATGGGCTTCCTCCCGCAGGACACCCAGACTTGATGCATTGGCTGCAGGCGACAAAAGCTTGCGAAGGCAACAGGATATCTTAATGCTAGGCACGGAATCAATGATGTAACACGAGCTTTCAGCCGACATGAGCAAAGTATTTATTAGCCATGCTACCGCAGACGCCCGGCTTGCAAAGCTGATGGTCAATTTTCTCAAGGAGGCCGTTGGCGTCAAGGATGGTGACGTCTTCTGCAACAGTATAACAGGTCATGGCGTTCCTCTGATGGCTGATTTCAACGGGTATATCCGCGACCAGATTGAGCAGCCCTATATCGTACTTGCTCTCGTGACGCCCGCTTACTTCGATAGTGATTTCTGCTTGATGGAACTTGGCGCAGCATGGTCAAAGTCGCTGAAAACCCTCGCGGTAGTCGTGCCAGATGTTTCGTTTGACATCGTGACGAAGACGCTTGGCCTGAAACAAGCTTGGCGTATTAACGACCATATTCAGGGCCTTGTTCAGTGAGTTGGAGCTTGAAACCCGTGCCCCCGCGACCTGGGAAGGAAAGACGGCTGAATGGCGAAAAAAGCTTCCGGCTGTCCTAAGGGCGCTTCCTTCCTCTAAGTCCGTTTCGAAGGAAAGCCACGATGCCGCGCTCTCTGAGATCACCACTTTAAAGCGCACCACGGCTGAGGAAGTTGAACGAGCAGTTGGCCGAAGCCGCGAGCTTGAGGAAGAGAACATTACGCTCCGAAAAAGGCTGGCAGACAACGAAGCTTGTCTACCTCGAATCCTTATTGCCGAGGGCGAGCCGCTGATAGCCGAGGACTTGCAGCTCAATCTGCTAAAGAACCGATACGATGTCGTCGGAATCGCGAGAACGAAGGAAGAGGCGATTGTCGCTGCACTTGAACATAGGGCGGAGATCATCCTCACCGAGACCGCCCTAGCTGACGGCTCCTCCGGAATCGAGTTGATAAACCACCTTTACTCACTGCTGGACTGCGTTGCCATTTTTGTGACGGCGTATCCAGAAAGGCTCTTGTCGGGGACCCGACCGGAGCCCGTCTTCCTGGTGACGAAGCCCTTCACGCCCGATATGATCGTCCAAATGGTCGGGAATGCCCGGACGCATCTTTTGGAAAGGCGAGCCCTGGCCCAAACACGGACAGCAATGGAGCGGCCGGCCAAGTAGCTGCCAATGACTCGAAACGATTTGCAGGATATTTAATCTCGATCATGAAACCACCCCAGCTCTTTGTTCCGCCGCAATTCCTGCAAACCGTGCAGGCCGCCCCCGCTTGAACTCGCGTTGATTCCATTGCCCTCCCGAAAGAGCTAAGCTCGTGAAAGCATGCCGGGCGAGCGGTCGCGATCCCGGCCGCTCATTGACGGGGAGGGCGAGACCATGGCCGATTATCGTCTGGAAACAAGCTGGCATCCGGTCGAAGGCAGTTTCGGGCGCTTGATTTTCACGCTCTTCAATCTCTCGGCCGAGCCGCTTTCCGGTTTCTCGCTCGCCTATACGTCGGAGACACGGGTTGCCGAAAAACACGTCTGCGATGGCGGCAGCCTGAAGCGACAAGTCGCGCATCTCCATGAATTCCGGCCGCCCGACGGGCTGAGTGTGCCGCCGGGCGGCCACTGGCGGTTCACCGTCGAGGGACTGACCCGAGAGCCGAAACATGTGACATCGGGGGTCAAATCGGCCTATCTGGCACTTGGCGACGGGCGCCATATTGCTGTCGCCTTCGGCGATCTGATTCTCGAAGACCGCGATGGCGGAATTGCGCCGCCGCTTCTGCCGCCGGGCCGGGTAGAGGAGCCTTATTCGCTGCTGCCCTGGCCGCTGGCGCTCGCGTTGAAGGCGGGAGAACTGCCGCTCGTCCTTTATCCGGCCGAGAGGACACGGCCCGAGGCGGTCAAGGCGTTGTCTCTGGTTCTTTCGCTTTACCAGCGGCTTTATCCGGCCGAAAATGTGCCGTTCTCGCTCTGCGCCGTAAAGGGCGGGCGGGCTATTCGTTTCGTTACTGAATCATCGATCGCTGCGTTCGCCTATGAAATACGATTTACCGCGCATGAGGTCGTGCTCTCCAGCGCGGATGCGGCGGGTCGGCACTATGGCCTGATCAGTCTGGCGCAAATCATGCACGGCGCGCGTGCCAATCGGGAGAGCTTCAGATTTCCGAATTTCGGCACGATCGCCGACCAGCCTCGTTATGACTGGCGCGGCTGCCATCTCGATGTGGCCAGACAGTTCTATCCGGTGGCTGACGTCATGCGGCTGATCGATATCCTCGCCTGGAACAAGCTCAACATCTTCCATTGGCACCTGACAGACGACGAAACCTGGCGGCTGGAGATCAAGGCCTATCCCCAGCTTACGGAGATCGGCGCGCTGCGCGGGCCGGACGAGGTGCTTGTGCCGCAGCTTGGTGACGGGGCGGAACCGCGCTCTGGCCATTACACGCAGGAGGATGTCAGGCGGATCGTCGCGCATGCTGCGTCGCTTCAAATAGAAGTAGTGCCGGAAATCGATGTTCCCGGCCATAGCACCGCGACGCTGTTGTCACTGCCCGAACTCGTCGACGGGCAGGAGGCGCCGGACAGCTATCGCGCCGTGCAGGGTTATCCCAATAATGCCCTCAACCCGGCGGTCGAATTCACCTATGAGTTCCTCGGGAAGGTGTTCGACGAGATGGTCACGCTGTTCCCCGGTGAATATATCCATATCGGCGGCGACGAGGTCGCAAGCGGCGCCTGGCTTTCCTCGCCGCTTTGCAAGGCGCTGATGGAACGGGAGAAAATTGCCGGCACAGCGGAGCTGCAATCCTATTTGCTGAAACGGATCAAGGCCATGTTGTCGGAGCGCGGCAGGAAGCTCGCCGGCTGGAACGAAGTCTCGCATGGCGGCGGAGTTGATCGCGACGGCACTTTGCTGATGGCCTGGGAAAAGCCCGCTGTCGGAATCGAGCTGGCGCAGCAAGGTTACGATGTGGTGATGACGCCGGGCCAAGCCTATTATCTCGACATGGCGCAAGCGGAAGCCTGGTCTGAGCCCGGCGCGAGCTGGGCTGGCCATGCGCCGCCGGAACACACCTATGCTTACGAGGCCGAGGGCGAGTTGCCGGATGCGCTGCGGGAGAAGCTGCGCGGCGTCCAGGCCTGCATCTGGACTGAAAACTTCCTCTCTCGCGCCTATTTCAACCGGCTGGTCTTCCCGCGCCTTCCGGCCGTCGCCGAAGCCGGATGGACGCCATTGGAACGCAAAGACTGGGACCGGTTCGCAGCGATCGTGCGGATGTGGCCGGTGCTTTAAGACGTGATTGCTTCCGCCTTGAGCCCCAACAGCGCTGCGCCGATCAGGCCAGGTTCGATGCGGCATTCACTCGGCACCACCAGCGGACGGTCGAATTTGCGCAGGATGCGGGTACGCACGGCCTTGTCTAGCTCGGCGAGCAAGGGCTCGACATTGGAAAGTCCGCCGCCGACCGGAACGATGGTGGCGCCGGTGATGTTGATCGTCAGGGCGAGCGGTGATGCAACCAGATCGACATAGACGTCGATGGTGCGTGTCGCCTTCTCCTCCCCTTGTCGCCACTGACCGATGATCTCTTCGCTTGAGAGCTTGAGATCATGCAGCGTCTTATGCAGGCGCTCCAGCCCGCGGGCGCCGCCGACAGTGTCGACACAGCCCTTCTGGCCGCAGCCGCAGGCGTAAGCAGGAATGGCGACGGGAGGATTACCGGCCGCCGAGGCGATGATCGGCCCATGACCCCATTCGCCGGCAAAGCCTCCGGCCTCATTGACGAGCCGCCCGTCGGCGACCAGACCGCCGCCGACGCCGGTGCCGAGGATGGCACCGAAGACGATGCGATGGCCGCGGCCGGCGCCGAGACCGGCTTCAGCCATGGCGAAACAGTCGGCGTCATTGGCGATCAGCACCGGCAAGCCGAGTTCGGCTTCGAGATCGGCCGCGAGCGTGCGGCCGTGGATGCAGGGAATGTTGGCGCAGGTCAGCCGCTGGGTATCGGGATCGACGACGCCAGCGATCGAGAGGGCAATACGGCTCGGGCGTTCGCCGGTTTCGGCGATGATATCGCACAGGGTCTCGACGAAAGCGCCAAAATCATCCTTCGGCGTCGGACGGCGGCCAAGGGGAACGATGTCTGACTCGGAGCGGGCGATGCCGCCCTTGATGGCGGAACCGCCGATGTCGAATGAAATGACCATTGCCTGCCTGCCGTTTCTCTAGCCTTCAGCGTCTGCTCGCACTGTTGGCAGGGAATTTCAAGCCTTGATGCATCTGCCTGCCACGCGCTTGCGGCGCAAAAAAGCGGCGGTCGAATGTAAATGGCCGCCGACAGGTCTTCTCATTGATTTCCTGTCCCTTAAGTCATTCAATTGGCATATTGCGCGGCCAAGATCGGGCTTGGCATTCCATCATCTAACGGTATCATGACCTTCGAAAACGCCGATCCCCACAGACGCCGAAGACCACGTCCGCCCCGTCCAAAAGGCCGCCGCCTCTCAGCTGTCCTGCGGCAGTTGGCAGGCGATCAAAGCCGGGAGTGGATTTCGATCGGCGATCTGTTCGAGACGATGGGTGACAGGGCGATCAGTGCTCTGATGTTGATCTTCGCGCTGCCGAACGCTTTTCCCACCCCGCCCGGCACATCGGCCGTGCTTGGCGCGCCGCTGATTTTTCTGGCGGCCCAATTGACCTTCGGGCTAAAACCCTGGCTGCCGAAGGCGATCGCAAACCGCTCGATGCGGCGGGAGGATTTTGAGACTATCGTCGGCCGCATCCATCGCTGGCTCGCCTGGGCGGAGCGCATGCTGAAGCCGCGACTTGCCATCTTCGCCGAACCGCCGGCGGAATATTTCGCCGGCCTCGCCTGTCTGCTGCTTTCGATCGTGCTGGTTCTGCCGGTACCGCTCGGCAATATCCTGCCGGCAATCACCATTTCGGTGTTCGCGTTCGGCATTATGGGCCGTGACGGGCTTTTCGCGCTCATTGGCTTTATCATGACGACCGTGTCGCTCGTCATTGCCGGCAGCGTGATTTACGGTCTCGCGAAGGCGTCGATTTATTTCGTCATGCAATGGTTCGCCTGAGCGGTTGCGTCAACAGGCTCGACATTTTCGGGAATTTTGTTTTGAACTGGCGTGGATAGAGACTCACATCATGCCGGCGGCGGCAAGCCGGCTCATTTTGCGCGGTAGGCAGTAGATGGCAAAAAGATCCGAGACCCCTGCACGGCTCGACGATGCAGCCCGTGCCGGTTGGCTTTATTATGTCGCCGGACGCACGCAGGATGAAATCGCCGCCACGATGGGCATTTCACGGCAATCGGCGCAGCGGCTGGTGTCGCTTGCTGTCGCCGAGCGTCTGATCAAAGTGCGGCTCGACCATCCGATCGCCGCCTGCCTCGAGCTTGCCAACCAGCTGCGGCGAAAATTCGGGCTGAAACATGTGGAAGTGGTGCCGAGCGATGCGGGATCCTCGTCGACCACCATCGGCATCGCCGAGGCGGGTGCGGCCGAGATCGAGCGCTGGCTGAAGCGGCCGGAACCGATCGTGCTGGCGGTTGGCACCGGCCGCACGCTGAAGGCGGCGGTCGACCAGCTTCCGGCGATCGAATGTCCCAATCACCGGATCGTCTCTCTGACCGGCAATATCGCGCCGGACGGTTCGGCCGCCTATTACAACGTCATCTTCAGCATGGCGGATGCAGTGAAGGCACGGCACTATCCGATGCCGCTGCCGGTGCTCGTCACCTCGGCCGAAGAACGGGAGCTGCTGCATGGGCAGCAACTGGTGCGCTCGACGCTCGACATGAGCGCGCAGGCAGACGTCACCTTCGTCGGCATCGGCGAGCTCGGCATCGACGGGCCGCTCTGCGTCGATGGCTTTCTTGAAAAGGACGAGATGATGGAACTGATGCGTGGAGGCGCCGTCGGTGAAATCTGCGGCTGGATCTTCGATGTCGACGGCAAACTGCTCGACAACCCGATCAACGAGCGTGTCGCCTCGGCGCCGATCCCGTCCCGCGAGGCTTCGATGGTTATCGGACTCGCCAAAGGCAAGCGAAAATACAAGGCTATCAGAGCCGCCGTAGTCGGCCATCAAATCAATGCTCTGATCACTGACGAAGAGACCGCTGAGTTTTTGCTCAAAAGCTGAGCAAAAAATATAGCAATTAAATCAAGGACAAGACCACTGCCTTCGGCATCGCAGCAACGATTGTCGATTGACTTTTTTCATGCAGTGATGAGTAATTGCTCATGAGCAAAGCGAATGCTCACATCTCGTCTTCTGGGAGGAAGATATGACATTGAGAACTTTCCTGCTGGGCGCCTGCTCAGCATTGGCGTTTGCCGGCATGGCTTCGGCCGAGACGCTGACAATTGCGACCGTCAACAACGGCGACATGATCCGGATGCAGAAGCTGACGGACGACTTCAAGGCAAAGAATCCCGGCATAGACCTTGAATGGGTCACCCTCGAAGAAAACGTGCTGCGCCAGAAGGTCACGACCGACATCGCGACCAAGGGCGGCCAGTACGACGTTCTGACGATCGGCACCTATGAAGTTCCGATCTGGGCGAAGCAGGGCTGGCTGCTGCCGCTCGACAATCTCGGCGACGCCTATGACGTCAACGACCTGCTGCCGGCCATCCGCAGCGGCATCAGCATGGACGGCAAACTCTATGCCGCGCCGTTCTATGGCGAAAGCTCCATGGTCATGTACCGCAAAGACCTTTTCGACGCCGCTGGCCTGAAGATGCCCGACGCGCCGACCTGGGACTTCATCGCGGACGCTGCGAAGAAGGTCACCAACAAGGACAAGGAAATCTACGGCATCTGCCTGCGCGGCAAAGCTGGCTGGGGCGAAAACATGGCCTTCCTGACGGCTATGTCGAACTCCTTCGGTGCGCGCTGGTTCGATGAGAAGTGGAAGCCGCAGTTCGATCAGCCCGAGTGGAAGGACACGCTGACCTTCTACGTCAACCTGATGAAGGAAGCTGGCCCTCCGGGCGCCTCCTCCAACGGCTTCAATGAAAACCTGGCGCTCTTCCAGACCGGCAAGTGCGGCATGTGGATCGACGCGACGGTTGCCGCTTCCTTCGTCTCCGATCCGAAGCAGTCGCAGGTCGCCGACAAGGTCGGCTTCGCGCTCGCTCCGGACAAGGGCCTCGGCAAGCGCGGCAACTGGCTCTGGGCCTGGAACCTCGCCATTCCGGCAGGCTCGCAGAAGGTCGAGGCCGCCGAGAAGTTTGTCGCCTGGGCAACGAGCAAGGAGTACACCAACCTGGTTGCCGAGAAGGAAGGCTGGCTGAACGCACCTCCGGGCACCCGCACCTCGCTTTATGCGAATGCGGAGTATCAGAAGGCTGCTCCCTTCGCCAAGATGACCCTCGATTCGATCAACTCGGCCGACCCGACCAAGCCGACCGTCAAGCCGGTCCCTTATGTCGGCGTCCAGTTCGTGGCGATCCCGGAATTCCAGGGCATCGGCACGGCGGTGGGCCAGCAGTTCTCGGCAGCCCTTGCCGGCCAGATTTCGGTCGATCAGGCTTTGAAGAGCGCACAGCAGCTGGCGACCCGCGAAATGACCAAAGCCGGCTACATCAAATAACCTCCTGAGAAGAGGCGGATCCTTGACAATCCGCCCCTCTGGGCCGCCGATTGCCCAAACCGCATCGGCGGCCTCTTTTCCAGATCAAGCTGCATTGCGGCCGCTCCCCGCTTCACTTCAGATCGGTGATTGCCATGGCAACAACACATACTCGCTCCGCGGCGCGCCTGATGATTGCGCCCTCCGTGCTGTTCCTCTTTGCGTGGATGATCGTCCCGCTTGCGATGACGATCTATTTCTCTCTGCTGAACTATAATCTGCTCAGCCCTGGCATGGAGAGCTTCGTCGGCCTGCTGAACTACGAATATTTCCTGTCAGATCCGGCCTTCATCGCCGCTCTGATCAATACGCTGCTGCTTGTCGCCGGCGTTCTCGTCGTCACCGTCGTCGGCGGCATCGCCTTCGCGCTGCTGCTCGACCAGCCGATGTACGGCCAGGGCATCGTGCGCATCCTTGTCATCGCGCCGTTCTTCGTCATGCCGACAGTGGCAGCACTCGTTTGGAAGAACATGTTCATGAACCCGGTCAACGGCCTGTTTGCGCATCTTGCGAAGGCGCTCGGCCTGCAGCCGATCGACTGGCTGGCGAATGCGCCGCTGCTCTCCGTCATTCTCATCGTCGCCTGGCAGTGGCTGCCCTTTGCCACGCTCATCCTGTTGACGGCGCTGCAGTCGCTCGATGAGGAGCAGAAGGAGGCGGCCGAAATGGACGGCGCCGGGGCGATCTCGAAATTCATCTACATCATCCTGCCGCACATGGCGCGTGCCATCACCGTGGTGATCCTGATCCAGACGATCTTCCTGCTCTCGGTCTTCGCCGAAATCCTCGTCACCACCAATGGCGGGCCGGGCACCGACAGCACCAACCTCACCTATCTCGTCTATGCGCAGGCTCTGCTGCAGTTCGATATCGGCGGCGCTTCTGCAGGCGGCATCGTCGCGGTCGTGCTTGCCAATATTGTCGCGATCTTCCTCGTCCGCCTCGTCGGCAAGAATCTGGAGGCTTGAGATGGCCAGAAAAGTCACAACTCAGCGCAAGCTCATCGTGACGGCGGTCGCCTGGACGCTCGGCATCCTGATCTTCTTCCCGATCCTCTGGACGTTCCTGACCAGCTTCAAGTCGGAAGCCGACGCCATCGCCTCGCCGCCGCAGTTCCTGTTCTTCCACTGGACCGCGGAGAACTATGCGGAAGTGCAGAGCCGGTCGAACTATCTCAGCCACTTCATGAACTCGGTGGTCATTTCCTTCGGCTCGACGCTGATCGGCCTGATCATCGCTATTCCGGCCGCCTGGGCGATGGCGTTCGCGCCGACCAAGCGGACGAAGGACGTGCTGATGTGGATGCTCTCGACCAAGATGATGCCGCCTGTGGGCGCGCTGATCCCCATCTATCTGATGTTCCGCAATTCCGGTCTGCTCGACACGCGCATCGGGCTGGTGATCGTGCTGACGCTGATCAATCTGCCGATCATCGTCTGGATGCTCTACACCTACTTCAAGGAAATTCCCGGTGAGATCCTCGAAGCGGCCCGCATGGACGGCGCCTCGCTGATGAAGGAGATCGTCTACGTGCTGACGCCGATGGCGGTGCCGGGCATTGCCTCGACGCTGCTTCTGAACATCATCCTTGCCTGGAACGAGGCCTTCTGGACGCTCAACCTCACCGCCTCGAAGGCGGCACCGCTGACGGCCTTCATCGCCTCCTATTCCAGCCCCGAAGGCTTGTTCTATGCCAAGCTCTCGGCGGCCTCGACCATGGCGATCGCGCCGATCCTGATCCTCGGCTGGTTCAGCCAGAAGCAACTCGTCCGCGGCCTGACCTTCGGCGCAGTGAAATAAGAAAAGGGAGACAAACATGGGCAGCATTACCCTTCAGAAGGTTTCCAAGGTCTTCGGCGAAGCCAAGGTCATCCCTTCGATCGATCTCGATATCAACGACGGCGAGTTCGTCGTCTTCGTCGGTCCATCCGGCTGCGGCAAGTCCACGCTGCTTAGGCTGATCGCCGGTCTTGAGGATGTCTCCGGCGGCAAGATCGTCATCGACGGCAAGGACGCCACCGAGAAGGCGCCGTCGGAGCGCGGCCTTGCCATGGTGTTCCAGTCCTACGCGCTCTATCCGCATATGAGCGTGCGCAACAACATCGCCTTCCCGCTGAAGATGGCGGGCGTCGACAAGGCGGAAATCGACCGTAAGGTGACGGATGCGGCACGAGTGCTGAACCTCACCGACTATCTCGAGCGCAAGCCGCGCCAGCTTTCCGGCGGTCAGCGCCAGCGCGTCGCGATCGGTCGCGCCATCGTGCGGCAGCCTTCAGCCTTCCTCTTCGATGAACCGCTGTCGAATCTCGACGCGGCTCTGCGCGTCAATATGCGCCTCGAAATCAGCGAGTTGCATCAGCAGCTGAAGACGACGATGATCTATGTCACCCATGACCAGGTCGAGGCCATGACCATGGCCGACAAGATCGTCGTGCTGAACCGCGGCAATATCGAGCAGGTCGGCTCGCCGCTCGAACTCTACAGCCGCCCGCGCAATCTTTTCGTCGCCGGCTTCATCGGCTCGCCGAAGATGAATTTCATCAAGGGCCAGAACGCCGCCGAGCTCGGCGCGCACACGCTCGGCATCCGTCCCGAACACATACTGCTGTCGATGGAGAGCGGCGATTGGAAGGGCAGGGTCGTCGTTGCCGAGCATCTCGGTTCCGACACCTTCCTGCACATAGATGTCGAGGGGATCGGGATGGTGACGGCGCGTGGCAGTGGCGATTTTGCCGCGCAAGCGGGCGACACGGTCTATCTGACGCCGGACCGGTCACGCATTCATAAATTCAACGAGGGCGGCCTTGCCATCTGAGCAGGCGGCCGGCTGGGGGCAGGCATGCGAGCCGGGCGATGGCGCTCGGCCGTCTCGGCAAGACCTTCAAGAGGACTGAAACATGACGTGCAAATTATCGCTGGCAACGCTTTCGGACGCGGCGCGCACTGCCGCCATCCCTTCCTACGACAGGGCGTCGCTGAAAGCCGGCATCGTGCACTTCGGCGTCGGCAATTTCCACCGCGCGCATCAGGCGATCTATCTCGACGATCTCTTCAACCAGGGCGCCGATCACGACTGGGCAATTATCGGTGCCGGCGTTCTGCCATCGGATGCCGCCATGCGCGAGAAGCTTGCGGCGCAGGATTTCTTGACGACGGTGGTGGAGCAGGACAACAACAAGACGGCGGCGCGTGTCACCGCCCCGATGATCGACATTCTGCCGGTCGGCGATCCTGCCGCCATCATCGCCAGGCTTGCCGATCCCGAGATACGCATCGTCTCGCTGACGATCACCGAGGGCGGTTATTTCATCGATGCTTCAGGCACGTTCAATCCGGCCCATCCTGCTATCGCCGCCGATGGACAAAATCCCGGTGCGCCGAAGACGGTTTTCGGTCTGATCGTCGCTGGCCTCAAGGCGCGCAAGGACAAGGGCATCGGACCTTTCACCGTGATGTCCTGCGACAACATTCCCCATAATGGCGTCGTCACCGCCAATGCCGTGATCGGCACGGCAGCCCTTTCGGATGCCGCCCTTGCCGACTGGATCAGGGCTAATGTTGCCTTTCCAAACGCGATGGTCGACCGCATTACGCCGGCGACCGGCCAGCGGGAGATCAATTTCCTCAGGGACAATTTCGGCATTGAGGACAATTGGCCGGTTTATTGCGAAGAATTCAAGCAGTGGGTGCTCGAAGACAAGTTCACGGCCGGCCGCCCGGCCTTGGAAAAGGTCGGCGTCACCTTCGTGCCCGATGTCACGCCTTACGAGCATATGAAGATCCGCATCCTGAACGGCGGGCATGCCGCGATCGCCTATCCGGCGGCGCTGATGGACATTCATTTCGTGCATGAAGCCATGGAACATCCGCTGATCCGGGCGTTCCTGGCCAAGCTGGAGACAGACGAAATCATTCCGATCGTGCCGCCGGTGCCAAACACCTCGCTGACGGATTATTTCGCCCTCATCGAACATCGGCTTCTCAATCCGAAGATCGCCGATACCATCCCGCGTCTGGCGCAGGATGGCTCGAATCGCCAACCGAAATTCATCCTGCCGTCCACGCTCGACAATCTGCGCCAGGGCAGAGATGTCATCGGCCTGGCGCTGGTCTCGGCGCTCTGGTGCCGTTATTTCGCCGGCAAGACCGACAGCGGCAAGGATATCGTCTTCAACGACGCCAGCGCCGAGCGCCTGCACGCAGCGGCGCTGAAGGCAAAGGCCGATCCGTCAGCCTTCCTCGGCTTCGATGATATTTTCGGCGAGGTGGCGAAATCGGATCTTTTCCGCAAACGTTTTGCTCATGCTGTTAAAACCTTGTGGGAAAAGGGCACGCGGGAAACGCTGCAGCTCTATCTCGACGGCAAGCTCGCAGTGTAAGGGGAATGCGGATGGCGGCATCGGCTGGCGCCATCCATCCCGCCTTGCGGGCGGCGCGGGACGATCATGCGTCCGAATTGAAGTCAGGTTGGGTATTTCATGGCTGATGCTGAACCACGGCTGGTCATTTTCGATTGCGACGGCGTGCTCGTCGACAGCGAACCGATCTCGATCAGCGTGCTCGTCAGGGCGATGAGTGATCTCGGCGTTTCGATTACCGAAGACCAGGCCTATGAGCGCTTCCTCGGACGCAGCCTGGCAACCCTCATCGATACGCTGGAAACCGAGTTCAATATTCACGCCGGCGAAGAATTCCTGGAGCGCATTCGCACTGATCTCTACGCGCGGTTTCGCACCGAGCTGAAGCCGATAGACGGCATCGCGGCGACGATCGACGGACTTGGCATTCCCTATTGTGTCGCTTCATCAAGCCAGATGGAGCGAATCCGGTTGTCGCTGTCCGTCACCGGACTTCTCGACAGGCTGCCCGACATCTTCAGCGCGACGATGGTCAAGCGCGGGAAACCGGCGCCCGATCTCTTCCTCCACGCGGCACGGCAAATGCATGTCGAGCCGGGATCCTGCCTCGTCATCGAGGACAGTCCGGCCGGCATTGCTGCCGCCAAGGCGGCGGGCATGACGGTCTTTGCCTTCACCGGCGGATCGCATGCGAATTTCGCCGGATACCGCGCCGAACTCGACCGGCTTTCGCCTGATGTCGTGTTTGACGCCATGCCGGAATTGATACACCTTGTCCGCAACCATAAGCTGGACGGGACTGCAATTTGATGCGTGATCATGTGGTTGCGGTGGATGTCGGCACCGGCAGCGCGCGCGCCGGCGTCTTCGATGCCGGGGGCCATCTGCTGGCCAAGGCTGAACATCCGATTGTCATGAACCGGCCGCGTGAAAACCACGCCGAGCACGATTCCGAAGACATCTGGTCGGCCGCCTGCACCGCGGTGCGCAGGGCGATGGAGCAATCCGGTATTGCCGCCGCCTCGGTCGGAGCAATCGGCTTCGACGCTACCTGTTCCCTCGTGGTCCGCGACGTCGAAGGTGGGCCGATCAGCGTGTCCACAACCGGTGAGCGGCGTTTCGACACTATCGTGTGGCTCGATCATCGCGCGCTGAAGGAAGCCGACTTCTGCACGGCGACGGAGCACAGGGTGCTTGAACATTCCGGCCACGTCATGTCGCCGGAAATGGAAATGCCGAAGCTGATGTGGCTGAAGAAGAAGCTGCCGGCGACGTGGGAAAGGGCGGGCTATTTCTTCGACCTTGCTGATTTCATGACCTGGAAATCAACTGGGTCGACCGCCCGTTCTCGTTGCACGCTGACGGCAAAATGGAATTATCTCGCCCATCTCGAAAAGGGATGGCAGCAGGATTTCCTGCAGCGGATCGGGCTCGATGATCTTCAGACTCGCGGCCGGCTGCCGGATGAGACTGTGCCGGTCGGCGGCAGTATAGGCCGGCTGACGGCTGATGCGGCCGAGGCGCTCGGGCTGACTACGGAGTGCCATGTCTCCGCGGGAATGATCGACGCTTATGCCGGCGCGCTTGGGGCGCTCGGCGGTTATGCCGCCGATCCCGTAACACGTGAGCGCCAGCTGGCACTGATCGCCGGCACGTCGAGCTGCGTCGTCGCCTTCTCGCGGGAGTGCAAGCCAAGCCACGGCATGTGGGGGCCTTATTACGAGGTTGTCTTCCCGCAGTCCTGGCTGGTGGAAGCGGGGCAATCGGCGACCGGTGCGCTGCTCGACCATATCGTGCGCATGCATGCTGCCGGCGGTGAGCCGACAGCGGCATTGCACCAGAAGATCGTCGCGCGCATCGCCGAATTGCGGGCAGAGGAGGGCGACGCTTTCGGCGAGCGTATTTTTGTGCTGCCGGACTTTCACGGCAATCGCTCGCCGCTTGCCGATCCGCATGCCGTCGGCGTAATCAGCGGGCTGACGCTCGACACTTCCTTCGACGGGCTTTGCGCGCTCTATTGGCGGTCTGCCGTCGCGATCGCTCTCGGCATCCGCCATATCCTGGAGACGATGAAGGACTACGGCTACGTGCCCGATACGCTGCATATCGCCGGCGGACACGTGAAGAACCCGGTGCTGATGGAACTCTATAGCGACGCCACCGGCTGCAAGGTCGTGGTGCCGAAGATGAACGAGGCGGTGCTGCTCGGTACGGCGATTGCGGCATCCGTCGCCTGCGGCCTGCACGAGGATTTGGCGGCAGCCGGCGAGGCGATGTATCGGGGCGGCGTCGAACGGCTTCCCGACGAAGCGAAACAGGCGCTTTACGACCGCGATTATCGCCGTCTTCTGGCCATGCATCGGCACCGTGCCGAGCTGGAAGCGATGTTCTGAAAGCTCACATCTAGTGGTTCGCGGTTTCACCGAGGACGGCCGCAAATTCCAGCATGCGGCGGCGGCGCAGCGCTGCCTCCTCTCCGACTTCGAGAATGACGGATTCCGAAAGGCAATCGAGCAGTGCGATCAGCGGCGGAAGGTTGTCGAGATCGGGAGCGCGTGCCGGCGGCAAGGACAGCATGACGTTTGACTGATCTGCCATCCAGTCTGCTTGCTGAGGCGAAATCAGCACGACCTTGTAGCCGTAGCGGCGCGCGGTTCTGGCAAGCAGCCGTGCCTTGGCGAAACGGCGGCAGTCGATGATGACGAGCAAAGCGTCGTCGACGGCCTGCCGGGCGAAGAGTTCGGCAAAACGGTTGTCGGTGGCATCGAGCGTGCGAACGCCATCGCGGGCCTGCGTCAGCCGCTGGGAGAAATGATTGGCAAGGCTTGCGAGCCGCGCATGCGTGGCGATCGATACTTCGCGGGCCGTGCTGATCAGGCGGACGGCTTCGGCCCAAAGCGGCTGCGCCGTCAGATGATAGATGTGATGCAGGGCCTGGATCTGCTCGGCAACCAGCACGGCAAGCGGCTTGCCCTCCGCGGCGTCCGCATGCAGTTCGCTCATGGCGCTCTGCAACTGCGCCGGCGATGTCGTCACGGTCTCGCGAATTTCCACCTTGACGCTGTCCAAACCCTGATAGCCGAGCGCGCGCAGGAAGCGCCCGACGGTCATCGGCGAGAGGTCCAGCCTGTCGGCGACAGATGCTGCCGTCTCAAACGGCAGGTCGTTCAGGTGCTCGGAGAAATATTTCGCAATACGACGCTCGGCCGGTGTGCCGCTTTTTACGTATTGCCTGAGTTTATGTACAAAGTCTTCCACATCAGCCTCCCCGTATTTCCTCAGAGGCGTTCCGTGGATGCGCTATCGCAATCCCTTGTCTTGGCAACTATTGTCGGAAGCTGCTTCTCAGGCCCATGCGTATTTCTGCGTCTCATAATATTATATTCGTTCTAATATTGCGACAAGTTTCTATTAAAGCCTGCAATTTTATTCTCTCTTGTCGGTAGCATTCGCCTTTCCTACATCTTTTGCGCAACCGGAGACGCTGAAGAAATGATTCTTGATGCCGCACGCCTTTCGCTCGCCAATCTGTTCGCGCCGGAGACACGCTTGGTCTTCTGGAAGGTGCTCGGCCTGACGCTTCTCGTGCTCGTCGGCCTCTGGTTCGCGCTACGGGGGGCCTTCATGGCCTTCCTCTTTCCCTGGCTCACCAGTTTCTTTCCCGATATGCCGGATTGGGCGGGATGGTTTGCTCTGGTCTTCGCAATCCTTGCCGGGGTCGGCCTTGCACTCGTGCTGGCGTTGCTGCTTTCGCCCGTCACGGCGCTGATTGCGGGCCTTTTCCTCGACGATGTCGCCGACGTTATCGAAAAACGTGACTATCCCGGCGACGCGCCGGGCGCCGCCATGCCGCTCGGCCCGGCGATGGCGAGCTCGATCAAATTCCTGGGGGTGGTGATCCTCGGCAATATCGTGGCGTTGTTGTTGCTGTTCATTCCCGGCGTCAATCTGGTCGCTTTCTTTCTGGTGAACGGCTATTTGCTCGGACGGGAATTCTTTGAATTCGCCGCCATGCGCTTCCGTTCGCCGCATGAAGCGCGGCTCTTCCGTGCCAAACATGCGCCGACGGTCTTTCTCGGCGGGCTGGTCATCGCGCTCTTTCTGGCGATCCCCGTGGTCAACCTGCTGACGCCTCTCTTTGCGGCGGGCATGATGGTGCATCTGCACAAGCTGATTTCGGCAAAGGACGCCGGTTTTCGCGCCTGAGGATCAACCCGGTAAGGCTGATGTCTCGTACATTGGCGCAAATTCGGCGCTCGGCGGGATCGGCGTGATGATGTCGATCAGCACGCCGTTCGGATCGGCGGTGATGAAATGCCGCTGGCCGAAATCCTCGTCGCGGATCTCCTGCAGGATCGGGAGGTTTGCGCTGTTGCAGGCCGCGTAGACCGCATCGACATCGGCAACCTCGAAATTGAGGAGCAGTCCGGACACTTTGCCGCGAGCCGCAGCCGGGATGGTTTCGTGGCTGCCGTCGAGGATTGCGAGCGAGACATGCTCCGCCTCAGTCGATTGCAGATGAACGTACCACTCGCTCTCGAACAACGCCCCGAAGCCGAAATGCGTGCAATAGAAGCGGGCGGAACCGGCAACGTCGTCGGTCATGATGACAGGATAATAGCTCGTCGATTTCATCCTTTTCCTCCATAGATACAAACAGACTGTATGTTTTTATTCTTAACATACAGTCTGTTTGTATGTAAATGGGGGAAATGGGCCGCAGCAATCGCGAAAGAACGGAACAGACAAGAGGGGCGCTGATCGATGCCGGACGACGCCTCTTCGTCGATAAAGGGTATGCCGAAACGGCGACGCCGGAGATCGCGGCGGCGGCGGGTGTGACACGCGGAGCGCTCTATCATCATTTCGAAGACAAGAAGGCGCTCTTTCGCGCGGTTGTCGAAGTCGAGGCGCGCGCAGTCGCCGAAGCAATCGCGGCATCTTCGGCGTCCGATGATACGCCGCGCGACGCGCTGATTGCCGGCGTTTCGGCCTATTTCGACGCAATGATGGCGGAGGGCCGCACGCGGCTGCTATTGATCGACGCTCCTGCCGTTCTCGGTCTGCCGGCGAGCCAGGCGATCGATGCCGACAACGCGGAAAGGACATTGCGGACAGGACTTGCAGCCATGCTTCCGAGAGCTGGCGCTACGCTTGAGCCTCTGACATTGCTGCTATCGGCGGGCTTCGACCGCGCGGCAATTGCGATCGAGGCGGGCGCCGAACGGCGGAGCTACGAACAAGCGATCACTGTTCTACTCGACAGCCTCGCCGATCACCTGCGGCGGTAGTTCGACCAGCGGGGCCGGCACATCCGAACTCTTCTCCGGCGATTTGCAAATATCGGCGATGACGCAGCGCTCGCATTCGGGGCGGCGTGCCTTGCAGGTGTAGCGCCCGTGCAGGATCAGCCAGTGATGGGCGTGATAGAGATAGTGTTTCGGCACCACTTTCATCAATCGCGCTTCGACTTCATCAGGCGTCTTGCCGGGAGCAAGCCTGATGCGATTGGCGATCCGGAAGATGTGCGTATCGACGGCCATGGTGGCCTGGCCAAAGGCCATCGACAGCACGACATTGGCAGTCTTGCGGCCGACACCCGGCAGGCGCACCAGTTCCTCGCGCGTTTCCGGCACCTTGCCGGCGAAGTCGTCGACCAGCATTTGCGAGAGCGCGATGACGTTTTTCGCCTTGTTGCGGTAAAGGCCGATAGTCTTGATGTAATCGCGAAGCTTGTCCTCGCCGAGATCGAGCATTTTCTGCGGCGTATCGGCTACCTTGAAAAGCGCTCGCGTCGCCTTGTTGACGCCGGCATCCGTGGCCTGGGCGGAGAGAGCCACCGCCACGACGAGGGTGAAAGGGTTGGTGTGTTCCAGCTCGCCCCGCGGCTCGGGTCGCTGCACGGAAAAGCGACGGAAGATTTCCTCGCGCTCGGCCTGCGAATAGGCGGTTTTCACCGCCGCCGCCGGTTTGCGGCGGGTGATCACATTCGTGCCTTGCGGCAGGGATTTGAGTTTCGGATTCGCCATAGAAACTCTATACTCAGCGGTCATGATGGAAAGCAACGCCAACAGCTCTAGCGAGCAGCCTGTTTTCGCCGCCGAGCTCTTCCCCCACCGGTCGCTCGGCCGCCGCGGCTTCAAGGTGCTGCTCATCCTGTCCGGCGCCGTCTGCTTCCTCTATGGGATGTTCTTCATCGCTACCGGCGCCTGGCCGATCGGCTTCTTCTTCGGATTGGATTTTGTGCTTCTCTACGGCGCCTTCTGGCTGAATTACCGGTCCGGGCGGGTGCGCGAACAGGTCACCGTGTCGCGCACCGACGTATCGGTGCGCAAGTTTGCCCCATCGGGGCGGATGGTAGAGCATCATTTCAACCCGTTCTGGGCGCGTTTCCTCGTTCGGAGGCATCAGGAGATCGGCATCCTCTCGATGCATATTTTCGGCGAGGGCCGGCGCACGGATATCGGCTCCTTCCTCAATCCGGATGATCGCGAGAGCTTCGCAAAGGCCTTCAAAGGCGCGCTTGCGACGGTCAAGCAGCGTATCTGAGCGTAGTGGACGAGCGCGCAAGAATCGGGTGGTTTGCCCCGGCCCTATTGATTATCTCCTTGTTGCAAGGAGAAAGACCATGGATATGATCGCGAACCTGCAGACCGACATCACGCCTGACGGCCCCGATTACGATATCGTCCGTCGGGTCATCGAACTCATCACCGAGGATTATCGCGACCAGCCGTCGCTGGAGGCGATCGCCGCTAGGCTCAACCAGTCGCCGACGCAGCTGCAGAAGACCTTCACCCGCTGGGCCGGCCTCTCGCCGAAAGGTTTCCTGCAGGCGGTGACGCTCGACCACGCCAAGCGGCTGCTGCGCAAGGAAGACATGCCGTTGCTCGAGACGTCGATCGAAGTCGGCCTCTCCGGGCCGAGCCGCCTGCACGACCTTTTCGTGACCCATGAGGCGATGTCACCCGGCGAATGGAAGGCAAAAGGCGGCGGCCTCACCATCCGCTACGGTTTCCACATCTGCCCCTTCGGCGTGGCGCTGATCATGGTGACCGATCGCGGTCTTGCCGGCCTTGCCTTCAGCGATTCCGGCGGGGAACGGGCTTGCCTCGAGGACATGACCTGCCGCTGGCCGAATGCCGAATACATCGAAGACCTGCAGGCGACGATGCCCTATGCCGCCCGCATCTTCCAACCCGGAAAATGGTCTTCCGAGCAGCCGCTTCGCGTCGTGCTGATCGGGACGGACTTCCAGGTGCGCGTCTGGCAGAGCCTCATGAAGATACCGTTCGGCAAGGCGGTCACCTATTCCGACATCGCCAACGATATTGGCCGGCCGACGGCGCAGCGCGCAGTGGGCGCGGCGGTCGGGGCAAATCCGATCTCCTTCGTGGTGCCTTGCCACCGGGCGCTCGGCAAGAACGGTGCGCTGACGGGCTACCACTGGGGCCTCACCCGCAAACGGGCGATGCTCGGTTGGGAATCGGCGCATGCGTAAAGCCTGCCCAGCAAAAAGCACGGCATGCCAATCTCCAAGATCGCGGCGCCTTTTAGGCCTGTTCGGCAAGTTCCAGCAATGCTTGCGCCGCACCTTCATCGGTGATCAGCGTGTTGCAGCCGATGCGCTTGATCGTGGCGCGGATGGCGGTGGCCCGGTGGGCGCCGCCGGAGGAAAGCACGATGTGCTTGGCCTCTTTCAGCATGTCGAGGTCGACGGACATCACGCGCTGGTTGATCGAGTGATCGACCGAATTGCCGTCCTTGTCGAGGAAATTGAACATGGTGTCGCAGACGCAGCCGGCATTGATCAGTTCTTGCAACTCGGCCTTCGATATCCAGCCTTCCGATAGCGAGGTCGAGTGCGGCCCGATATCACCGCAGCTGACGATCGCGAGATCGAGGTTCTCGGCGAGGCGGTAGATCGTGTCCAACCCGCATTTGTCGATCAGATTGCGTTTGGTTTCGATGGAATCGACGAGAAGCGGCGCCAGGAACATGTAACATTCGGCGCCGAGCTGGTTGGCCAGCCGCCAAGTGTAATCGATCGGATTCGTCTGATGCACGGCAACGATGCCGCCGAGCAGCGAAACGACCTTACAATTGGCGCGGCGTGGCGGCCGGAAGCTCGCCAGCGAGGCGGTCATGGTGCGGCCCCAGCCGACACCGATCGTATAGTCGTCGGGAATGGCTTCGGAGAGGAACTGGCCAAGCGCCAAGCCGACGTTCTTTGCCAGTGAATCGACATCGCCATGAACCGGCGCAGGCACGACGATCGCTTCGTCGAGGCCATAGGCACGCTCCAGCTTGACCGAAAGCTCGACGCAATCGCCGATCGAATCGTTGATCCAGATCTGGACTTCGCTGCGTTTCATCGACTCGTCGAGCAGGCGGATCACCGTCGTCCGGCTGATGCCGAGCTGTTCGGCGACGTCTTTCTGGGTCAGGCCCTCATTGTAATAGAGCCATGCAGCCCTCAGCCGCAGCGAGGATGCCTCGGAATAGGCGGTATGGGTGCCGCGTTTGAGCTTGACCACGTCTCCTCCCGCAGGATTTTCGCCTAAATCCCTGATGGGACGAAAGGCTGCGCCTATGCGTTTGCTGCCGGGATAATGACGGGTGTGACACTTATGTCAATCAGAATGCACAAATGTCCTTGACTTTTCCTTGCGCGAACGGCGATAGTCCTCGCGACACAAAGTCGTCCCTGTCAGTCCGAGGAGGACATAGTGCGGGCATGCCGAAAGTCACGACCGGCCTTTGCGCCGCAGGCGGTATCGCCTGCGTTCGAGCAGCCGTTCGCATGCGGCCGGAACACGTCGACTGTCCCTCACGTTTATGAATCATCCGTGACGGAAGCGCGTATATTCGCCCGCAGCATGCAAAACATCTGTCCCTAGATCATCTCTTTGCCGGGCGGAAGTCGCGCCGGTCCGCTTTGAATTCAATAAGGATCACCAACCATGACATCCAAGCTTGACCAACTCCGCGAGATTACCACCGTCGTCGCCGATACAGGCGATATTCAGGCAGTCGCCCGCCTGAAGCCGGTCGACTGCACGACCAATCCATCCATCGTCCTAAAGGCGCTCGGTACCGAAATGTTCGCAGACGACATGAAGGAAGCGATCGCCTGGGGCAAGAAGCTCGGCGGCGATGCAAATGTTGCCGCTGCAGCCGTTGCCGACCGCCTTGCCATCTCGGTCGGCGCCGCCCTGGTGAAGCTCGTTCCCGGCCGCGTTTCGACGGAAGTCGATGCCGACCTGTCCTTCGATACCGAAGCATCGCTGAACAAGGCACGCAGCATCATTGCCGCCTACAAGGAACGCGGCATCGAGAAAGACCGTATCCTCATCAAGCTCGCGTCTACCTGGGAAGGCATTCGCGCAGCGGAAATCCTGCAGAAGGAGGGCATCGACTGCAATCTGACGTTGCTCTTCTCCAAGGCGCAGGCGATCGCCTGCGCCGATGCCAAGGTTTTCCTGATTTCGCCCTTCGTCGGCCGTATCCTCGACTGGTACAAGAAGTCGACGGGCAAGGATTTCACTGCCGAGGAGGATCCGGGCGTCATCTCCGTCCGTGACATCTACAACTACTACAAGGCCAACGACATCAAGACGGTCGTCATGGGCGCGTCCTTCCGCAATACCGGCGAGATCGAAGCGCTGGCCGGTTGCGATCGCCTGACCATCGCTCCGAACTTGCTCGACGAGCTTTCGAACGACCAAGGCAAGCTCGAGCGCAAGCTGTCGCCTGAAACGGTCAGGCCGGCTGCCAAAATCTCCGTCGACGAAAAGACCTTCCGCTGGATGATGAACGAAGACGCGATGGCGACGGAAAAGCTCGCGGAAGGCATCCGCGCCTTCGCCAAGGACCTGTCGACGCTGCGCACCATGGTGCAGAAGGAACTGCAGCTCGCTGCCGCCTGATAGAGCACGCCAACGATCGAAGGCGCGGATGCCGGGCTGGCAACCGCGCCTTTTTCATGCTCTTATCAATGACATATGCTGTCGGAGACCGATATGGCGGACGAGGAACCGGCAAGGTCGCCTGTGGCACTTGCCCGCAAGCACGCAAGCTTCATCATTGCCGCTGTTGCCGGACTGGTGGTCTTCTTGGCTCTGGCCTCGCGGGAGGTCAGTGCCGGCAATATCCTGTTCGGCTGGAATATCAGCGCCATTGTTTTTGTCGCGCTCAGCTGGCGCAAGATGCTGCGGGCGACGGTCGAATCGATCCGGAAACGCGCCGCCGATCTCGATTTTTCGGATACCGTTTTGCTGGCCCTTTCAATCGGTGCTGCGCTTGCGAGCATCGTCGGCATCGGCACCGAGCTTCATTCGATCAAGGAGGCGCCACCTGACGTTGCGCTGTCGCGAGCGGGTGCCGCGGTGCTGACGATTCTGATCTCGTGGATTTTTCTGCATACGCTTTTCACCATCCACTATGCCCATTATTTCTATGGCGGGGCGGACGAAGAGAGCGGCCTCAAATTCCCCGACGGCATCGAAGAGCCCGGCTATTGGGACTTCCTCTATTTCTCCTTCACCGTCGGCGTTGCCGCGCAGACCGCGGATGTCGCGGTCAGTTCGACCAGCATGCGCAAGCTAACACTGCTGCATGCCGTGCTGTCGTTCCTGTTCAACACGACGATCCTGGCGCTGGCGATCAATGTCGGTGCAAGCCTGTTATAATGCGCCGTAGCCGGCGACCGGGAGGATCCAGCCCATAACACCCGGGAGACGGGACGGAATTAACGCAGGGGCCACACGACTGGTCCACCTGCTCTGCAAAGCGGAGGGTATGATGAAGAGCGTCGCAAGCCGGTTCCGATCCGCCGACCTCGTTCTGCTTCTGGGCAGGCTTCTGCTGGCGCTGATTTTTCTGCACGAAGGCTCGTCTCTTGCGGCAGATCTCGGGTCGACCATCGACACCTTCGCGAACTTAGGGCTGTCGGCGCCGGTAGCCTTGGCCACCATCGCTCTTCAAATCGGCGCCGGCATTTCCGTTGCGGCGGGTTTCCTCGGTCGGCTGGGTGCCACGGCGCTGGCGCTCTTCTGCCTGGCGACCGCCTTTCTCTTTCATACGAACTTTACCAGCCAAAACGAACTCTTGCATTTCGAGAAGGACCTGGCGATTGCCGGCGGCATGTTCGTTCTCGCCGCTTCCGGAGCGGGTTCGGTATCGGTCGACAATCTGCTGAAAAGGCAGGCTAGCAGCCTTCATCCCTGGCTGAGGGCCATGCTGTAGCCAATTGCTGCAGGCTTTTGCGCGCCATGAACATTCCGCGGCTCTTCCGAGCCGCGGAATTGCTCCGGATTGGGCGGCGCCCGCTTACAAGACCGCCTGGCCGGCCATCAGCGCCAGAACCAGGAAGATCAGGAAGATCACCAGTGCAATACCGAAGAGCACGCGGGCGATGGTCGCGGTGGCGGCGGAGACGCCGGAGAAGCCAAAGAAGCCGGCGATGATCGAAATAACGAAGAATATCAGAGCCCATTTCAGCATGACATCATCCTTTGCGTTTGTCTGAAAAGACGCGGCAACCGGGAAATTGTTCCACGTCGCGCGAAATTGGACGATATTCCTGCTGTCGGCGTGGCTTCCATATCCTTGACGTTTTCGCCGGTCAGCCGTGATTGATCATCACATGGCGAACGGCGGTATAATCCTCCAGCGCATAGACGGACATGTCCTTGCCGTAACCCGACTGCTTGAGGCCGCCATGCGGCATCTCGTTGACCAGCATGAAATGCGTGTTGATCCAGGTGCAGCCATATTGCAGGCGGCCGGCGGTCTTCATGCCGCGGCCGATATCCCTGGTCCAGACCGAGGAGGCGAGGCCGTAATCGCTGTCGTTCGCCCAAGCGACGGCATCGTCAGCGTCGGAGAAGCGGGTGACGGAGACGACCGGGCCGAAGACCTCGCGGCGGACGATCTCGTCGTCCTGCAAGGCGCCCGCAATGACGGTCGGCGTGAAGAAGAAGCCTTTGTCGCCGGAGACCTTGCCGCCGGTGGTGATTTCCATGTGCTTGTGCTCGGAAGCGCGGGCGACGAAGCTTTCGACGCGGTCACGCTGGCGCCTGGAGATCAGCGGACCGATCTCGTTTTCGGTATCGTCGGCTTGGTTGAAGCGGATGCTTGAGACGGCCGAAGAGAGATCGGCAACGAAATTGTCGTAGACCTTGGCGTCGGCATAGATGCGGCAGGCCGCGGTGCAGTCCTGACCGGCATTGTAGTAACCGAAGGTGCGGATGCCTGACACGACGGCATCGATATCGGCGTCGTCGAAGACGATGACCGGGGCCTTGCCGCCAAGTTCCAGATGAGTGCGCTTGACGGTTTTGGCGGCGGCCTGCAGCACCTTCTTGCCGGTGGCGACATCGCCCGTGATCGAGATCATGTTGACTTTGGCGTGGTTGATCAGCGCATTGCCGACGCTTTCGCCGCGGCCGAGGATGACGTTGACCACGCCTTCGGGAAGGATGTCGGAAAGCAGCTTCGCCATCTTCAGCGCTGTCAGCGGCGTCTGTTCCGAGGGTTTGAAGACGACGGTGTTGCCGCCCGCGATTGCCGGCGCCAGCTTCCAGGCCATCATCATCAACGGATAGTTCCACGGCGCGATCGAGCCGACGATGCCGATCGGATCACGGCGGATCATCGAGGTGTGGCCGGGCAAGTATTCGCCGGCGGCCGGTCCGTGCAGGTTGCGCACTGCCCCCGCGAAGAAGCGGTAACAATCGACGATTGCCGGGATTTCATCGTTCAGCACTGAATTGATCGGCTTGCCGCAGTTCAGCGCTTCCAGCGCGGCGAAACCGGCGGCGTCCTTCTCGATAGCGTCGGCGATCTTCAGCAGGTAACTCGAGCGTTCGGAAGGCGTCGTCTGCGACCAGCTCTTGAAGGCTTTTTCGGCGGCATCGACGGCGGCATCGACCTGGGAAAGCGAGGCCTCGGGAAGGTCGATCACCGTCTCTCCGGTCCTCGGGTTCAGGATGTGCTCTTCCGTCTCCGTGCCTTTTTCGAAGCGGGAACCGATCAACATTTGCGTATCCATGATGTTCTCCCTGTTATTTGCCGGCACCGGCGATCTGGTCGCCGTCGCGGGTGAGGTAATAGGCTGCCAGAATCGGCAGGAAGGTGACCAGCACCACGACCATGGCGACCACATTGGTGACGGGGCGCTGGCGCGGGCGGATGAGTTCTTCGAGCATCCAGATCGGCAGCGTCGATTGCTGGCCGCCGGTGAAGGTGGTGACGATGACCTCATCGAAGGACAGGGCAAAAGCGAGCATGCCGCCGGCAAGCAGGGCAGTGCCGATATTCGGCAGGATGACATGGCGGAAGGTCTGGAAGCCATCGGCGCCGAGATCCATCGAAGCTTCGATCAGCGAGCCGGAGGTGCGGCGGAAGCGGGCGACGGCGTTGTTGTAGACGACCACCACGCAGAAAGTGGCGTGGCCGAGCACGATGGTCCAGACCGAGAACGGGATGTCGAAGAGGCTGAAGGCGGAGCGCAGCGCAATGCCGGTGATGATGCCGGGAAGCGCGATCGGCAGGATGACCAGCAGCGAGATCGCCTCGCGGCCGAAGAACTTCGTCTGGCTGACGGCAGCGGCACAGAGCGTGCCGAGGATCAGCGCGATCGCGGTGGCGATGACGGCGACCTGCACGGAAAGGCCGAGCGCCGACCAGACGTCGGGCCGGTTCCAAGCAACGGCGAACCATTGCAGCGTCAACCCGGGTGGCGGCCACTGATAGCTCTTCTCCTCCGTCGTGAAGGCATAGACGAAGATCAGCAGGATCGGCAGGTGCAGGAAAAGCAGCCCGCCGGCGGCGGCGATCTTCAAGGGCAGCGGCGATGTCTTGAGATCAGAGGGCATCGAAGGCCCCCAGTCTTTTGGCGAGCGACAGATAAAGCGCCATGATGACGATCGGCACGACCGAGAAGGCAGCCGCCAGCGGCACGTTGCCAGCCGTCCCCTGCTGCGCATAGACGGCCTGGCCGATGAACAGCCTGGAAGAGCCGATGATCTGCGGGATGATGTAATCGCCGAGTGTCAGCGAAAAGGTAAAAATCGAACCGGCGACGATGCCGGGGAGTGCCAGGGGCAGCAGCACGGTGCGGAATGTCTGGCGCGGGGTGGCGCCGAGATCCGCCGAGGCCTCAATCAGGTTGCCGGGCACACGCTCGAGGGCCGCCTGAGTCGGCAGGATCATGTAGGGCAGCCAGATATAGATGAAGACGATGAAGGTGCCGAGGTAGCTGACCGAAAGCGAATTGCCGCCGACGACGGGCAGGTTCAGGACGCCGTCGAGAAGCCAGGAGAGATGGAGCTGTTCGAAGATCCAGGTCAGGATGCCTTCTTTAGCGAGGATCAGCTTCCAGGCGTAGATCTTGACGAGATAACTCGACCAGAGCGGCAGCATGACGCCGAGATAAAACAGCACCTTCCATTTGCCCCGCGCATAACGGGCGGCGTAGTAGGCGATCGGGAAGGCGATGAGTGCGGAAGCGACGGTGACCAGCGCCGCCATTACGACGGTGCGGATAATGATGTCGAAATTCGTCGGGCTCAGAAGCTGGGCGTAGGTCGACAGCGTGAATTCGTAGTTCACCAGTCCGGAAAAATCGTCGATCGAGAAGAAACTCTGCAGAAGCAGGGCGATGAGCGAGCCGATATAGATGATGCCGAGCCAGAGCAGGGGCGGTGTCAGCATCAGGAACAGCAAAAGCTTCGGGTGCCGCCAGAAGGCATCCGACAGCCGGCCGAAGACGCCGCTGCGTCCCGGAAGGATCGATGTCTTGCCGTCGGAGATGATGAGTGCCGTCATGCCGCATCGTCCATGTAGTGGATATCGGCGGGCTGCCAGGCAAGCCGGATGCCGGCGCCGATATCCGGCACAGGCATGCCTGCCGGCAGCGTGACATGCAGCCGGCTGCCCTGCAGGTCGACGCTGAGACGGGTGGCGGCGCCGAGGAAGCTCGCATGCTCGACCTTCGCCTCGATGCCGTCACTTGCCAGCCGTATCGCCTCGGGGCGCAGGCTCGCCCAGCGTTTCTCGCCGCCGATCGCGGCCATCAGATCAGGCGCGATCACATTGGACGAGCCGACGAAATCGGCGACGAAACGGGTCTTCGGGCAGCGGTAGATATCCTGCGGCGTGCCGTGCTGGACGATATTGCCATTGTTGAAGACCGCGACGCGATCGGCCATGGACAGCGCCTCGCCCTGATCATGGGTGACGAAGACAAAGGTGATGCCGAGCGCGCGCTGCAGGCTCTTCAATTCCTCCTGCATCTGCTCCCGCAGCTTCAGGTCCAGCGCACCGAGCGGCTCATCGAGCAGCAGCACCTTCGGCTTGTTGACGAGGGCGCGGGCGAGCGCCACGCGCTGCCGCTGGCCGCCGGAGAGCTGGCCGGGGCGGCGGCCGCCATAACCCGGCAGTTTGACGAGCTCGAGGGCTTCTCCCGCCGCCTTCATCCGCTCCGCCTTGCCGACGCCCTTGACCATCAGCCCGTAGGCGACGTTGTCGAGGATGTTGAGATGCGGGAAGAGCGCGTAATCCTGGAATACGGTGTTGACGTTGCGCCGATAGGGCGGAACGCCGTCGGCCGTCTCGCCGAAGATCTGAATGTGGCCTGCTGTCGGCTGTTCGAAGCCGGCGATCAATCTGAGGCACGTCGTCTTGCCGGAGCCGGAGGGCCCGAGCATGGCAAAGAATTCGCCCGGCGCTATTTCGAGATCGACGCCGTCGACGGCGCGAACCTGGCCGAAATGGCGCGATACCTGTTGGAAGCGGACGGCTGACGTCATGGAAGGCTCCGGGTCTTTCAATAGGGGGCGTCGGTCGCGGCTTAAAAGACCCCGCCCCAAACCCCTCCCCACAAGGGGGAGGGCTTAATCTGCCGCATCCTCGCAAAGAACTCGGCGTTCAAGAGGAGCGAGGCGGTGCCACTTGTAGCCCCTCCCCCTTGTGGGGAGGGGTTGGGAAGGGGTCTTCAACCACACAAGCCGACTTGGCTATTACCGCCCGCCAATCACGCCGATGTAATCCGACACCCAGCGGTGATAGGGCACGCATTCGCTCTGCGTTGCGCATTTGGCGACCGGTGTTTTCCAGAACTTGATCTTGTCGAAGTGATCGAAGCCGTTGGTGGCGCAGCCGGTTTCTCCCATCAGCTCGTTGCCCTTGCAGGCAGCGGGAACGGAGGGCACGGCGCCGAACCAGGCGGCGGCGTCGCCCTGGACCTTGGCCTGCAGCGAATGTTCCATCCACATATAGGCGCAGTTCGGATGTTCGCTGTCGGCGTGCAGCATGGTCGTGTCGGCCCAGCCGGTGACGCCTTCATCCGGAAAGGTGGAGGCGATCTTCTGCTTGTCGGCCTGGAGCAGGTTGACCTGGAAGGGCCAGGAGCCGGAGGCGACGACGCCTTCGTTCTTGAAGTCGTCGATCTGGATCATCGCGTCGTGCCAGTAGCGTGAGACGAGCTTGCGCTGGCCGCGCAACAGGTCGAGGGCGGCCTTGTACTGGTCCTCGGTCAGTTCGTACGGGTCCTTGATGCCGAGATCGGGCTTATGGGCCATCAGATACATGGCCGCATCGGCGATATAGATCGCGCCGTCATAGGCCTGGACGCGGCCCTTGTTTGACTTGCCGTCCGGCAGGGTCTGCTCCTGGAAGACGACACCCCAGCTGGTCGGCGCCTTGTCCTTGAAGGCGTCGGTATTGTACATCAGTACGTTCGGCCCCCAGAGATAGGGCACGCCGTAATGCACGCCGCCGACGGTGTACCATGGGCCGTCCTGCAGGCGCTTGTCGACATTCTTGAAGCTCGGGATCAGATCGGTATTGATCGGCTGGACACGCTTGCCGGCGATGAGGCGAAGCGACGCGTCGCCGGATGCGGTGACGAGATCGAAGCCACCTTCGTTCATCAGCGACACCATCTCATCGGATGTGGCGGCAGTCTTGACTGAGACCTTGCAGCCGGTTTCCTTTTCGAAGCCGGTAACCCAGTCGTAATTCTTGTCGGTTTCGCCGCGTTCGATGTAGCCGGCCCAGGCGACGATGCTGACCGCGCCTTCGCCCTTACCCAAGGCCTTCAGCGGTTCGGCGGCGACCACCTGTGTCGCGAAGCTCAGGCAGGCGAGCGCTGCCGTGCAGGATTTCAAGAGATTCGTCATCTGCGTCTCCCGGTTTGGTGCCACTTCTGTGGCGATTTGTTCCCGGTTGAAAAGGTGACGCCAAAAGCCCGGTTTCGCAAATTCATTTATCAGAAAGGCGATATCGGAAATCCCGATATCAGCGGAGCCGGCCGGACCGCATGGTTTCGGCGATGCCGACGAAATCGCGCGCAGCCTGCGGCAGGCTGGAGCCCTTCCGCCAGACCATCCCCACCTGGACGACCGGCAGTGAGCCGGAGACGTCGCGGCTCTCGATGCGGTCGCCTTCGAGCGACCAGGGTCGGTAGACAAGATCGGGAAGCAGCGCCACGCCGGCGCCTGTGGCGACCAGGCTGCGCACCGCTTCCACCGAGCGGGTGCGGAAGGCGACATGCGGGCGGGCGCCGAGTGCGGAGAGCAGTTTGCCGGTATTCTCCTCGATCTCGTCGACCGTCAGCATGATCAGCGGTTCGCGGGCGATATCGGCGACAGAGATGATATCGGCCGACACCAGCGGATGGCCCATCGGCAGCCAGAGGCGATAGGGCGAGGTTTCGAGGATTTCCGCCTGGAGCGCCATGCGGTCGCGGAGATTGGATATCACCATCACCGCCACGTCGAGTTCGCCGCCGACCAGCAGATGTTCGAGATAGCCGCCATTGTCCTCGATGGCGCTGACTTCGATGCCCGGGCAGGCGCGCCGGTATCGCGCCAGCAGATCGGAGAGAACGTAGCCGGCGACAAGCGAGGTGACGCCGATATTCAACGTGCCGGAGAGGGTACTCTGCTGGCCGGAGAAGCTAGTCCGCGCATCGGAGACGGAGGCGAGAATCTTGGTCGCGTGACGGAGGAACTGATGTCCGTTGTGGGTAATCGTCAGGCCGCGCGGATGGCGCTCGAAGAGTTCGACGCCGAGATCGTTTTCGAGCTCCTTCAGCGCTTCCGTCACCGAGGATTGCGAGATCGAAAGGTTCTGCGCGGCTCGTGTCACCGAACCCTGTTCGGCGACGGCCACGAAATATTGGATCTGGCGAAGCGTGAAGGCCATGGGTGTTTAGAGCATGGCGGAATGTGCCGTGGCAAGCAGCCGAAAAATTCGGACCTTTTTTGGGATTTTCCTGAAATGGAGCGAGCACGGCGCGCCCACTTAAACTTTCCGAAACGTCATTTCCCTAGCATTCTCAGCACCTGTCCTGCGTTGGAGTTTGAGATGGCGGAGCAGTTGGCGTGAAGGCCTTACTGCGCATATTCCGGCCTTCCCGGAAATTGGCAATCATCATCGGCGGAGTCGCGCTTCTGGCGGGCGTTTCCGGCGGCGCGGCGCTGTATGTCGGCAAGGACAGGCTGATCGGCGTCTCCAGTGGCGGCGCGCTCGAATGCAGCGACGTCAACCTTGTGACGATCAGAAAGCAGGATCATGTCTGGGTGCGGAAATACATCAAGACCGAACCGACCGACGGGATGACGCGGGTCAGGACCGCGCTCCGTGTCGCCCAGGCCGTCTATGCCGCGCAGAAACCGGATCTGGTACAGGTGGTGGTGCTTGATGAGAACGGCCCAACGCTGCGCGCCGATATTCGCGGCCGGGCGATAGGCGCCGATGTCGTCTTCATCCCGCATCCCGACAAGACCGTTCCCGGCCTCGACGACAAGCGCTATACGGCGCGCTACTACGACGGCAAGGCCAGCGAAAACGGATTGTTCTTCGGCGAGCGTATCGAACTGCCGGCCGATGAGATCGCCATGATTAGCGCTGGCTTCAAGGATCCGGAGGATTGCGTCGATCCGGTCGCCGTCGCCTCGACCAAGGGCGAGGCGACGGGCAAGAAGATTGAGGAGAAGGACAAGAAGGCCGAGGGCGGGGGACATGGCGCGGCACCGGCTGCCGAAAGCGAACCGGCGCCAGCTGCCGAGGGCGACGGCGCCGATGTAGTGGCCGAAGCGCCGGCCGAAGAACCGTCGGCGGAAGCCGCCAAGACCCACTGAACAGGCATATGAAAAAGCGGAGCGCCGGCCGGCAGTCCGCTTTGATCAACCTGCATCTTTCCTGTCAGTCGGCCTTGCTGCGGCGGGCCGGGAAGAGGATGACGTCGCGGATCGACGGCGCGTTGGTCAGAAGCATGATCAGACGGTCGACGCCGATGCCGAGGCCACCAGCCGGCGGCATGCCCTGGTCGATCGCGTCCAGGAATTCGTCGTCCAGCTGCTTTTCCTTTTCGCCGCGGGCATGCGCCTGCTCGAGCTGCTCGACCATGCGGCGGCGCTGTTCCTCGGGATCGTTGAGTTCCGAGAAGGCGTTGCCGAGTTCCCAGGCATTGCAATAGGTCTCGAAGCGTTCGACAAGCCGCGGCTCGCCCGGCACTTCCTTGGCGAAGGGCGAGATGTCCTTCGGGAAATGCGTGACGTGGGCCGGCTGGATCAGCGTCGCTTCCACCTTTTCCTCGAAGATGAAGGCGAGGCATTCGCCCCAGGTCCAGTCCTTCTCGACCGCAAAGCCGGCAGCCTTGGCGGCGGCGCGGGCTTCCTCGTCGGTCTTGATGGCGAGGAAATCGATGCCGGTTGCTTCCTTGACGGCATCCGGCATCGGCACACGCTTGAACGGGCCCTTGAAGGAGAGGCGCTTTTCGACGAAGTCGAATTCCGTCGTGCCATGAATGGAGAGCGCCAGGGTCTCGAACAGCCGCTCGACGAGGTCCATCATGTCCTCGTAATCGGCATAGGCCCAGTAGCACTCCATCATGGTGAATTCGGGATTGTGGCGGGTGGAGACGCCTTCGTTGCGGAAGTTCCGGTTGATCTCGAAGACCTTGTCGGTGAGGCCAGAGACCAGCGTACGCTTCAGGAACAGTTCCGGCGCGATGCGCAGATACATGTCGAGCTTCAGCGTGTTGTGATGCGTCTTGAACGGCTCGGCGGTGGCGCCGCCATAGACGGAATGCAGCATCGGCGTCTCGACTTCCATGAAGCCGTCATTCTCCATGAAACGGCGGATCCCGGAGACGATCTTCGAGCGCTGCTGGAAGCGCAGCTTCGAATCCTCGTTGGTCATGATGTCGAGATGGCGCTTGCGGTAACGCAGCTCGATATCGGAGAGACCGTGCCACTTCTCGGGCATCGGCAGCAGCGACTTCGTCAGCATTTCGATTTTCTGCGCGTTGATCGTCAGCTCGCCGCGCTTGGTGCGGCGCACGATGCCGGTGACACCGATGATGTCGCCGATATCGATCATCGGCAGCAGGGCGCGGGCCTCTTCCGGCGTCGTGTCCTTGTGGCTGAAGATCTGGATCTTGCCGGAGGCGTCATGGATATCCATGAACATGCCGGAATTGCGCGAGGAATAGACGCGGCCGGCGACGGTGACGACATCCTGCGTCTCGACGTCGGGTTCCAGAGATTCATACTTGGCGCCAAGCTCAGCATTGGTCAGCGTCCGGTGAAAATGCGCCGGATATACATCGCCGATCTGCGCGCGCAGCAGCTTGAGCTTCTGGGCGCGCACCTCGGTCGCGTCGGAGGAAAGGGTGTTTTCGGTCTTGTTGTCAGCCACTGTCGAAATCCTCTGACTTTTCTTATTTCGAGCCGACGAGGGCGGCGACCGCCTGTGCTGCGAGCTTCAGGCGCTGGCGCACGACGGAGCGGCCGAGCAGCGCCATGGAATCGAAGAGTGGCAGCGAACGCGACGAGCCGGAGACGGCGACGAAGAGCGGTGCCACCACGACCTTCAGCTTTTTGCCCATGCGGTCGGCGACGGCGCGCAGCTCCGCCTCGATCGTCTCGACATTCCATTCCAGGATCTTTTCGAGATCGGGCTGGACGGTGTTGAGGATCTCTAGGATCTCTTCCGGCGGCGATTTGATCTTGGCGAAATCGGACGGCTGCAGGCTAAGATCGGATTTCAGCAGGAAGCCTGCTAGATCGGGCAGTTCGCCGAGCTTGGAAATGCGCGTCTGCGACAGGCGCAGGCCGGCCTTCAGGCGATCGTTCTCCATCGCCCAGGTCAGTACGCGCGCCTGGAATTCCTCCTCGGAGAGCTTCTCGCGGATCCAGCGGCCGTTCAGCCAGTCGAGCTTCTGAATGTCGAAGATCGCGCCTGCTTTGGAGAGATTGTCCGGATCGAACTTTTCGGACAGTTCTTCCATCGTCAGAAGCTCTTCGCCTTCGGCGATCTGGATGAAGAACAAGCCGAGGAAGTTCATCAGCGCCTCGGGGATATAACCGAGCGCGGAATAATAGGAGATCGAGGTTGGGTTCTTGCGCTTCGACAGCTTCGACTTGTCGGCGTTGCGCATCAACGATAGATGCATGAAGACCGGCTGCTCCCAGCCGAAATAGCGATAGAGCAGGATGTGCTTCGGCACCGACGCCAGCCATTCCTCGCCGCGCGCCACATGGGTGATCTTCATCAGATGATCGTCGATAACATTGGCCATGTGATAGGTCGGCATGCCGTCGGCCTTGATGAGGACCTGCATGTCGACGGAATCCCACGGAATGGAGACGTCGCCGTAGACGCCGTCGGTAAAGTCGCACGAGCCTTCGGCCGGGATCTTCATGCGGATGACGGTGCTTTCGCCGGCCGCCATGCGCGAGGTGACTTCTTCGGCCGTGAGGTTCAGGCAGAGACCGTCGTATTTCGGCGGCTTGCCGTCGGCGCGCTGCGCCTCGCGCATCTGCTCCAGCCGCGCAGGCGTGCAGAAACAGCGGAAGGCATGGCCATTGTCCAGCAGTTCCTGTGCATAGGGCTGGTACATCGGCTTGCGGTCGGACTGGCGATAAGGGCCGTAGGGGCCGCCGATATCGGGGCCTTCCTTCCATTCCAGCCCGCACCATTTCAGCGCGTCCAGCACCTTGGTCTCGAATTCCGGGGTCGAGCGCGTCGCATCGGTATCTTCGATGCGCAGGATGAACTCGCCACCGTGCTTCTTGGCAAAGAGGTAGTTGAAGAGAGCGATATAAGCGGTGCCGACATGCGGCTCGCCGGTCGGCGAGGGAGCGATGCGGACGCGGACGCCGGAAGCTGTCCCGGAATTTGTCATTGTATGTGCCCGTCAATGAATGCCGGACTGCTTTCACGGGAAAGCGACGTTCGGCCGGAAGGATGCAGATATCTTCATCGGCAAACCGGCCGAAAAAGGGCATTCGCCCGCACCATTCGCCGATCGTCCGTTCGGCTGGCCTTAGGCCATATTCAACCGGGCGCGTCAAGAAAAACCGCGTCCGCAACGGCTTGCGGACGCTGAGAAGGTGCGCCGGTTGCGGCGCACGCTCCCGTATCTGCCTCAGTGCGCGCCTTCGCGTTTCCGCTTGCGGGCGTTGCGTGCGAACATGTTCAGCACCTCGACCAGCGCCGAGAAGGCCATGGCGGCGTAGACGTAGCCCTTCGGCACGTGGAAGCCCATGCCTTCGGCGATCAGCGTCGTGCCGATCATCAGCAAGAAGGCGAGCGCCAGCATGACGATCGTCGGATTTCTTTCGATGAAGTTGGCGAGCGGGGTCGCGGCAACCAGCATGACGGTCACAGCGGCAATGACGGCGATCACCATAATCGGCAGATGCGGCGTCATGCCGACGGCGGTGATGATGCTGTCGACGGAGAAGACTAGGTCGAGCAGCAGGATCTGACCGATCGCCGATGCAAAGCCTGTCGTTGCCGACGTGGCGATGAAATCTTCCTGATGGTCTACGGGGTCGACGCTGTGGTGAATTTCCTTGGTGGCTTTCCAGACGAGGAACAGGCCGCCGGCGATCAGGATCAGGTCCTTCCATGAGAAGCCGTGGCCGAAGGCTTCAAACAGCGGTTCGGTCAGTTGCACGATCCAGGCAACGGTGCCGAGCAAGGCCAGACGCATGATGAGGGCAAGGCCGATGCCGATCCGGCGAGCTCTCTCGCGGTGCTCAGGAGGCAGTTTGTTGGTCAGAATGGAAATGAAGATCAGGTTGTCGATCCCGAGAACGACTTCCATCACCACCAGTGTGATGAGCGCCACCCAGGCGGCCGGGTCCTGAATGAGCGTCATGATATCCTGCATCAGCGTATATCCTCTTTGGCGTCACATGATGGAACGACGCGCGCAATGTAATGGCGCCTGCCGTCCGGACAAGCGCCACAAGCGGGTATACGAAACTGATATGATCTTTATTCCCTTACAGGTAGCCAGATTTCGGTGACGCCCATGCCGGTATAGGGATCGAAGCGCTCGTCGTAACATTCGAACATGTCGGGTGTCTCGCCATGTTCCAGGCCTGAGCTTGGCCACCATGTGCCGAAAATCCGGTTCATGGTCAGGGAAATGCCGGAGACGTGGCCGCGATGGGTGAAGACGGCGTAGCGCTGTCCCGGAAGCTTGAGCGTCGTAAACTCCGCGGGCAAGTCGCCGGCGTCGGAAATCTCGGCTGCGGCCATGTAGCGGAATTTCTCCTCCTCGCCGATATGTCTGCAGATGCCATAGGCGACATTGCCTTTCTGGCCTGGAATATGCCCGAAATGGGTATTGAACTTTTGCCAAAGCGAGGGGATGGCGGCATTGTCGCCATAAGGGTAGGTCTCCTGCAGGCCGGCAAAGAGCATTGGTTGAAGAGTCTCGAAACGGGGTGGTTCGAGGTCGTTGAGGTGGTCGGTATCCATTCGGATCGGCTCCAATAAAACAAGGTTACGGGCGTGTCCCTGTCTGCGCACAGCATCCGGCGTCATGCCGAACTGCTCGCGGAAGGCACGGGTGAAAGCTTCGTGCGAGCCGTAGCCCGCGCAAAGCGCAACCTCGAGAATGGTGGATGAGCCGGTGACCAATGCGGGCACGGCGCGGCTGAGGCGCCGTCCTCTCATGTAGCTGCTGATCGAGTGGCCGGTGACGAGCCCGAAGACGCGCGACAGATGGTAGCGCGACAATCCGGCTGCGTCCGATATCTCTTCCAGCGATATATCGCTTTCGAAATGGCTCTCTATGAACCAGATCGCCCGTGCGATGGCGTTCATCTTCATTCCCCTGGTTGCGGCTCCTTCATTAGAGAAAAGCCGGCAGCCGGGTTTGATCGTCCTTGCGGAGTTTTGGCCGAAGGGGAGCGGCAGTCAAGGATACGGGATTAAGCAGTCTCGTGCCGGCGCGCGCCGTAGGCTGCCATGAAGACCTTGATCGCACCGCGGATGACGCGGTCGATTTCCTCACGAGTCGGCGGTTCTTCCATGCTGCCGAACAGGCGGAGCTTGAAGAAGCTGCCGCTGGCAAGATCGAGAAACTGGCCGGCGGCAAGATCGATGTCGTCGATCTCGAGCCGGCCTTCGGCGACATGCTGTTCCAAAAAATCGCGCATGATCGTGCGCAGGTTTACCGGGCCCTTGAAAAAGCGTTGACAGAGTACCGGCATGCGGTCGCGAACGCCGAGAACGGTGCGCATCGCGCTGATGACCTTCTCATCGGTCATGTGGGTGACGAAGCTTATCCCGAATTCGTACAGGCCGGATTCGGGGTCATCATGCTCGGCAAGGGCCGTGCGCACGGCCGCCACGAAGGCGGCGCGCTCGGTCTCGATCATCGCCGAAAACAGCTCTTCCTTGTTGGTGAAATAGACGTAGAGCGTTCCCTTGGACACGCCAGCTTCGCGCGTTACGTCGTTCATGCTGGCGGCGTCGAAGCCCATTTTCATGAAGACTCGCTTGGCGCCGGCAAGAATTTGCTGGCGCTTGGCCGGGTCTTCGCCCGCGGCAAATCGGCCCCCGGCGGCGGGAGGACTGAATACGGCGGCGTGGTCGGGTTTTAGCGTCATGTCTCCTTAACCGTGTTCACGGTTTCACAACTTCCTTAAAAGAAATCGAACCGATTGGTTCTATACATCTTGATATGACGATAAAACAGGTTTATGTCAACTGAACCGAACCGTTCAGTTCGATTATTACTCCAAGATCGGTAGAGTGGCCATGTCGAGCAACCAGAAGAGCAACGTCGCGCGTATCGTCAGCGAAAACGCCGAAGCCGAAGAGGCAAAGGTCGCGGTCATTGCCGAGGCGCCGACGGCGGAAGCCCTGGAAAAGCCGGCTGCTCCCGCACAGTCAGTCCCGGCCCAGGGGCCAGTTGCTGCTCCTGCTACGGCAAAGAAGCGCCGCAGCCCGGTGCTGCCGATCGTCGTGCTTGCCCTGCTTGCGGGCGGCGGCTGGTACGGATACGAATGGTGGATGAACGGCCGGTTCATGGTGTCGACCGACGACGCCTATATCGAAGGTGATATCGCGACCATCTCGCCGAAGGTTACCGGCTATGTCGCGAAGGTGAATGTTGTCGCCAACCAGGAAGTCAAGGCAGGCGACGTTCTCGCTACCCTTGATAACGGCGACTACCAGAATGCCCTCGATCAGGCGAATGCCCAGATTGCGACCGAGCAGCTTTCGCTAAGCCGTATTGATGCGCAGATGGAAGGGGCCAAGGCAAGCCTTGTGCAGGCCCAGGCCCAGAAGACTGCCCTCGAAGCCACGGTTCGTGGCGCGGAAATCAAGCAAAAGCGCCAGAGCGACCTGCAGGCAAAGTCGGTCGGCACCACCGCGGATCTCGATGATGCCAATACCGCACTCGATCAGGCCAAGGCCAATCTTGCCGGCGGCGACGCCAATATCATGGCGGCGCAGGCCAATATTGCCATCCTCGAAGCCCAGCGCAGGGAAGCGGAAGGTTCCGTCCGCACGCTTGAAATCCAGCGTGACAAGGCCGCCCGCGACCTCTCCTTCACCGTGCTCAAGGCGCCTTATGACGGCATCGTCGGCAACCGCTCTGTCCAGGAAGGCGATCTCGTCTCGCCCGGCCAGCGCCTGATGGCGCTCGTTCCGGTGCGCCAGCTTTATATCGACGCCAATTTCAAGGAAACGCAGATCCAGCATCTCGTTCCAGGCTCGAAGGTCAGCGTCCATGTCGATGCCTATGACGACCATCCGATCGTCGGCACCGTCGAATCGATCTCGCCGGCCTCCGGTTCGGTCTTTTCGCTGCTGCCGCCGGAAAATGCCACGGGCAACTTCACCAAGGTGATTCAGCGCGTGCCGGTGCGCATCGCGCTGCCGCAGGATGCGCTCGACAGCGGCCGTCTGCGCGCGGGCCTCAGCGTCGTGGTCGACGTTGATACTCGCACGGCGCCGAACAAGTGAGCCTCTAACAAGGCGGAGATGATCCGATGGCCGGGAGCGCGACAGCAACAGCGGGAACAATTCCGACAGCGCCCGCCCACGCCGGAGATCGCATGGATCCGAGGAAGCTCATCGCCTTTTTCGCGATGGTGCTCGGTATGTTCATGTCGATCCTCGACATCCAGATCGTCTCTGCGTCGCTTGCCGAAATTCAGGCCGGCCTGTCGGCCGGTTCCGACGAGATCGGCTGGGTGCAGACGGCCTATCTGATCGCGGAAGTTATCATGATCCCGCTGTCGGGCACGCTGGCGCGCATCATCTCGACGCGCTATCTCTTCGCCATCTCGGCCGCCGGCTTCACCATGGCGAGCGCGCTCGCCGCGACGGCGACGAATATCGACCAGATGATCGTCTACCGCGCCATACAGGGCTTCATCGGCGGCGGCATGATCCCGTCGGTCTTCGCGGCCGCCTTCACCATCTTCCCGCCGTCGAAGCGCAGCATTGTCTCGCCGATCATCGGCCTGATCGCGACGCTGGCGCCGACCATCGGCCCGACCGTCGGCGGCTATCTCAGCCACGCCTTCTCCTGGCACTGGCTGTTCCTCGTCAATATCGTTCCGGGCATCATCGTCACGCTGGTTACCTGGAACTTCATCGACTTCGACAAGCCGGAACTGTCGCTCTTCAAGAAGTTCGACTGGTGGGGGCTGATCTCGATGGGCGTCTTCCTCGGTGCGCTGGAATATGTGCTCGAAGAGGGCAACTCGAACGATTGGTTCAACGACAATTCCATCGCGCTGGCTGCCGTCGCCTCCGGTGCCGCGGCCATTGTCTTCTTCTATCGCGCCTTCACGGTGGAGTTTCCCGTCGTCGACCTGAAGGCCTTTGCGAACCGGAATTTCTCCTTCGGCTCGGTGTTTTCCTTCGTCATGGGCATCGGCCTCTACGGCCTTACCTATATCTACCCCGTCTATCTTGGGCGAATCCGCGGCTATGACTCGCTGATGATCGGTGAGACGATGTTCGTCTCCGGGCTTGCGATGTTTTTCACGGCACCGATCGCCGGGCGGCTGTCGACCAAGATGGACCTGCGCCTGATGATGGTGATCGGTTTTATCAGCTTCGCCGCCGGCACATACATCATGATCCATCTGACGGCGGACTGGGATTTCTACGAGCTCTTCATCCCGCAGATCCTGCGCGGTTTCGGGCTGATGATGTGCATGGTGCCGATCAACAACATCGCGCTCGGCACGATGCCGCCCTCGCGCATCCGCGGTGCGTCCGGCCTGTTCAACCTGACCAGAAATCTTGGCGGCGCCGTCGGACTCGCTGTCATCAACACCGTGCTCACCAACCGGCAGGATGTGCACTACGAGCGATTGCGGGAGAATATGGACTGGGGCAATTCGGCGGCGATCGACCAGATGAACAACATGGCCGCCAATTTTACCAGTTACGGCATGGACGGCACTTCGGTCGCGATCAAGCAGATGGTTGGCCTCGCCACTAAGCAGGCGGTCATCCTTTCCTTCAGCGATGTGTTCCTGATCCTGACCGCACTGTTCGTTGCGATGATCCTCGGTGTCGCCATGATCAAGAAACCCGCGCCGCAAGGCGGCGGAGGAGGTGGCGGCGGCCACTGACCTCCGGCCCCGTCCCTCGAAAAGGCCCTCTCCGGAGGGCCTTTTTGTTGCGGCTTTCCAGCCTCTGTGTCATCAGGTGGGCGATCGCTCATCGAATTGATGCCAGCGGCCGGCAAGACCGGAAAAATGATGCGGAAATCGCCCCGCTGGTTTTTTTGATTTACGTACATCAAATTTGGCGCTAATGGTCTCGTCAGGAGGAACGATGAGGCCAACTGTTCACGATATCGCCGCTGCGGCGGGCGTCAGTCTCGCGACTGTCGACCGGGTCCTCAATCAGCGTCCTGGTGTGCGCCATGTCACGCGGGAGAAGGTCGAGACCGCAATCCGCGAACTCGGTTATATCAGGGACGTCGCCGCCGCCAATCTCGCCAAGGGTCGCACCTATCCGCTGGTCTTCATCCTCCCGGCCAGCGACAATTCCTTCATGCACGGGCTCAATGCCGAAATCCGGCAGGCGATCCTCCGCTCGCCTGCTGAACGCACCGATATTCGTACCATCGAGGTACCTGCCTTCGATCCGGCCGCTCTCGTCGCCGTGCTCGAAGGGCTTTCCCGCGAAAAGCCTTGCGGCATCGCAATGGTTGCGACCGATGCGCCGGAAGTGCGTGCCGTCGTCGACGGGCTGGTGCATGCGGGCTTTCCCATCGTCACGCTGGTGTCCGATCTTACCGGATCGCTGCGCCATCACTACGCCGGTGTCGACAATATTGCGGCTGGCCGCACGGCGGCCCGTCTGCTCGGCCGGTTCCTAGGGCCGCGAAAGGGCAAGATCGCCGTGCTCGCCGGCTCCATGCTGGTGCGCGACCATCGCGAGCGGCTGGAAGGGTTCACTGCGGTCATGGGAGAGGAGTTTCCCGATCTTGCGATCCTTCCGGTTCTGGAGGGCCGTGACGATCCGGAGATCGCCCATATGCTCGTCGCGGAGGCACTTGGGAATGCCGACATTATCGGCGTCTATAGCCTCGGCGCCGGCAATCGCGGCCTCATCCGGGCACTGAAGGAGAAGGCCGTCGACCGGACGCTGACGGTCATCGCCCACGAGCTGACCGCCCACACGCGGGCGGCGCTTATCGACAACACGATCGATGCGATACTCAATCAGAATGCCGGTCACGAGGTGCGCAGCGCCATCCGGGTGTTGAAGGCCAAGGCGGACGGGCTCGCCGTCATCGAAGCGCAGGAGCGCATCCGGCTCGACATATTCCTGAAGGACAATCTGCCGTAACGGCAAAGGGAGAATGCCACATGTATCTCGGTCTCGATCTCGGAACCTCCGGCGTCAAGGCGATGCTGATCGACGGCGACCAGAAGATCGTCGGTTCGGCCAACGGCGCGCTCGATGTCTCGCGCCCGCATTCCGGCTGGTCGGAACAGGAACCGGCTCACTGGGTGCGCGCGACCGAGGAGGCCGTCGCCGGGCTCAAGGCGAAACATCCAAAGGAGTTTGCCGCAGTCAAGGGCATCGGTCTTTCCGGGCAGATGCACGGCGCGACCCTGCTCGATGCTTCCGACAAGGTGCTACGCCCCTGCATCCTCTGGAACGACACGCGCAGCCATGTCGAGGCGGCGGCACTCGATGCCGATCCGCGCTTCCGTGCGCTGACCGGCAACATCGTCTTCCCCGGCTTCACTGCGCCGAAACTCGCATGGGTTCAGAAGCATGAGTCTGAGGTCTTCGCCAAGATTGCCAAGGTGTTGCTGCCGAAGGATTATCTACGCCTTTGGCTGACCGGCGAATATATCTCCGAAATGTCGGATTCGGCGGGCACCTCCTGGCTCGATACAGGAAAGCGCGGCTGGTCGTCCGAACTGCTTGCTGCCACCAACCTTTCCAAGGAGCAGATGCCGGCGCTCGTCGAAGGCACCGATCAGGCCGGCAGACTAAGGTCCGAACTCGCGGCGCAATGGGGCATATCGGGCACCGTCGTCGTCGCCGGCGGCGCAGGCGACAATGCTGCATCGGCCTGCGGCATGGGTACGGTCAGCGACGGCGCGGCCTTCGTCTCGCTCGGCACCTCGGGCGTGCTTTTTGCGGCCAACGGCTCCTATCTGCCGAAGCCGGAAAGCGCCGTGCATGCCTTCTGCCACGCGCTGCCCAACACCTGGCACCAGATGGGAGTCATCCTGTCGGCCACGGATGCCCTCAACTGGCACTCCGGTGTGACCGGCAAATCCGCTGCCGAACTCACAGGCGAACTTGGCGAGAGGGTGAAGGCGCCTTCCGGCGTCACCTTCCTGCCCTATCTCTCCGGCGAGCGTACGCCGCACAATGACGCCGTGATCCGCGGCGCCTTCTTCGGGCTGGAGCATGAAAGCAGCCGCGTCGTGCTCACTCAGGCCGTTCTAGAAGGGGTGGCCTTCGCCATCCGCGACAATCTCGAAGCTTTGCGCTCTGCCGGCACCAACATTTCCCGCGTTACGGCAATCGGCGGCGGCTCGCGCTCCCGCTATTGGCTGGAGTCGATCGCCACTGCGCTCGGCCTTCCTGTCGACCTGCCGGCTGATGGCGATTTCGGCGCGGCCTTCGGCGCCGCTCGTCTCGGTCTGATCGCGGCGACGGGTGCGGATCCGATCACCGTCTGCACGCCGCCAATGACGGCGGGCACGATCGAACCGGTCGCGGCGCTGAAGGGCGCTTATGAGGATGCTTACAAGCGTTACCGGGCGCTCTATCCGGCGATCAAGTCGCTGGCGCATTGAGAGTTTGAGCCAGCGGTCCCCTCACCCTGCCCTCGCCCCCGAGGGGAGAGGCGGAGCCCGCAGCGACGGCTTTGAAAGAGCTGCAAACGTTGCGGCAAGTCTCTTCTCCCCTTGGGGAGAAGGTGCCGGCAGGCGGATGAGGGGGCTGTATGGCACGAACGATAAGACTGAACGACGAACCCAAGGAGACCCCAACATGAGCACCGGATTTTTCGGCGATATCCAGAAGATCAGATATGAGGGCCCGGACAGCACCAATCCGCTGGCCTTCCGCTATTACCAGCCGGACGAGATCGTCCTCGGCAAGCGCATGGAAGACCATCTGCGTTTTGCGGTAGCCTACTGGCACACCTTCACCTGGCCGGGCGGCGACCCCTTCGGCGGCCAGACCTTCCTGCGCCCGTGGTTCGAAGACTCGATGAAGGCGGCCAAACTCAAGGCCGATGTCGCTTTCGAATTCTTCTCGCTACTGGGCGCACCCTACTATTGTTTCCATGACGCCGACGTGCGCCCGGAGGGCAAGAATTTTGCCGAGAACACCAGGAACCTCAACGAGATCGTCGATTATTTCGCCGAAAAGCAGGCGGCGACCGGCACCAAGCTGCTCTGGGGCACGGCGAACCTGTTCTCCAACCGCCGCTATATGTCGGGTGCGGCGACCAATCCTGATCCGGACGTCTTTGCTTTCGCAGCCGCGACGGTCAAGACCTGCATCGACGCCACGCAGAAGCTCGGCGGCGAGAACTACGTGCTCTGGGGCGGCCGCGAAGGCTACGAGACGCTGCTCAACACCGACCTCAAGCGCGAGCTCGACCAGCTCGGCCGTTTCCTCAACCTCGTCGTCGAATATAAGCACAAGATCGGCTTCAAGGGCACGATCCTGATCGAGCCGAAGCCGCAGGAGCCTACCAAGCATCAGTATGATTACGACGTCGCGACCGTCTACGGCTTCCTCAAGAAGCACGGTCTCGAAAACGAGGTGAAGGTCAATATCGAGCAGGGCCATGCGATCCTCGCCGGCCACTCCTTCGAGCACGAGCTGGCGCTCGCCAATGCGCTCGGGATCTTCGGCTCGATCGACATGAACCGCAACGACTACCAGTCCGGCTGGGATACGGACCAGTTCCCGAACAATGTTCCGGAAATGGCGCTTGCCTATTACCACGTTCTGGCAGGCGGAGGCTTCAAAACCGGCGGCACCAACTTCGACGCGAAGCTGCGTCGCCAGTCGCTCGACCCGGCAGACCTCTTGATCGGCCATATCGGCGGCATGGATTGCTGCGCCCGTGGCCTGAAGGCGGCTGCCAAGATGATCGAGGACAAGGCTCTGTCGCAGCCGCTCGCCGATCGTTACGCCGGCTGGGAATCGGCCGAGGCGCAGAAGCTCTTCCGCGGCGAGTATTCGCTCGAGGAGATCACCAACTGGGTCGAGACCAAGGATGTCAATCCGCAGCCGAGATCCGGCAAGCAGGAACTGCTCGAGAATATCGTCAACCGTTACGTTTGATGATGGACGCCGGCGGCCATCGGTCGCCGGCGCTTTTTGTGGTCGGCTATTCTATCTCCGTTCAGCGCTTCAACCAGTTGCGTGAGGGCGCGGAGACGGAGTTTCTCACCACGAGATCCGGCCTCAGCAGGATTTCCGTCTCGGCCGGCTGGCCGTCGGACAGAAGTTCCAGCAGCAGCGCCATCGCCTGCTTGCCGATCGCCGTCCTCGGCTGGCGGATCGTCGTCAGCGACGGGGATATGAAGACGGCCTGCGGCACGTCATCGAAGCCGGTCACCGAGAAATCCCGCGGAATATCATAGCCGCGTGCACCGAGCCCGATCATGACGCCGATCGCCGTCTGGTCGTTCACGCACATGAAGGCTGTGGGAAGCGTGTCGCGCATGAAAAGCTGTTCAACCGCATGCCGTCCGCTTTCGATCGTGCCGTCGCCTTCGAGCACGATCCTCAAGTCGGGCGGGACGCCAGCAGCGTCGAGACCGGCATCATAACCCATGCGGCGCCTGGTATAGGCGAGCCGGGTGCGGGAATCGCCGATGAAGGCGATCTTGCGATGCCCTTCGGCCAGCAGCAGGTCGACAGCTTTCCGAGCGCCCTCGGTATCGTCAACGCCAACATAGGGAATACCGCCGTTGAAGACCGGTTCGAAAACCCCGACGCTCGGCGGCAGCCGCGCCGTCATGGTCTGATGACCGAAGGGCAGGATGCCGGTGAAGAGGATGAGCCCGGCCGCCTGGTTCGAGTTGAAGAATTTCAGATATTCCAGGCCGCGCTGGGCATCGTTCTGGGTGTGGCCGATCAGGACGCCGTAGCCGTGGGCCCGGGCCTCGTTCTCCAGTCCGACGAGAATATTGGAAAAATTGGGATCGCCGATATCGGGCGCCACCACGAGGATCATGTTGGAGCGGCCGAGTCTCAGGCTCCGGGCCATGGCATTGGTCGTATAACCGGTGATGGCGATCGCCTGATTGACCTTGAGCCGCGTCGAGTTGGCGACTTTTTCCGGCGTGTGGATCGCCCGCGAGACCGTCGCGATGGAGACCTCGGCGATCCGGGCGACATCTTCGATTGTTGCGGGCGTGGAATTCGACACTGGGCTCTGCCTTAAGGCTGTCTTCGCCGCGACACTACACGGACTTGTCGAGAGGTCAAAGGCAAGCGTCAACTGATCTGTGTTAATCCACGATGTAAACCTTTACATGGTTGATGTAAAGGTTTACATAAGGCTCGAAGCGGATGGGAGCCGCATGCGCGTGCCCGTTTGAGGCCTGAGGCGGTTTTCAGACGGAAAATGTGCGCTAGTTCAAAATGGAGCGTTGCCGGGGTGCGGCGCTCTAGGGGAGGGCATAATGACCGTGGAGATCGCCGACACCGCACCCGTGGTGCTGTCCGCCAGGCGCATATGCAAATCCTTCAGCGGCGTGCAGGTCCTCTTCAGCGTCAACTTCGATCTCCGCGCCGGTGAAATCCATGCGCTCATGGGCGAAAACGGCGCCGGCAAATCCACGCTTGTCAAGGTGCTGTCGGGTTTCGAGCAGCCGAGTTCGGGCGAGATCCTGCTCGACGGCAAGCCTGTGGTGCTGCCGCCCAATGGCGCTGCGGAAGCGCTCGGCATCGTCATCATTCACCAGGAATTCAACCTCGCCGACCATCTGACCGTGACGGAGAGCCTTTTCCTCGGTCGCGAAGTCACGCGTCTCGGAGTGCTCGACCGCAAATATATGCGCGCCGAGACCCGCAAGGTTCTCGACGTGCTCGGTTCGCATGTCGATGAGAATGCCTTGATCAGCACGCTTTCCATCGCCGACAAGCAAATGGTCGAGATCGCCAAGGCGATCAGCCGCGATGCGCGCGTCGTCTTCATGGACGAGCCGACCGCCGTGCTGTCGCGGGAAGAGACCAATATGCTTTTCAAGCAGGTCCGCAAGCTCCGCGACCAGGGTACGAGCTTCGTCTTCGTGTCCCACAAGCTCGACGAGGTAATGGAGTTGACCGATCGGGTGACGGTGCTGCGCGACGGCCAATGGATCAAGACGTCGCCGACATCAATCCTGGACGGGGAATCGATCGCGCAGCTGATGGTCGGCCGCGAACTTTCCAGCCTCTATCCCGCCAAGGTCGAGCCTGATGTCGACGAGGAGATCGTCCTCAGCGTCGCTTCGGTGTCGACCGGTTATGTCAGGGATGCGAGCTTCGAAGTGCGCAAGGGCGAGATCATCGGTTTTTCCGGCCTGATCGGCTCCGGCCGTACCGAACTGATGGAGGCGATTGCCGGACTGCGGCCCCGCCTCGAGGGCGAGGTGGTCATCAAGGGGCAAGCGGTCCCCTCCGGCGACGTGCACGCGGCTAATCGCTGCGGTCTTGCCTATATGACCAAGGACCGCAAGTCGAAGGGTCTGCTGTTGCGCTCCGGCATGGCGACCAATCTGACGCTGCAATCGCTCGGAAGACATTCGCGCCACGGCTATCTCAGTCCGAGCAGCGAGGCGGCTGCACTGGCAAAAGCCAAGCGCCGCTTCGACATCAGGGTTCGCGACACCAATATCGTCGCCGGCCGCATGTCGGGCGGAAACCAGCAGAAGCTGCTGCTCGCCAAGGTCATGGAGACCGATCCCGACATCATCATCATCGACGAGCCGACGCGCGGCATCGATGTCGGCACCAAGCAGCAGATCTATCATTTCATTTCGGCGCTCGCCCGCGACGGCCGATCAATCATCGTCGTTTCGTCGGAAATGCCCGAAGTCATCGGGCTCTGCACAAGAGTGGCCGTCATGCGCGAAGGACGGATTGTCGGCGTGCTCGAGGGCGACGAGATTTCCGAGCAGGAGATCATGCGTTACGCCGCCGGGCTCAAAAAGAAGGTGGCTGCGTGAGGCGGAGCGAGACTTCGCCGACGCGGACAATAGATAGGATGCCCAGACGAACTGGGACGGGAGGTTGGTTTTGGACATGAGCATTAACGAGGAGACCAGGGCGATCCGGCGCAGGTCCTGGCGTGACGTTGATCTGCGCGCGGTTGCACCGTTTGCCGCCTTGGCCTTGCTCCTGATTGTCGGCGCATTGGTCAACCCGAATTTCATCGGCATCACCAATCTTGCCAACGTCGCGACACGCTGCGCTTTCATCGCCATCATCGCGGTCGGCGCCACCTTCGTGATCTCGGCCGGAGATCTCGACCTTTCCGTCGGCTCGATGGTCGCCTTCGTCGCCAGCCTGATGATCCTGCTGATCAATTCGGGCGTCATTGCCGATCCGGTGCTGATGCTGACGGCCGCGGTGGTCTTTACGGTGATTGCCGGGGCTCTTTGCGGCCTCGCAAACGGGCTCATCACCACCGTCGGCAAGATCGAGCCTTTCATCGCCACACTCGGCACAATGGGCATTTATCGCGGCTTGACCACCTGGCTGTCGCAGGGCGGCGCGATCACCTTGCGCTCGAGTGAAATCCAGACGCTCTACCGTCCGGCCTATTTCGGCAATATTCTCGGTATTCCCGTGCCGATCGTGGTGATCCTTGTCGTCACCGCGATTGCAGCCTTCATCCTCTATCGCACCCGTTACGGCCGCCATGTCGTGGCTGTCGGTTCGAACAGCGACGTCGCGCGCTATTCGGGCATAGCGGTCAACCGCGTGCGCACCATTGCCTTCGTCATCCAGGGCCTCTGTGTGGCGATTGCCGTGCTGCTCTATGTGCCGCGTCTCGGATCCACCTCGGCAACGACCGGCATCCTGTGGGAGTTGCAGGCCATCACCGCCGTCGTCGTCGGCGGCACGGCGCTCAAGGGCGGTGCCGGCCGGGTCTGGGGGACCATCTGCGGCGCCTTCATTCTCGAACTCGTCGGCAACATCATGCTGCTGTCGAACTTCATCAGCGAGTATCTCATCGGCGCGATCCAGGGTGCAATCATCATCATCGCCATGCTGGTGCAGCGGTCGCTGGTTCGCAAATCCTAAGACAAAGAACTTCTCGGATTGGCCGGGCTTGACAGGGCACCCGGCTCGGATTGGACAAGTCCCTGATATTTTTGGGAGGAAATAGCATGCGCAAGCTCATGTTGGGTCTGGCGGTTGCGGGGGTGGCTTTTGCCGGCGCAGCCTACGCCCAGGACAAGAACTATACGATCGGCGTATCCATTCCGGCCGCCGATCACGGCTGGACCTCCGGCGTCGTGTTCCATGCCGAGCGTATTGCCAAGAAGCTGATGGCGGAACATCCGGGCCTGAACGTCATCGTCAAGACCTCGCCGGATGCCGCGACGCAGGCAAACGCCGTGCAGGACCTCGATACGCAAGGCATCGATGCGCTCGTCATCCTGCCGTCGGATCCGGATCCGCTCGTCAACGCCATCAAGGAGGTCAAGGACAAGGGCAAGTTCGTAGCACTTGTCGACCGCGCGCCGTCGAATAACGACAATTCCGTGCGTGATCTTTACGTCGCCGGCAACAACCCTGCCCTCGGTGAAGTCGCCGGCAAATATATTGCCGAAAAGACGCCGGAAGCCGAAGTCGTCGTTATCCGCGGTCTGCCGATCCCGATCGACCAGCAGCGCCAGGACGGCTTCGACAAGGGTATCGCCGGCTCCAAGGTCAAGGTTCTCGACCGCCAGTACGGCAACTGGAACCGCGACGACGCCTTCAAGGTGATGCAGGACTACCTGACGAAGTACCCGAAGATCGACGTCGTCTGGTGCCAGGACGACGATATGGCCGTTGGCGTTCTGCAGGCGATCGAGCAGGCCAAACGCACCGACATTCAATATGTCGTCGCCGGCGCCGGCTCCAAGGACATGGTCAAGAAGGTCATGGACGGCGACAAGCTGATCCCGGTCGACGTTCTCTATCCCCCGGCAATGGTCGGCACGGCAATGGAGTTGACGGCGGCGGCACTCTACGACCAGGTCCCGGTTCACGGCAACTACATCCTCGACGCGACGCTCGTCACCAAGGAGAATGCCAAGAACTTCTACTTCCCGGATTCTCCGTTCTGATCACTTGATCGGGCAGGTGCGCCCATTCGCAAGGATGGGCGCATTTTTATGCCCTCACCTGGCGGACGGCGAAAATGCTGCACGTACCTCTTGCCCGCCACAGCCCATCATGATTAGGTCGCAGCCATACCGCATCTGGCCTCGCGCCACGCCGGCGGCAAGTGCGAGGAGGCACCTTGCTCCCGCCGAAATGCGTGTTACAAGTTCTTCAGAAACGTTTACGGTCGATATTCAGGGAGGAATCTGACATGAAGACGATCAAGGGTCCCGGCCTTTTCCTTGGCCAGTTCGCGGGCGATACCGCGCCTTTCAATTCCTGGGACGCGATCACCAAATGGGCGGCCGACATCGGTTACAAGGGCGTTCAGGTTCCGACCTGGGCGAGCCAGCTGATCGATCTGAAAAAGGCAGCAACCTCCAAGGATTATTGCGACGAGTTCGCTGGCAAGGCCCGCGAAAACGGCATCGAAATCACTGAGCTCTCGACCCATCTGCAAGGCCAACTGGTTGCCGTTCATCCCGCCTATGACGAAGCATTCGACGGCTTTGCGGCCCCCGAGGTGCGCGGCAATCCGAAAGCCCGCCAGGAATGGGCGGTCGAGCAGGTCAAGATGGCGCTGACGGCATCGAAAAACCTCGGCCTCAAGGCGCATGCGACCTTCTCCGGCGCGCTCGCCTGGCCCTTCATCTATCCCTGGCCGCAGCGTCCCGCCGGTCTGGTGGAGACGGCCTTCGACGAGCTTGCCCGCCGCTGGACGCCGATCCTCAACCATGCCGATGAGAACGGGATCGACGTCTGCTACGAGATCCATCCGGGCGAGGACCTGCATGACGGCATCACCTTCGAGATGTTCCTGGCACGGGTGAAGAACCATCCGCGGGCCAACATGCTCTACGATCCCTCGCACTACATCCTGCAATGCCTCGACTATCTCGAGAACATCGACATCTACAAGGACCGCATCAAGATGTTCCACGTCAAGGATGCGGAGTTCAATCCGACCGGGCGCCAGGGCGTCTATGGCGGTTACCAAGGCTGGGTGGAACGCGCCGGCCGCTTCCGCTCGCTCGGCGACGGTCAGGTCGATTTCGGTGCGGTATTCTCGAAGATGACGGCCAATAATTTCGACGGCTGGGCTGTGGTCGAATGGGAGTGTGCGCTGAAACATCCGGAGGACGGCGCCCGGGAGGGGGCCGAATTCGTGGCCGCACATATCATCCGCGTCACGGAAAAGGCCTTCGACGATTTCGCGGCCGGCGGCACGGACCAGGCGGCCAATCGGCGGATGCTCGGGCTTTAAAAAAGACGTGCCGTGAGGCTGCCCCTAACCCTCTCCCGTTCTGACGGGGAGAGGGGACTTGCCGCACCGGCCGTCGAGGTGGGCGTAAACACCGCGGCATATCACCTTCTCCCCGCGAGCGCGGAGAAGGTGGCGGCAGCCGGATGAGGGGCGCGCATCCGCACCAGGTTAAATTTCAGGAGGACAAGAATGGCAATCGAAGCATCATCGGAACAGACACGCGAGCCGCGCATCCGGCTGGGGATGGTGGGCGGCGGCGCGGGCGCGTTCATCGGTGCGGTGCACCGCATCGCAGCCCGCATCGACGATCAGTACGATCTCATCGCCGGCGCATTGTCGTCGACGCCTGAGAAGGCGGTTCAGTCCGGCCGCGACCTTGGACTCGACCCGTCGCGGACCTATTCCAGCTACCGCGAAATGGCGATCCGCGAGGCGAAGCTGAAGAACGGCATCGAGGCGGTCGCGATCGTTACCCCGAACCATGTGCATTACGACGCGGCCAAGGAATTCCTGAAACGCGGCATCCATGTTATCTGCGACAAGCCGCTGACATCGAACCTTGCGGACGCGAAGAAGCTGAAGAAGGTGGCCGACGAGAGCGGCGCGCTCTTCGTGCTGACGCACAACTACACCGGGTATCCGATGGTCCGTCAGGCGCGCGAGATGGTCGCGAACGGTGAGCTCGGCGATATCAGAGTGGTTCAGGCCGAATATCCGCAGGACTGGCTGACGGAAGCGGTCGAACAGACCGGCCAAAAGCAGGCGGCTTGGCGCACCGATCCGGCCCAGTCCGGCGTCGGCGGGTCCACAGGCGATATCGGCACGCATGCCTATAATCTCGCTTCGTTCATAACTGGCCTGGAACTCGACAGCCTGGCTGCCGATCTCGACAGCTTTGTTCCCGGCCGCCGGCTTGATGACAATGCTCATGTCATGCTGCGTTTCAAGGCGAAGGGCGCGGAAAAGCCGGCCAAGGGCATGCTCTGGTGCAGCCAGGTGGCGCCCGGCCATGAAAACGGCCTGATGGTTCGCGTCTACGGAACCAAGGGCGGGCTGGAATGGACCCAGAAGGACCCGAACTATCTATGGTACACGCCGTTCGGCGAGCCGAAGCGGCTGATCACCCGCGGCGGCGCCGGCGCCGGAGGGGCGGCCGGTCGTGTTTCGCGGGTGCCGTCGGGGCATCCGGAAGGTTACCTTGAGGCATTCGCGACGATCTATACGGAAGCCGCACATGCGATCAACGCCCGCAAGAAGGGCAAGGCTGTCGACAAGGCTGTGGTCTACCCCACCGTCGATGACGGCGTGAAGGGCGTGGCCTTCGTCGAAGCCTGCGTTGCCTCTTCGAAGAAAAACGGCGCATGGGTCAAGGTCTGAGTTTACCGATCGGCGTGGCTCGAGGAAAATGCCGAGGTGGGCTCAGGTCGCCTCGGCGTTTTGCTTATGGTCATTAGGCAGCAGCGCGGCCACGCTTCAGCAGGTTATCGACGCTGAGCGGGCCGGCGCCTGCCGCCACCAGATAGAGAAACACGAAGCAGAACAGGATTGCAGCGACGCCGCCGTTCTGGGCGGGATAAAAACTTTTGCCCGCATGGCCGATAAAATAGGCGAATGCCATCAGCCCTGAGAGCACGAAGGCTGCGATGCGGGTCTGGAATCCCACCAGGACGAGGAAGCCGAGGATGAGTTCGATCAGTCCGGCAATCCAGGAGAGCGAGCCCATCGGCGGCACGCTTGCCGCGGCCGGAAAATGCAGGATCTTCTGCGTTCCATAGTTGAAAAGCACAAGCGACGAGACGATGCGCAGCAGGCTCAGCAGATGCGGCTGCAGCAGATGGATTGAAGAGAGCATTGGGTTCCTTTCATGTTTGGCGATGCCTTCGCTGTGTAGGGATCATGGGCTCGGCAGCAAGTCACGACTGCTGACATTCGCGTTATGAGAGCAATCGGAGGCGAAAAACGCGGCAAGTCGAAGCGGCTGGCTTGCGCAGTCTCCGCCGCTCGGCAGCCTATACTGTAACGTTGCAGTTTTTCTGCTGCCGGGCCTGTACTTTGCTTGCCGGCTTGGCTAAATCCGAGCCCCACGGTCAATTCAGATGCTGAGAGACAGGATTTACAGATGATCGATGCGAAGACGCTTGCAAGCCGCTTTCCCGGTGATTTCACCTTCGGTGTTGCCACCGCCGCCTTCCAGATCGAGGGCGCCGGTAAAGCCGATGGCCGCAAGCCGTCTATCTGGGATGCTTTCTGCAACATGCCCGGCCGCGTCTACAATCGCGACAACGGCGACGTTGCCTGCGACCACTATAACCGCCTGGAGCACGACCTCGATCTCATCAAGGAGATGGGTGTCGAAGCCTATCGCTTCTCCATTGCCTGGCCGCGTATCATCCCGGAGGGCACGGGTCCCGTGAACGAGGCGGGCCTTGACTTCTACGATCGGCTGGTCGACGGCTGCAAGGCGCGCGGGATCAAGACCTTCGCGACGCTCTACCATTGGGACCTGCCCCTGCTGCTCGCGGGCGATGGCGGTTGGACGGCGCGCTCAACTGCCTATGCCTTTCAGCGATACGCCAAGACTGTCATGAGCCGCCTCGGCGACCGCCTCGATGCCGTCGCCACCTTCAACGAGCCCTGGTGCATCGTCTGGCTGAGCCACCTCTACGGTATCCATGCTCCGGGTGAGCGCAATATGCAGGCTGCCCTTCACGCCATGCATTACATGAATCTTGCCCACGGACTCGGCGTCGAGGCAATCCGTTCGGAAGCTCCCAATGTGCCGGTCGGGCTTGTGCTCAACGCCGCCTCGATCATCCCGGGCTCCGACAGCCCGGCCGATCTTGCCGCCGCCGAACGTGCGCATCAGTTCCACAACGGCGCCTTCTTCGATCCCGTCTTCAAAGGCGAATATCCGAAGGAATTCGTCGAGGCGCTCGGTGACCGCATGCCCGTCATCGAAGACGGCGATCTGAAGCTCATCAGCCAGAAGCTCGATTGGTGGGGTCTGAATTACTACACGCCCGAGCGCGTCGTCGACGATGCCGAACGAAAAGGCGATTTCCCCTGGACGGTGAAAGCGCCACCGAGAAGTGACATCAAGACCGATATCGGCTGGGAAATCTATGCGCCGGGGTTGAAGCTCCTGGTCGAGAACCTTTATCGCCGCTATGACCTGCCGGAATGCTACATCACCGAAAACGGCGCCTGCGACAATACTGGTGTTGTCGATGGCGAGGTCGACGATACGATGCGTCTCGATTATCTCGGCGATCATCTCGACGTCGTGGCCGACCTCATCAAGGACGGTTACCCCATGCGCGGCTATTTCGCCTGGAGCCTGATGGATAATTTCGAATGGGCCGAAGGCTACCGTATGCGCTTTGGCCTCGTCCATGTCGATTACCAAACGCAGGTCCGCACGGTGAAGAAGAGCGGCAAATGGTATAGCGCACTTGCGGCAGAATTTCCGAAAGGCAATCACATGCCGGCTCAGCAGAACAAACTGAAAAAATAGACCGGCGGAAAGCTGCAACAGGCAGTTGCTTAAACGTTTCTGAACCCTTGACTGGCAAACTCCGCTGGTCAGGGAGCCGGAATGCAAATACTCGCAAAATTGCAGGGCAGGGGATCGGCCATAGGCCGTCACATCACCGTCACGGGCGTGCTGTTCTCCTTTGCTGTCATCGTCGCGGTCGCCACCATCATGGTGTTGACGGCACTCGAACGCGTCGCTGAGAACGCCAATGTCCTTGACGACGAGCGCTCACGCGAAACGACGATCGGCGCGTTGAAGACCTTCGAGGATCAGCTCGGCGCGACGCTCGACGATTATGCCGCTTGGGATGATGCCGCTGCCAACGTCTATGCGTCCGATGGCATGGCGTGGACGGTCAGCAACTACGGCGAGATGTCGGTCAACAGCTCGCTTTTCGACATGGCGATCCTTGTCGATGATGCGAAGAACTCGATCATGGCCTATCGCGATGGCAAGCCGATGGAGGAGCCGCCCGCGGATTTCTTCGCGCCCTCGCTGTGGAAACTGTTCGACGTGGTCAAGGCGGCCGGCACGGTCGAGACGCCCCAGGCGGTCGGTTTCATCACCAGCAAACGCGGCATTGCCGCTGTCGGCGTGGCATTGGTGCGGAAGAAATCCGGCGCGCTTGATGCGCCCGCCGGGCAGCACCGTTATCTTATTTTCGCCCGCCATCTCGATGACGACAGGGTGGCCGGGCTCGGGCAGACCTATGTGATCGCCGGACTGAGGCTGGCGCCGCCGAATTTCGCGGCCGAATATCTCGTACCTATCGTCGATCCGTCGGGGGCAACGATCGGCAAGCTCGTCTGGAATTCTCGCTCACCCGGCAATATCGCCTACGCGCAGGTGCGGCCGATGGTCATCCAGGCACTCGGTCTCGTTGGGCTCTTCTTCGTGGTGCTGCTGGCCATCGGCTGGTTGGCCGGCCGACGCCTGAAGGCGGAGGAAAACAGCGCGCGCGAAGAGGCGCTGCGCGACAGGCTGAGCGGCCTTTCCAATCGCGACGGCCTCGGGCTCGCCGTCGATCGTTTTGTCCTCGAAGCGCGCCAGAGCAAACGCAACGTGCTGCTCCTCTATCTCGACCTCGACGGTTTCAAGGAAGTCAATGACAGCTATGGACACGGCACCGGCGACCAGTTGATCCGCGCGGTCGCGGCCGGCCTTAAAGTATTGATCCCGCAAGGCGCAGTTCTCGCCCGCATCGGCGGGGATGAATTTGCGATCGCCTTTCTCTCCGATGCCGAGAACGCTGCCGCCCTCCACCTTGCCGAGCAGATCCTTGATTTTCTCGTCGAGCCGCTGGAGATCGGTCGCCGTGTTGTCGTCGTTGGCGCCAGCATCGGCATCGCCATGTCGCCTGCCGGTGCAATCGATCGCGAGGAACTGGTGCGCCGTTCCGACCTTGCCATGTACAAGGCGAAGGAGGCGGGCCGTGCGCGGATGACGCTTTACGATCCATCGATGGATGCGGACCGGCAGCAGCGCAATGCGCTGGAGCTCGATCTCAGAATCGCCATTGAAAGCGGTGACCTGACGCTTGCCTATCAGCCGCTGGTCGATGCGGGGACGCATGCGCTGACCGGCGTCGAGGCGCTGGTACGGTGGAACCGTCCGGGACACGGCCCGGTTTCGCCCGAGGTGTTCATTCCGATCGCCGAGACCAGCGGCCTCATTGAATCGCTCGGCCTGTTCGTGCTGCGCAAGGCCTGCGAAACGGCCAAGCAGTGGCCGGAACTGAACGTCTCGGTCAATGTCTCGCCCGGCCAGTTCCGCAATCCCGCCTTCACCGACTATGTGCGCTACGTGTTGAAGCAGACGGAGATCGAGGCCAGCCGCATCACGCTCGAGATCACCGAAGGTTATATGATCCAGAATCCGCAGCGCACTCGCCAGTCGATTGAACGGCTGAAGGGGCTGGGGGTTAAAGTGGCGCTCGATGACTTCGGTTCCGGCTTCTCTTCGATCGGCTATCTCAGACAGTTCGGCTTCGACCGCATCAAGATCGACCGCTCACTGGTCATGGGCGTCAACGAGGACAAGCGCCAGCGCGAAATGCTGCAGGCAACGGTGGCGCTCGCCCGCTCGCTGGATATCCCGGTGACGGCGGAAGGCATCGAGACCGAGGGACAGGCGGTCGCCATGCGCCTGTTCGGCTGCGACTGTCTGCAGGGCTATTTGTTCGGAAAGCCTCTGGCGGCCGAGCGAATTACCGAGATGCTGAACGAGCTTCGTACTGCGGAGCAATCAACCCGGCGCCGCCTCGGCGCGGCCTGACGGCGAAATTCCCGGGGCGCGAACTCATCAGCTGCCGATATGCCGTTGGCCGCGTTTTTTCGCCAGCGCGATCTGATGCTGCCGCTGACGGTAGCGCAGCCGGTCTTCCTCTGTCCTCGTGTGATAACAGTGGCTGCAGGAAACGCCTTCCTCATAAAGCGGCGAGGCAATTTCCTCTGACGTGATCGGGTTGCGGCAGGCGTGGCACAGCCGGTGCTCGCCTTCCTTTAGGCCGTGTTCGACGGATACACGCTCATCAAAGACGAAACAGGCGCCCTCCCAGAGGCTTTCTTCCTGCGGCACTTCCTCCAGATATTTCAGGATGCCGCCCTTTAGATGATAGACCTCATCGAAACCCTCGGCCTTCATGAAGGCGGTGGCCTTCTCGCAGCGTATGCCGCCGGTGCAATACATGGCCACTTTGGGCTTGTTGTGCAGCCCCGTATTCCGGCGCACCCAATCAGGAAATTCGCGGAATGTCTTGGTCCTGGGGTCGAGCGCGCCGCGAAAGGTACCGATTGCCGTCTCATAGTCGTTGCGGGTGTCGATGACGATCGTATCGGGATCGGAGATCAGCGCGTTCCAGTCCCGGGGCGCCACATAAGTACCGACAGTCTTATTGGGGTCGATGTCCTCGACGCCCATGGTGACGATTTCCTTCTTCAGCTTCACCTTCATGCGCAGGAAGGGCATTTTCGAGGCGCGGCTTTCCTTGTGCTCCAGGCTCGCGAATTCCGGCTGGGCACGCAGGAAGGCGAGCACGGCGTGAATGCCGGCATCCGGTCCCGCGATCGTACCGTTGATGCCCTCATGCGCCAGAAGCAGCGTTCCCTTGATGTCGTTTTCCTCGCACAGCGCCTGCAGCGGGGCCTGCAAGGTGGCAAAGCGCGGCACGGATACGAAATGGTAGAGCGCCGCTACCAGGAACGGGCTGGTGTGTGTCAGGCTGTCGGTCATGGGCGGGAAATACAGAAAATTGACCGTTCGCGCAATTGCCTTCCGCGCAGGCGGCCTACCGTCTTCGGGATCGCGCCTGCCCATCGCTCAATTCGCAGCCGTCAGCCAGAGAAGCTCGATACGCTCCGATTCCTCATCGGGATCATCGGCGAAGACGGTTTCGGCTTTGAGGAGGGCGTGCCGCCGGTCTTCCTGCTGGCGGAAGATGATCGCGTCAAGAAGATGCGCCAGATCGTCGTTGCGGGTGAAGAGCTGCGGCTCGGCTTCGACCAGCTCACAGAGTACGGCAAGGTCATGGATGTGGCCGAGATCCTCGACCAGTTCCTTGGCCGCATCGCGCTTGGCCTTCATCGCGGTCGGCCAGATGTCGCGCAAAAGAGCGTGGTAGAGCCGATAATCGTAGGTGCGTTTGCGCAGATCATGGAAATCCCCGGCCGATGCATCGCCGTGACATCTGGCAAGTGCCGCCTTTGCCTTGCGCGCGGTGCGGCGCCAGCTCTTCGCCAGCATGCGTGCGTTCTTGCGGTGGCTGCCATCGAAGGAAATGCCATCCAAAGCCGCGATTGCCTCCTTCAGCACGCCTGGGGCTTCTATCAGCCGCTGTTGCAGGCCGCTCTCGGCATCCGCCATCCAGTCGCGGCGCCCCTCGAGAATGGTGACGATCCGGCCGAGCGCCTCGCTTTCCTCTTGCCCCCGGGCTGAATGCTGCAAATATTGGGCGGTGCCGATGAGCGCGGCAGCGTCGCGGATCGCCGAAAGCGAGCGCGCGGCATCGCGCAGTCTTGCATTTTCCTGTTTCTGGAAATCAGGCAACTCGCGCGCGACGAGCCGGTAGAGCGAGCGCAATCGCTTCAGGTTTTTTCGGAAGGAATGGATTGCCTCGTGCGCACCGTCCGGCCGCTCTTCGAGAAAGGTAATGGCACCTTCCAGCTGCTCAGTCGCGACGCTCCTGAATGCCTCGGTGAAATCGTCGTCAGGCCGAATGCGATAGGCCATGCCTGTCGTGCCCGTATTCTGTGGCAAGGGCCTGGTTGGAGTAGCGGAAATCGCCGGTCACTTCGCGGCCAAGCCAGGCGGGCAGGACGGGTTTGTCAGTTTCTGCCGTCATCTCAACTTCGGCAATCACCAGTCCGCGATGCTCACCGGCAAAGACGTCGACTTCCCAGACGAAGCCTTGATGCGGGACGCGGTAGCGCGTCTTCTCGATGACGACGCCGATCGCGCTCTGCAACAGCTCCTCGGCATCGGCAATCGGGATGTCATATTCGAATTCGTCACGGGTGATGGCACTGCGGCCAATCTTGATCGTCAGCTTCGCTTTCCTGCCGTCGAGGGTGCGAACGCGAACGGAACGGTCGTCCATCGAGGCGATGTAACCCTGCCTCAGGACAGACTTGCTCTCGACGGCGGAACGCCATCCATCGCCGCGTACAAGAAACTTCCGCTCGATCTCTTTCGCCATGTCGGTGAACCTTTTGTGACGATCGCCGCACGGTAGACCAATTTCCAGGCATTTCATACCCTTCTTCTCACGCAGCCGGGTTTTATCTCGACAAGGTTCGGCGAGGGCGTTATTCGGAATGCAAATTTCAATCGTTTCAAGGAGGTCGTGCAACCATGGGCGAGAAAACAGAGAAGCTCCTTTCCATCCTGAAACTCCAGCCGGTCGTTCCGGTTCTGATCGTTGACGATGCCAGGTCGGCGGTGCCGCTGGCCCGCGCGCTCGTCGCAGGCGGCCTGAAAGCAATCGAGATCACCATGCGCACGCCGGCGGCACTCGATGCCGTGCGAGCCGTCGCCGCCGAGGTCGAGGGCGCCGAAGTCGGCGCCGGCACCATCCTGAATGCCGCCCATTGGCAAGCGGCTGTCGAGGCCGGCTCGAAGTTCATCGTCAGCCCGGGCACGACGCAGGAGCTGATTGATGCCGCCGCCGATTCCGACGTGCCGCTGCTTCCGGGAGCTGCGACCGCCAGTGAAGTCATGGCGCTGCGTGAGGAAGGCTATCAGGTGCTGAAGTTCTTTCCGGCTGAGCAGGCCGGGGGCGCCGCTTATCTCAAGGCACTCTCTTCGCCGCTCGCCGGCACGCTGTTCTGCCCGACCGGCAGCATTTCGCTGAAGAACGCCAGGGATTATCTTTCGCTGCCGAACGTCGTCTGTGTCGGCGGTTCGTGGGTTGCGCCAAAGGAAATGGTCGCAGCCGGCGACTGGACCGGCATTACCAAGCTTGCGACTGAGGCCGCCGCGCTGAAGGCCTGAGGTTGCATGGGCGGGGTATGAGCGCCAGGCACAGCCCCCACGCCCAATATTTGTATTTCAGCCGTCGCAAACCTATGTTCTCCTCCGGCCTCAAACAGGGAGACGACGAGGAATGTTCGACGCAAAGAAGCTTCTCGACCAGTTCTTGGGTTCGCAAGTGCCGGGTCTCGGCGGTTCAGTCCGCGACAGAGCGGACGGGGCTATACAGACGGCAAAGAACAATCCAATGAAGACCGGCGCGATCGCAGCCGTACTTCTCGGCACCAAGACCGGTCGCAGTATCGCCGGCAATGCATTGGCGATCGGCGGTCTTGCCGCTATCGCCGGCCTTGGCTATCAGGCCTACAAGAACTATCAGTCGGGCCAAGCGCCCGCGGCCCCCTCGGATGCGCCGTCGGCGAACAACCCAGTGCTGCTGCCGCCGCCCGTCGAATCCGGTTTCGGACCGGCATCGCCTGCTGGCAGCAACGAATTCGTGCTGGTGCTTATCCGGGCGATGATCGCCGCAGCCAAGGCCGACGGCCATATCGACGACGCCGAACGCGCCCTGATTATGGACAAGATCAAGGCCGCTGACGTCAGCGGCGAGGCCGCTGCTTTCATCGAGGGCGAACTTGCGTCACCGACGGATATCGACGCGCTCGTGGCTGCGGCGGTCACGGAAGAACAGCGCGTCGAGCTCTACACCGCCTCGCGGCTGACCATCGATCCGGATTCGCGCGCCGAGCGCGGTTATCTCGATCTGCTCGCCGGCCGGCTCGGCCTCGCCGATCAGCTGGTCGACCATATCGAGGCGACGGTGTCATCCGCCAAGACGACCTTGTCACAGTGACATCCAGGCCGGTTGCCTTTATCGGGCGACTGGCCTATCCACTCCCGGAGCCTTCCCCGGATAAATTGACGCTTTCGCCAATTTATCCGGGGAAGGCTCTGGAATAGGGGAGTGAACATGCGCGATCTTGCAAATTTCAAGGGCTGCCCGGCGCCGAAGCCGGTTACGCTGAAAGGCCGTTTCGTCACGGTCGAGCCCTATCGTCGCGAAGAACATCTCGAGGCGCTGTGGGACGGGCTCGGCGGCATGGGCATCAACCGGCTGCTTCTTTATTTCGCGCAAGACGACTTCTCCGGTATCGAGGATTTCGCCAACTGGCTGGAAAGCGTCTACACCAAGTCCGGCTGGCTCACCCATATCTTCCGTGACAACGCCACAGGCAAGGTCGTCGGCATGGCGAACTACATGCGCGCCGACCCGGCAAACGGTGTCGTCGAAATCGGCGGCGTGGCTCATGGTCGCGAGATGAGCCGTTCGCCGCTGTCCACCGAAGCGCATTACCTTATGGCCAAACATGTGTTCGAGGACCTCGGCTATCGCCGCTACGAATGGAAATGCGACAACAAGAACGAGGCGAGCAAGGCGACGGCACTGCGCTACGGCTTCAGCTTTGAAGGAGTGTTCCGTCAGCACATGATCTCCAAGCATCGCAATCGCGACACCGCCTGGTTCTCGATGATCGACGCCGAATGGCCGCTGATCAACGATGCTTTCGAGGCCTGGCTTTCCCCCGAAAATTTTGACGCGGCCGGCAAACAGATCCGCCGCCTGCAGGATATTCGTGCGGATCTGGAAAAGGAACGGCTCGCGTGAGCCCGGAAAGCCGCTCGCAGGCGATCGCCGCCGCTGTCATCCTGCTCGGCGCGGGCATCGTCCTCTATTTTCTGCCGACCATCGTTCTATGGATCGGCAATTTCTCGCCGACGCTGGGAATTACAGTCGGCTTCTGCCTGATCATGGCGTTTTTTGCGGTCTTCTGGCTGCGGGCGCGCTATCAGCGCCACAGAGGAAAATAATCTACCCTTGCAGTGAGGCCCCGAGCAGGACGGCGCCCATCAGGATGACAAGCAGGGCGCCGAGGATTTCAATGGCGTTGCCAACCCAGACGGAAGCCGTCGAGCCGCGTCCGGAGAGGCGGACCGCCGCACTCTTGGCGGTGACGGCAAGCGTCGCGAGCACGGAAACCGTGATCGCCGTGCCGAGCGACATGGCAGCGACCGAAAGCGCGCCCCCGAGATAGAGGCCGTTCAGCAGCGAGAACGTCATGACAAGCAAAGCCCCGGAGCAGGGTCGAAGGCCGACGGCTACGATCGCCGACCAGGCCTCGCGGACGCTGAACCTGTCGCCGGCGAGCAGGGCCGGATCGGGCACGTGCGTATTGCCGCAGGTCTCGCAGGCCATGCCGGGAACGAAGTTGTGGCCGGCGTTCACGGCCTGCGCCTTGCCGTTGAAGGCATAGGACTGGCGTTCGGCTGCGTTATCCTTCCATTCCAGCATCATGGACACCGGACCGGCCGACGTCGCCACCAGCCGGCGGCGCGGCAGATGGCTTGCCATCGAACGCAGTTTGCGGAACAGCAGCCAGCCACCGAAGAGGATGACCATGATGAAGCTCATGATTTCCATGGCATGAGTGGCTGTCGTCAGCGTAATCCCGGTGCCGCGCAGCACCAGCCAGGCGCCGCCGACCAGCGCCATGGCGACGACGCCCTGAATGAAAGCCGAAATGAAGGAAATAACCACGCCGCGCTTCAGCTCGACCTCGTTGGCGATCATGTAGGAGGAGATGACCGCCTTGCCGTGACCGGGGCCGGCGGCATGGAAGACGCCGTAGGCGAAGGAAAGGCCGATCAGCGATGTCAGCTGCCACGGATCTTCGCGCATGCCCTTCAGCGCACCAGTCAGCGCCCTGTAGAAGGCCTGCTGTTCATAGTTCACGTAGAGCAAAAGCGGCGCAAACGGTCCGCCTGTCGGTTGAAAACTCGGTTCGGCCGTGCCGATGCCGAGCGGCGATTGCGCGTGGGCGAGGCTTGCCGCCGTCAGGAGCGCGAGCAGTGCTGCGGAAAGGATGAGGGACGGGCGTTTGATCAGCATGTGAGCTCCAGCCGTGTGGCGAAGAGTTTGGACATGTTGGTGCCGGTGGGGTCGTTGAAGAAGGCGTCCGTCAGCGACTGCTTGTTTTGCGATATCACCTCGTCGGCATCCGGCCTTACCACCTGGTGTTTGCAGGCCTTGAAGCCGTCGCCCACCGTTGCCAGCTCGTTGTCTGTGGGAAAATCAATCGACGTATAGAGCGTCGGATCGTAGACGCCGAAGGTAAGCCTGCCCTTGAGCGGCATCTTCTCCGCCGGCTTGACCGCAAAGAACATCAGGAGCTGGCCGTTCTTATAGTCGACATGGATGATGTCCGGCTGCTGGACGGTGATGCTCTTCCCGTTGATCGTCAGGTTCATGTAATAATCGTAATCGGCAAGCGATTGCTTCACCGTTTTGCCGACCTGCGCGAGTTCGTTCGGCTCCAGCTTCAGATCGGTGTTCTTGTCGAAATCCATGACGACCGAAGAGGAAAAGACCTCGTCAAAGCGCCAGACATTACGCAGTTCCTCGACGCTGCCGTCAGCGCCAGCCACGACTTCGAGCCGCGCCTCCACGAAGATGTGCGGATGCGCAAAGGCGGCGGCCGGCGCCAGCGAAAGAAGCGCGGTGATCAATGGTATGGATTTGTTCATGCGTCCCGCTGCCTTATTCGCTCGACCCGAGTTCTTGCCAGAAATTGGGACGGAATTGGGACCGGTTTGTCGGTGAGTCCCCATCGGCACCGCTCCATCGTCCGACCGGACAGCTCCTGCCGTGCAGATCTCAAGGATACTTCCTGAACCAATTGTGCAGGTAATCGACAAAGATCCTCACCTTGGCCGGCAGGTATCGACGGTGCGGATAGACGGCGTAGATGCCGCGGTCGGTCGGGATGTAATCGTTGAATAGCGTCACCAGCTCGCCACTTTCGATCGGCTTGCGGGCGATGAAATCGGGAATAAGCGCGATGCCGATGCCGGCAAGCGCTGCGCGCAGCGTCGCGTGCGGGCTGTTGACCTCAATCGGCCCGGAGACGGCGACGGCGAAGGTTGTGTTGTCAGGATTGTGGAAGCGGATGCTGCCCTGGGTGCGCGAATTGGTGTCGACGATAAAGGGGAGATTGGAAATGTCGCTTGGATGCTCCAGATCGGGATGGCGCTCCAGAAAATCCGGGGTGGCGCAGAGGTGGACGCGGAAATCGGAGATCTTGCGGGCAATCATGCCGGAATCTTCGAGCTTGCTGATGCGGATCGCCACGTCGAATCCTTCCTCGATCAGATCGACGAATCGGTCATCGGCAGAGATCTCCAGCGCAAGGTCCGGGTTCTCGCCGGCGAAATCGATCAGCGACTGGCCGACGTCGGCGTCGACGAAGGTGCGGGGGACGGAGACGCGCAACCGTCCCTTCAGCTGTGCATTGTTTTCGCGCACGAGATCGGCAAGGTTGTCGATCTCCTTCAAAATATCGGAGGCGCTGCGATAATAGGTGTGGCCGGCCTCCGTCATGGAGAACTGCCGGGTGGTGCGGTTGAGCAGCAGTGCGCCGAGCTCGTCTTCCAGTTCGCGCACATATTTGGACAGCAGAGCCTTTGAGCGGCCGGTGCGCCTGGCGGCGGCGGAAAAGCCCTCAGCCTCGACGACATCGATGAAGGCGCGTATGCGCGTCAAGGTATCCATGGTGCTTTCCTAGAACTGTTTCGGAACATTGAACAAATTGGCCCGTGCTGTTCAATTATTTTTTTGCCCACAGGATCAAAAAATCGCTTGATTATGAAGGCGAATATTCTTATCTCCCAGGCAGCCCAAAGTCGCACGTGCCCATGGGTGTCCGCCGAACCCTCGAATTGGTGAGGAAATCGGTAAGGTACCTGGAATTAACCCCTCCAGTCGCTATTCCGGCCAACCGGAAAATGCGAGGACGCCTGAAGCAACGACGGTGCGGGCCTTTTTGTTCTCTCCCTGCTTTCCATCAGTGGGGGTTACTGAAGAGGCACACCATCATTGCCGGAAGTGCGGTTGGGACTCTCCCTCCAATCCATGGCAGACAAAGCCGAACTTACACCGCGTCCGCGGCGTTGGTTCACTATCCGCGCATCGAGCGCTTGCTATGGTTCCGGGGTCTCCACCGGCTGGTTCCAATGCGAGTTCTCGTATGCCCTTTGTCCTCCGGTTCATGCCGGAGCTCTGGAATTGGAAGAGGGAACTGAAATGACCACCCAGCGCATCCGCGACTTTCTCGCAACCCGACGTCCCGACGGTCCCTGCCTCGTGGTTGACCTCGATGTTATCAGAGACAATTTCCACGCCTTCCGTCACGCCATGCCGGATAGCGCCATTTACTACGCCGTCAAGGCCAACCCGGCTCCGGAAGTGCTGAAGCTGCTCGCAGGCCTCGGCTCCAATTTCGATTGCGCATCCGTTGCCGAAATCGAAATGGCGCTCGAAGCCGGTGCGACTGCTGCCCGCATCTCCTATGGCAACACGATCAAGAAGGAGCGTGACGTTGCTCGCGCGCACGCGCTCGGCGTCAGCCTCTTTGCGGTCGACAGCCACGAGGAAGTCGAGAAGATCTCGCGCGCCGCTCCCGGCGCCCGTGTCTTCTGCCGCGTGCTCACTGATGGCGAAGGCGCCGAATGGCCGCTGTCGCGCAAGTTCGGCTGCGTTCCGCAGATGGCGGTCGACGTTCTCGTCTACGCCCATCAGCTCGGCCTGCAGTCCTACGGCGTCTCGTTCCATGTCGGCTCACAGATGACCAAGGTCGATGCCTGGGATTCGGCTCTGGCCGATGCCAAGCGTGTCTTCGTCCAGCTTGCCAAGCAGGGCATCCACCTGCAGATGGTCAACATGGGCGGCGGCTTTCCGACCAAGTATCTGCGCGACGTTCCGTCCGCGGAAGCTTACGGCAAGTCGATCTATCAGGCGCTGCGCACGCATTTCGGCAACCAGATCCCGCAGACGATCATCGAGCCGGGTCGCGGCATGGTCGGCAATGCCGGTGTCATCAAGGCGGAAGTCGTGCTGATCTCCAAGAAGTCGGACAATGACGACGCCCGCTGGGTCTTCCTCGACATCGGCAAGTTCGGCGGTCTCGCCGAAACCATGGACGAGGCCATCCGTTACCCGATCCGCACCGAGCGCGACGGCGACGAGATGGAGCCCTGCGTGATCGCCGGCCCGACCTGCGACTCGGCCGACGTGCTGTATGAAAAGAACCTCTATCCGCTGCCGCTGTCTCTGACGATCGGCGACGAGGTGCTGATCGAAGGCACCGGCGCTTATACGACGACCTACTCGGCAGTCGCTTTTAACGGCTTCGAGCCGCTGAAGGCCTACGTCATCTAAGGTCTTGTTTCTGCTAGTCCCGTAACCAGCCGGGGCGGCAAATCCACAATTTTCCGAAGTCACCGTCTGAAACGGTTTTGAGTGCGGGAGGCCACGATGGCCGCTGTTCTTGATTCTGTCCGCGCATTCTTTGCGCCCTCCATTTTCACCATCGACGCCGAAAATCCGTCGGATGTCGTCGCGCGTGAAAACCTGCTCGATCGCGTCATGGGCACTGACCGCCGCAAGAAATCGTCGGAGAAAATCCGTCGCAACCGCATTCCGGCCGAAGGACTTGCGCTGGTCGCGCGTGATCGCGACGGCCATCTGATCGGCACGGTACGGCTCTGGAACGTCGAGGCCGGCGTCAACGCCGAAGGCACGCCGATCAACGCGCTGCTGCTCGGCCCCCTGGCCGTCGATTGCCGTCACGGCGGCAAGGGCGTCGGCTCGGCCCTGATGCGCGCGGCAATTCTCGAGGCGAAGAACCGCGGGCATGGCGCCGTCCTGCTCGTCGGCGATGCCGCCTATTACGAGCGTTTCGGCTTCTTCGCCGAAAAGGCTCGCCATCTTGTCATGCCGGGCCCGTTCGAACGTTCGCGCTTTCTCGCGCTTGAGCTCACCGAAGGCTGGCTTGACGGCGCGGCCGGCATGATCGTTCCCTCGGGATGCATGCTGGCCAGCGCGCCGGTTCGCCGCGCAGCTTGAGCTGCGCGCCCGCCGGTGGGATAGGGAACTTTCCCTGCCGGTATTATCCGCGCCGCTGATCATGCGGGAGGCGGGCCTGTCGTGGTTTGCGGCGCGGATTGTCTTTCCAGCCGAGAGGATGAGGCGCAGGTATCGGCTCACCAGCAGACACGATCGCGTGAAAAGTGCCATGGGCACGCGAAGATACTGCGGCGATATCCTATCTTCGGCCGCATGATCCGTATTTTTTCCCTTCTCCTTTTCTTCTGCCTGCCGTTTGGCGCAACAGGCCTTGCGTCCGTCCAGACCATGGCGTCCGCCGCCGGGCTTGGTCCGCGGCTCGACCAAGCGGCGAGCGATCCGGCGCTGCGGCCGCTGAAGACGGTGATCGTCGCTCGCGACGGACGCGTGCTCATCGAACGCGGCTTCCGTGGTCATTCGCCGTCGGAATCGACCAATATCAAATCCGCTTCGAAATCCATCATTTCGGCGCTCGTCGGTATCGCGATCGACAAAGGCTTGCTTGCTGGGCCGGACCAGAAGATCGCGCCGATCCTGAAGGCCGATCTTCCCTCATCGCCCGACCCGCGGCTCAACGACATCACCATCGGCAATCTTCTCTCCATGCAGGCGGGGCTCGACCGTATGTCCGGGCCGAATTATGGCCGCTGGGTCTCCTCGCGCAACTGGGTGCGCTTTGCGCTCTCGCAGCCTTTCGTCGATCAGCCCGGCGAGGAGATGCTCTATTCCACCGCATCAACGCATCTGCTTTCGGCCATTCTGACCAAGGTCAGCGGCCGGTCGACCCTGGCGCTGGCGCGCGAATGGCTCGGCCCAGTCGAGGGTTTCCGCATCGGCGCATGGGAGCGCGACCCACAGGGCATCTATCTCGGTGGCAATCAGATGGCAATGAGCGCCCGGTCCCTGCTTGCCTTTGGCGAACTTTATCGCAATGGCGGGCGTACGACGCAGGGAGTGCAGGTGGTGCCTGCCGACTGGATCGTGCAGTCCTGGCAGCACCGCACCAATTCGCGCTTCTCCGGCGACGAATATGGCTATGGCTGGTTCACCCGCGTGATCGGCGGTGAACAGGTGCATTTTGCCTGGGGTTATGGCGGCCAGATGCTCTACATCGTGCCGGCGCTCGATCTGACCGTCGTCATGACGTCCGAAGAGAGAGGTCCCTCGGCCCGAAACGGCTACCGGGATCTGCTGCATGGTTTGCTGGCCGACATCATCGGCACAGTGCGGGCGGCTTCACCGCAGCGGCGGGCCGAAATCGAAGGATTCTGGGAAACCAGGCCCCATGGCGAACGAGGGGTCTCCCGAAAGCTTAGATATTTTGATCCATCGTCTCTGCCGGGATCTCATCGCCGCGGTGGATACGAACGACAGTGGCAGGAACGCCGGCGACCGTGCAATGTTCGGGGACCGGCTTCAGCACGACGCTGCCGGCGGCGATCTTGCTGAAGGCACCGATTTCGATATTGCCGAGAATCTTGGCGCCTGCGCCGATCATAACGCCGTGGCGGATCTTCGGATGACGGTCGCCCGTCTCCTTGCCGGTGCCGCCGAGGGTGACGTTCTGCAGGATCGATACTTCGTCCTCGATCACAGCCGTTTCGCCGATCACGATGCCCGAGCCATGGTCTAGCATGATGGAAGCGCCGATCTGGGCCGCCGGATGGATATCCGGGCCGAAGACCAGCGAGGCGAGATTGGCGAGCCAGGTGGCGATCTCCCGGCGGCCGGCGCTCCACAGCGCATGGGCGACGCGATGCGTCTGCAGCGCATGAAAGCCCTTGAGGTTCAGAAGCGCATGCAGAAATGTGGTGCAGGCAGGGTCGCGATCGCGCACGGCGGCGAGATCGGCCTCAACTTTCCGCATGATATCGTCATCGAGCGTGGAAAGGATGAGATCGAACAGATCGCCCGTTTCGACGTGCGCCACCGCGAGCCGCGCCGCCAGCACGCGGGCGAGGATCTCATGGCTGGCGGTGGTATCCGTCACCTGCTCCGCCAGCAGTCGCCGCAATATCGGCTCGCGCCCCGCAAGCTTGCCCGCCTCAGCCCGGATCACCGTCCAGACGGATCCGCCATCCGAGGACTGCGGCTGTTGCGCAGCCAAACCAGGGCCGGTCGATTTCGGCATTGACGTTTCCTCTGTCAAGTCACGGCCCGTCGTGGGTGGATTCCATGTTTTGCACAGCCAAGGCGATTAGCAAGCGTGATCTTCTAACCGGACGGTTTCAGGCCCAGCGTCGGGTCCGGAAGACGGCGCCAATGATAGAGCACGTCAGGCTCTTTTTTCTCATTGTCTGCGCCGTCGGTCTCTTCGCCGGCGATGAAGCCATGTCGCTCATAGAACGCGCGTGCGCCCGTATTGCGCTGGAAAGTCCAAAGCCGGATATCCTCCATCTCCTGCTTGGCGCGGCCGAGGAGGAGGGAGCCGATGCCGACGCCCTGGAAATCGGGCAGAACATAGAGCTGCTCTATCCAGTCGTCGCCAAAGGCGATGACACCGATGAGCCTGTTTCCCGTGGCCGCGCCGAGGATCGTGCAGTCGCGCAGCAGATGCATGCGCCAATACTGCTCTTCTTCCTCAGGCGTGTGCAGGATGGGCAGCCAGGGCAGGCGCTGCCGGAGCGCCTCGCGCCTGATTTCTGCCGCCGCACGCATGTACCCGGCGCCGAGTGTCACGAGTTCAGCTTCCTTCGAAGCGTCGTCCATTTCAGCAACGCGACCTCAAGCCGAGATATCGATGACGCCGCAATCGCCGGCTTCCGAGGCGAAGGCGAGCAGCTTGCCGTTTGCGCTCCAGCTCATCGCCGTGATCGCGCCCTTGCCGGGGCGGCGCAGCAGCGCTTCCTTATTGTCGGCAACGCGTACAGCGAGGATCATGCCGTCGACGAAGCCAATGGCGAGGATATCCTCCAGCGGATGGAACTTCACCGAGGTCGCCATGATATTGGCGCGGGTGCCGAGCTCCAGCGGTGCCTTGCCCATCGGCCCGTCCTTGCCTTGGAAAGGCCAGACGATGGCAGCCGGCGCCCCCGAGGAGGCGAGCCATTTGCCCTTGACCGACCAGGAGAGGGATTTCACCTTGGCGGGATAGCCGGTCATGCGCATGTGCCGGGCCTCGGCGCCGGGCTTGCTGTCGAGCTTCCAGCCGTGCAGCGCGTTTTCCTGCATCGAGGTGACGAGAAAGTTGCCATCCGGTGAGAAGGTCACGCCGGTATGCGCGCCTTTCCATTCGAGATCGACCGGTTTGGCGCTCATGCCGACCCAGTGGAGCGACACGCCGTTGTAACGGGCGGCGGCGATGCGCAGACCCTTCGGCGCGAAGGCGATGCCTTCGACCGTGCGCTCCTCTGCGAATTCCTTGGTCGTGCCGTCGGCAAGACGCACGAGCGTACTCTTGCCATAGGAATAGGCGATGGTGCCCTGGGGCCCGGCCGCGACCTGCGAGATCCATTTGCGCGGCGCGCTCGCGAGTTCGCTGACGCTGCCGTCGGCCGCGATGCGCAGGACCTTGCCGTCCTCGCCGCCGGAGATCAGGCTGTCGCTATAGGGATCGCGGATCGCGGTGAGCATGCCTTGATGGGCTTCTGAAACCCTCTCGCCGCCATCCAGCCGGTGAAACGTGCCGTTTGCGTTTGCGAAGAAGGGAATATCACCTAAAAATTCGACGGCCAGAACGTGGCCGTCGACATCAAGCGGCGCAACTGTCGGCATCAGGCGGCTGCCTCGCAGGCCTTGAACGAAGCCTCGAGTTTTTCGCGGTCGAGATCGCGGCCGATGAAAACGAGACGGCTTTCATGCTTCTCGCCATCCTTCCACGGACGCTGGTGATCACCCTCGATGATCATGTGCACGCCTTGGACGACGTAACGCTGGGGATCGTCCTTGAAGGCGATGATGCCCTTGAGGCGAAGAATGTTCGGGCCCTGCATCTGGGTGATCTTCTGGATCCAGGGGAAGAAGCGTTCGGGGTTCATCTGGCCGCCGCGCAGCGACACCGACTGCACTGTCACATCGTGGATCGCCGACATGGCGCCATGATGATGATGATCGTGCCCGTGGTGATCATGGTGATGATCATGATCATGATCATGATGATGGTGGTCGTGATCGCAGTCCGGGCCGCAGACATGGTCGTCATGGTCGTGTTCCAGGAAATGCGGATCGTTTTCGAGTGCGCGTTCCAGGTTGAAGGCGCCCTGATCGAGCACGCGGGCGAGGTCGACGCCGGAGCGGCTGGTCTTGTAGACGCGGGCGGCCGGGTTGATGGCGCGGACGATGTCTTCGATCACATCCAGTTCTTCCGCGGTGACGAGGTCGCTCTTGTTGATGACGACCACATCGGCGAAGGCGATTTGGTCCTCGGCCTCGCGGCTGTCCTTCAGGCGCAGCGGCAGGTGCTTGGCGTCGACAAGCGCGATGACGGCGTCGAGCTCGGTCTTGGCGCGCACGTCGTCGTCCATGAAGAAAGTCTGAGCGACGGGTACCGGATCGGCAAGGCCCGTCGTCTCGACGATGATGCCGTCGAAACGGCCGGGGCGGCGCATCAGTCCTTCGACGACGCGGATCAGGTCGCCGCGCACCGTGCAACAGACGCAGCCATTGTTCATCTCGTAGATTTCTTCATCCGATTCGACGATCAGGTCGTTATCGATGCCGATTTCGCCGAACTCGTTGACGATGACCGCATATTTCTTGCCGTGGTTTTCGGAGAGGATGCGGTTGAGCAAGGTCGTCTTGCCGGCACCGAGATAGCCGGTGAGCACGGTGACGGGAATAGGCTTCTGGGTGGAGATCGCGTCGGTCATGAGAACCTCTAAATTAGGCGTACGGCCGAACGGCTAGGGATCGGCCTTTGAGCGGTTGGTCTCATATAATGGCATGGGCACCGCAGTTCAAAGGATTTTATATGTTATAAGATCACGTCGCCGCCCGATGCAGACGATCGCTTTTTCAACGGAGTTCGCCGACGTCGAATGCATCGACATCCTCCAAAAGTTCCACCAGCCCCTTCACCGCATGGGCAATCAACGCCTCGCCCTTTTCGGCCGTCGCAGCCGCGGCATTGCCAGCCACGCCTTGTTCGTTGATGTCCGACATCTTCCAGCCAAAGGCATGCTGGCCGTAGGCGCGCAGGTGCTTGAAGCGGGTGGCGAATTCCGTCTGCCGCGAGGAAAAATCCTCAGCCTTTGCCATGTCTACCTTGTCGGGGTGAAGCGCCAGCATGACCGAGGTCTCGATATCGCCGCCATGGATGCCGATCGCCTTTTCCTCCGGCGCAATCACGCCATCCGGCAGGCCGAAGCGGGTCCAGCTCGTCGCCACCGCCAGCATGGCAAAGCGGACCCGCGCCTCGGTCGCGACGACCGATATCAGAGGCGAATTGCCGCCATGGGCGTTCAGCATAACGAATTTGCGAATGTCTCTCTTCGCCAGCCCTTCGGCAATGCCGAGCCAGCGGTTGACCGCTTCGTCGAAGGCGAGCGTCTTCGTTCCTTCAACATCCATATGTTCTACGGAATAGCCGACCGATTCGGTGGGAAGGAAGGTGACCGACAGTCCGGCGGGCAGGGCCTTCTTCAATCTTCCGGCGATGCCGTCGGCAATTAGGGTGTCGGTTTCGAAGGGCAGGTGAGGGCCATGCTGCTCATGGGCACCGAGCGGCAGCAGGGCGATCGGGCGGCCTGCGCCGGAGGCACGGACCGAGCCGCTGTCGTCGAAGCGGGGCGAAGGCGTCATCATCCGGTCGTTGCCTCTTGTTTATGACGAGATCATGGGCAATGTCATATCGCAGCGGCGTCGGGGCTTAAAGATCAAAGGGATGGCTATGGGAAAGAAGCATAAGGACGGCAAGAAGAGCAAGTCCAAGAAGAAGGACCAGACGGAGTACACGATCGTCGATCTTTCTCCGGCGCTCACCCAAGCGGCCCGTTCGATGCGCACGGTGCTCTCGCGCAACCTGTTCGAAAGCGGTCTCTATGCCGGCCAGGACGGCGTCATTCTCTCGCTTGCCGAGAGCGACGGTATGACGGCGGGCGGCCTTGCGCAAAAGCTCGGGGTCAAGGCGCCGACGATGACGCGGACGATCGGCCGCATGGAGGCGCAGGGCTTTCTCGAGCGCAAGCCCGATGCCGAGGATGCGCGCCTCACCAAGGTCTATCTCACTGCGCTCGGCCGTGACAGCGTGCGGGCGATCGAAATGGCGGCCTCGGCCTGTGACAGACTGGCGACGCAGGAATTTTCAGAAAAGGAAATCCGCAATCTGGTTCGCCTGCTGAAGGCGATCGACGCCAATCTGCAAGCCGAAGCGCATGGTATCGAAGAACCGGACGAAGACTGAAATTTCTCCTGAAAGACGAATTGCCTCCGCCGGTTAAATCTTTTAATTAAACATTTTAAGGGGACCGCGCCGGTTGCCGTGCGGTCTTGCTGTCTTGCGTGCTGCCTGGAGGAGGACACGTGGTCCAGAAGATCAAGCTATCGACAATCGCCGAAACGCTCGGCATTTCAACAGCGACCGTATCGCTCGCCTTGCGCGACAGCCCGCTGGTGGCCGGCAATACGCGGGAGAAGATCAAGGAGCAGGCGCGCGCGCTTGGCTATATCTACAACCGGCGTGCCGCCAGCCTGCGCACCTCACGCTCGGGCATCATCGGTGTCGTCGTGCACGACATCATGAACCCTTTCTACGGCGAAATCCTGAAGGCGATCGAAAGCGAGCTCGACCGCAGCCGCCATACCTTCATTCTCTCCAATCATTATGACAATGTCGAAAAGCAGCGCACCTTCATCGAGACGCTTCTGCAGCTCGGCGGCGACGGCGTCATCATGTCGCCGGCGATCGGTACGCCGCCGGAAGATCTGCAGTTGGCGGAAGAGAACGGCATGCCGGCGATCCTCGTCGCCCGCTCGATGGACGGTCTGGAGCTGCCGACCTATCGCGGTGACGACAGCTATGGCATCTCGCTCGCCACCAATCACCTGATCGGTCTCGGTCACCGCTCGATCGCCATGATCGGCGGTACGGACCAGACATCCACCGGCCGCGACCGCTACCAGGGTTATGTCAACGCCCTGCGCAAGGCGGGCATCGAAGTCGATCCGAATCTGCGCATTCCCGGGCCCCGCTCGAAGCAGGGCGGTTTCGAGGCGGCGGTGCATTTCCTCTCGCTGCCGCAGAAGCCGACGGCGGCGGTCTGCTGGAACGATCTCGTCGCGATCGGCCTGATGAACGGCATTGCCCGCGCCGGTCTGGTGCCGGGCCGCGATATTTCCGTCACGGGTTATGACGATCTCGAGGAAGCCTCGATCGCCACGCCGGCGTTGACGACCGTCTGGAACGGCCAGACCGAAGTCGGCCGTCTGGCTGCGCGCGCACTTCTCGATCGTCTTGCCGGCAGCCACGAACCTGACGGCATGCATCTCATCAAGCCGGAAATGCGCATCCGCCAGTCGACCAGCCCCCATCGGCCCCGCGCCTGAACCAGACCCCGTCCAAGAGGAAAAGCCATGTCCCGCATCGCCATTCTCGTTCCTGGGAAGATACACGAGCGTGTTCTCGAAAGGCTGAAGGATCGTTTTGAGATCATTGCTGTCGCCCGCGAGGAAAAGCTGGCGCTCGACAGCGAGACCGCGGGCCGCATCCGCGGCGTTGCCGTCTCCGGCGCTTTTCCCGGCGCCTGGATGGATCAGTTGCCTGGTGTCGAAGTGATCGCCAGTTTCGGCGTCGGTTATGACGGCATGGATGTGAAGCGTGCGGTCGAAAAGGGCATTGTCGTCACCAATACGCCAGACGTTTTGAACGACGAGGTTGCCGATACGGCGATCGGCCTGCTCCTGAACACGATCCGCGAGCTGCCGCGGGCTGAAGCCTGGCTGCGTGCCGGCAATTGGAAGCCGGGCACGGCTTATCCGCTGTCACGTTTCTCGCTCAAGGGCCGCCATGTCGGGCTCTACGGCCTAGGCCGCATCGGTCTTGAGATCGCCAAGCGGCTGGAACCGTTCAAGGTGAAGATCAGTTATCACACGCGTTCGCGCCATGCGGAGGCGCCCTACGATTATCACCCGACGTTGAAGGGATTGGCTGAGGCGGTGGACACGCTGATCGCCATCGTTCCGAAGACGCCGCAGACGCATAAGACGATCGACGCCGATGTCCTGGCCGCTCTCGGTCCGGATGGGGTTCTCGTCAATGTCGGCCGCGGCTGGACCGTCGACGAAGAGGCGCTGAGTGCCGCCCTCGCATCAGGCGCGCTCGGTGCGGCCGGCCTCGACGTCTTCTACGAAGAGCCGAGCGTGCCGTCCGGCCTGCTGGAACCGGCCAATGCGGTGCTGCTGCCGCACGTTGCCTCGGCCTCCGTGCCCACGCGCATGGCGATGGCCGATCTGGTTGCCGACAATCTCATCGCCTGGTTCGAGAAGGGGGCAGCGCTGACGCCGGTGCCGGAGACGCCGCAAAATATTCAGCGCGGCTGAGCTCGACTGCCTCCTAGGCGGTCGCCGGTGCCGTGATAACCGGGCGTTTGCCGCCGGCATAGCTGCGGACGGCATCGCCGAAGGCGGCAAACAGCTTGTTCGACGCCTTGTCGGTTTCGGCCCAATATTCCGGGTGCCATTGCACGCCGACGGCGAAGGCCTTGGCATCGATGACGGAAACGGCTTCCACGGTGCCGTCTTCGGCGATGGCTTCCACCTGCAGGCGCGGTGCGGTTCTGGCGATCGCCTGGCGATGCAGCGAATTCACGCGGATATCGCCTGGACCGAGAATGCCTGCTATGCAGGAGCCTTCCTTGACATGGACGGTCTGGCGGATGGCATACATGCCGTCACGGTCGACACCTTCCGGCCGGCGATGATCCCAGATGCCGGGCTGCTCATGGATCTCGCTTGCCAGCGAGCCGCCGAGAGCGACGTTCAGTTCCTGAATGCCGCGGCAGATGGCAAGCAGCGGGATGGCACGGTCGATGGCGCGGCGGATCAGCGGCAAACTGGTGGCGTCGCGGGCGGGGTCGAAGGGGCCGTCCCTGTCAGTCGCCTCGGCGCCATAGAGCGAGGGATGCACATTGCTGGCAGAGCCTGATACCAGCAGACCATCGACGCGGTCGAGCACCGCGTCGGTATCATAGCCTGCCTCGAAGGCGGGAATCACGAAAGCCATCACGCCGGCCGCATTCAATGCGGCACCGACATATTGATGCTGCACGGCATGCCAGGTCGCGCCGTCGAAGCTGCGGATATCGGCAGGAATGGCAACGATTGGTTTCGTCATGTTTGCACCGGTAAAATCTTCTGCTCGTCGTTTTTGCCGCCAGAACGGCGGTGGAGTCAACGCCTGGCTTTGTCCGACGACCAATTGCACCGCAAACGGCGTCGCGGCTCTGGGGCTCGCGCTAAGCTGCTGATTTTGATGGACGCGCTCGCGCGCTCCCTATTGCTATCCTGATGCCAAAGGCTAATAGACTAAAGCTTGAATCGCGGCCCCCTCCATGCTTAGCTCTGCCCTCGCTGCGGGTAGGGATGGATTGGCCGCGCAGTGCCATCTATACGGGAGGTTTTTTGATGGATCGTCGTTCGTTTTTCAAGAAGGCGGGAACCGCCAGTGCCGGCGCGGTTGCCGCAACGGCGCTGGCGGCGCCTGCGATCGCGCAAGAGAATCCGAAGATCGCTTGGCGCATGACGTCTTCGTTTCCGAAGAGCCTGGATACGATCTATGGCGGTGCCGAAGACATCGCCAAGCATGTTGCCGCTGCGACCGACGGCAATTTCACCATCCAGCCTTTCGCGGCCGGTGAAGTCGTGCCGGGCCTGCAGGCTGTCGATGCGGTGGCCGCCGGTACGGTCGAGGCAGCCCACACCACCTCCTATTATTTCGTCGGCAAGGATCCGGCCTATGCCTTCGGAACAGCCATCCCGTTTGGATTGAACAGCCGCCTGACCAACGCCTGGTTCTACGAAGGCAATGGCAATACGCTGATGAACGAGTTCTACGCCACGCAGGGCATGTATGCCCTGCCGGCCGGCAATACCGGCGCACAGATGGGCGGCTGGTTCCGCAAGGAAATCAACACGCTTGACGATCTGAAGGGCGTGAAGATGCGCATTGCCGGCCTTGCCGGACGCATTATGGAGAAGGTCGGCGTCGTCCCACAGCAGATCGCCGGCGGCGACATCTACCCGGCGCTCGAAAAGGGCACGATCGATGCGGCGGAATTCGTCGGCCCCTATGACGACCTGAAGCTCGGCTTCCACAAGGTGGCGAAGTACTACTATTACCCGGGCTGGTGGGAAGGCGGCCCGACGGTGCACGCCTTCTTCAATCTGGATAAATGGAGCAACCTGCCGAAGCACTATCAGGCAGCGCTCACCGACGCCTGCGCCTTCGCCAACACCAACATGCTGGCGAAATACGACATGAAAAACCCGACGGCGCTGAAACAACTCGTTGCCGAGGGTGCGACGTTGCGCCCGTTCAGCCAGGAGATCATGGAAGCCTGCTTCCAGGCGGCAATGGGCATCTACGGCGAAATCTCGGCCAACAACCAGTATTTCAAGAAGATCTACGAGGATCAGACCGCCTTCAAGCGCGACGCCTATCTGTGGATGCAGCTTTCGGAATACACCTTCGATACGTTCATGATGATCCAGCAGCGGGCCGGGAAGCTTTAGGCTTTCCGCGAGCGACATCGGCGCTTTAGGCGAATGCAAGAAAAACCCCGGATCGTTGATCCGGGGTTTATTTTTGTTTGGCTATTTGGCAGGCGCGGGCGGAGCTCCCGGCAGGCCGTTCAGCGGCGGCAGGGTGAGGCCCGGTATCTGCGGCGAGCCCTTGCCGCCGCCCACCGGCGGCAGGCCGAGCTGGCCGCCAAATCCCGGCACTTCGATCTTGATCGAGTTCGGGTCGACCTTGGGGCCATGGTCCAGCCAGTAGGTGACCGATTGCGGCCAGAAGATCACGATCGCAACCAGAATAATCTGCATGCCGACCCAGGGCAGCGCGCCCATGTAGATATCGGAGGTCTTGACGTCCTTGCTGGCGATCGAGCGGAGGTAGAACAGAGCGAAGCCGAAAGGCGGATGCATGAAGCTGGTCTGCATGTTGACGCAGATCAGGACACCGAACCAGATCAGGTCGATTCCAAGGCTGGAGGCAACGGGCGCGAGCATTGGAATGACGATGAAAGCGATCTCGAAGAAATCGAGAAAGAAAGCCAGCACGAAGATGAAGATGTTGACGAAGATCAGGAAACCGACCGGGCCGCCGGGGATGCCCGACAGCATGTGCTCGATCCACCGCGAACCATCCATGCCCTGGAAGACCAGGCTGAAGCAGGTGGAGCCGACCAGGATCATCACCACCATTGATGTAATATGCGTGGTCGATGTCATTGCTTCGCGGATTAGCGGCCAGGTGAGACGGCGGTTCATGGCTGCCAGCGCCATGGCGCCGACGACGCCGAGCGCGCCGGCTTCCGTCGGTGTCGCAAGGCCCATAAAAATCGTACCGAGCACGAGGAAGATCAGCACGATTGAGGGCACCATGCCCATCAGCACTTTCGCCAAAAGCGCCCAGTTGAAGTCGCCGCGCACCTCTTTCGGCAGCGGCGGCATCGATTTCGGCTGGATGATCGACATCACCAGGATGAAGAGCACGAAAATCGTCACCTGCAGGATCGAGGGGCCGATGGCGCCGAGATACATGTCGCCGACCGATCTGCCAAGCTGGTCGGCGAGAACGACGAGCACGAGCGAGGGCGGGATCACCTGGGTGATGGTGCCAGAAGCGGCGATGACGCCGGTGGCAAGGCGCGGGCTGTAGCCGTAGCGCAGCATGATCGGCAGCGAGATCACCCCCATGGTAATGACGGAGGCGGCTACCGTGCCGGTGATGGCGCCGAGCACGGCGCCGACGAGGATGACGGCATAGGCGAGTCCGCCGGGAACGCCGCCGAAGAGCTTGCCGGTGCCTTCGAGCAGATCCTCGGCAAGACCGCAGCGTTCCAATATCGCGCCCATGAAGGTGAAGAAGGGAATGGCGAGCAAGAGGTCGTTGGAGACGATGCCGAAAAAGCGCAGCGGCAGCGCTTGCAGAAAGGCTTCGCTGAAATGGCCGGTGACGATGCCGATGATGCCGAAGAACAGGCCGACGGCCGCGAGTGAAAAGGCGACCGGAAAGCCGTAGAGCATGAAGATGACCATGCCCAGGAACATGGCCGGCGGAATGATGCCGAAATCAAACAAATCCGTTCCTCCCGGGAGCGCTACTGCAGTGGCTTTTCGTATTTGGTGTCGATGCTGATTTGGCCGGTCAGCGCTGCGATCCGCTTGATCAGCTCGGAAACGCCCTGGAGCGAAAGCAGCGCGAAGCCGGCGACGAGGATCAGCTTTACGGGCCAGCGGATCAGCCCGCCGGCATTGGCCGATATTTCCCCCTGCCGGTAGGAAAGCGCGAAGAAGGGCCAGCAGAGCCAGGTGAGGAAGACGCAGACGGGGATGAGGAACAGGATGAGGCCGACAATGTCGATCCAGATCTTCGCCTTGTCGGACACTGCGCCATAAATCAGATCGACACGAACGTGCTCATTGTTGCGCAGAGCATGCGAGGCGCCGAGCATGACGACGAAGGCAAAGAGGTACCACTGGATCTCAAGCCAGCCGTTCGAACTGTAGTTGAAGGTGTAGCGAACGATGGCATTACCGGCGCTGATGAGACAGCAGAACAGGACCATATATTCGGAAAGTTTGCCCATGATCCGACTGATCGAATCAATCAGCCGGCTTGCCGCCAAAAGTGTCGACATTCGTTTCCCTTGTTCTTGTCCTGCCATTTTTCGGCAGCTTTCCCTCTTTCGAATCGGTGTAGACCACGGCTTTTGAAATTGGAAGGATAAATGCCTCTGGTTAGAGCATAGTCTAAGTCGCAACAGGCGGCCGTCGATGTTTTAACAACCTAGGCGTGGATAAATTATTTCCTTATTCTCGCCAGGAGGATGCATGATCTCGCGTAGGCTGTGATGTTCATCCGCTGGTTTTAGAAAATTTGACCAAATGTTTGATTCGATTGAAATCAATTTTTAAAGGGTTGGCCTTAGAATCCCCGCGCACAGGGAAAGTGTGGATGAAGCCAGATAACCCGAACAGGGTCCCTATTGATGTGTACTTGTCGTTTGTGAGCTCCCTTTCCGGGAATCGCATGACGCTTCTTGTCGGCGTGATCGTCCATGTCGCGACGTGCCTTGCAGTGGCTGCCAAGACACAGTACTCCATCTACATCCTGCTGTCGGTCGCCTTCCTTCTGGTCTTCAGCGCTCGCATGGCCATCTTCCGGCAGTTCGATCGTGTCGACAAGCAGAGCCTGTCGCGCGCGGGAATCGAGCGTTGGGAGCGGATTCTTGTTGCCGCCGGATCCTGCACCACCGCACTTCTTGGCATCGCCAGCGGCTATGCTATCTTCGTCGTGCACGATTCCTTTGCGGAGCTTGCCTGCATTTCCGTCACCATGGCGACCATGGTTTCCGTTGTCGGGCGCAACTACGGCTCGCGCTTCGCAGTCGACCTCCAGACGGCCTTCTGCTGCCTGCCGATGATCGTCGGCAGCCTGCTGGCGCTCGATTTCTATCGCGGCGTGCTGTCGATCTTTCTCATCCCCTTCTGGCTGACGACGCGGGCGATGGCGAACGGCGTGCGCGAATTTCTGTACGAGAATGTTATCGCGCGTCGGGAAATCACCATCATCGCCGACCGTTTCGACACGGCGCTCAACAACATGCCGCATGGCCTCGTCATGGTCGATGACGAAAACCGCATCCAGGTCGTCAACCGCAAGGCCTGCGAACTGCTGAAAATCGGCGCGCCGGAGCGGCTGAAGGACCGTGATCTTGGCGCCGTGCTGCGCTATGGCGCACGCTACAGCTTCATGGACGCCTCACAGCCGGAGCTCATTCTGCGCCAGCTCACCCAGGTGGCCGAAGGCAACTTGTCGCGCACGCTCATTCATTTTCCCGAGGGCCTGTCGCTCGAATTCTCCGCCAGCCGCAGGGCCGACGGTGGCGCGGTGCTGATCTTCGAAGACGTATCCAGCCGTGTGAAGGCCGAGCAGAAGATCATGCATATGGTCCGCTTCGATGCGCTGACTGGCCTGCCGAACCGCGAATATTTCGGCCAGCTGGTGCAGGAGTATCTCGCCAAACATCCGAGGAAATCGGGGCCGCTTGGCTTTATGGTGCTCGATATCGACGAGTTCAAACATGTCAACGATATGCGCGGTCACGTCACCGGCGACCATCTGCTTTGCTCCATCGCCGCCCGCATCAAACAGGTCTGTGGCAACGCCATCCTCGGCCGGCTGATGGGCGACCAGTTCATCCTGTTCTTCCCGCATGCGAAGGAGCCGGCCTCACTCGACCTCGAGATCCGTCGCGTGCACGCTGCGATCCAAGGCCATTATGAGGTCGACGAGCTGACCTTCCTCATTTCGCTCAGTGCTGGTTACGCCATTCTCGAAAGTTCCGCTTTCGCGATGGACGAATGGAGCGTCAAGGCGGATCTTGCGCTGTTCGAGAGCAAGTCGCGTTTCAAGGGCGGCATATCAGGCTTCGAGCGCGAGATGGACGGGCGCTATATCGAGCAGCAGAAGCTGAAAGCAGACCTTCGCGAGGCAGTCGCGGCGCAGTCGCTGCACCTCGTCTTTCAGCCGATGTTTCGGGCCGACGGTTCGCGCATCGAATGCGCCGAGGCGTTGGCGCGCTGGGTGCATCCGGAGAAGGGCTCGATTCCGCCCGACGTCTTCATTCGGCTCGCCGAGGATATGGGCATCATCTCCGACATCACCCGTTTCGTGCTGTCCCAGGCCTGCAGCGAATGCATGACCTGGCCGGAGCACATCGCCGTCTCGGTTAACCTCTCGGCACGGGATTTGCGCGATGCCGACATTCTGTCGGTGGTCGCCGACGCGCTTGCCGATTCGGGGCTCAACGCGGCGCGGCTGCATCTCGAAGTCACCGAAAGCTGCCTGATCGACGAGCCGCAGGCTGTGCGCGCCATCCTGGCGGAACTCAGAGCCCGCGGCATCACCATCGCGATCGACGATTTCGGCACCGGCTTCTCCAGCCTCAGTTATCTCGACACGCTGCCGCTCGATATCGTCAAAATCGACCGCTCCTTCGTGCGGAATATCGTCGAGGATACTCGCCGCCTCAAGCTGCTGCGAGGGACGGTCAATCTCGCCCGGGAACTCGGTCTGAAGATCGTCATCGAAGGTGTCGAGACTGAAGAGCAGCTCGCTCTGCTCAACAAACACCGCAGCACCGATCTGGTGCAGGGCTATGTTTTCTCGCAGCCGGTGCCTTCCCAGAACATCCCACTCCTGCAACAGGGCGTCGGCCGCCGCGCCGTCCAACGTCGCCGCAACAAGGTCGCCTGAGACTTCGGTCGACGCCGATTTTCCTTGTGATACCCCCGCCGTTAACCTTAATACTTTATAAACGGTCCGAATTATCGGATTTCCTTGCCTAAATGTCGCTGGCGTATGATTAATGATCCGTTAACGAGTGGATCAAAATATGTCAGACACACTGTTCACGCGTAGTGATTTCAGTACGAAAATTTTGGAAATTCTGGATCATGTCGAATATCGCCGTGTCGAAAGCAGCGAAGACATGGAGGAGGTGGAGCGGTTGCGCTACAAAGCCTACAAGGCCCACGGCGCGCTGTCGCTTGCCCCGGAAGGCCTGTTGGACGATGTCGATTTCGACAGCCATGCCTATATCTTCGGTCTCTACTATTATGGCGAACTGGTCAGTACGATCCGAATTCATTATGTGACGCCGGAGCATCGTATCAGCCGGTCCGGAGAGGCCTTTCCCGAGGCGATGGATGAACTTCTGGACGCCGGACTAACCTTGATCGACCCGGCGCGTTTCGCGGCCGACCCGGAGCTCACCGCCAATATGCCATGGGTTCCCTACCTGACGCTGAGACCCGCCATCGTTGCGGCAGCGTATTTCCGGGCTGACCGTGTTATTCAGTCCGTTCGGCCCCCGCATGCCGCCTTCTACAAACGGGTCTTCTATGCCGATACTATTGTGCCCGGCCGACTGGCGGAGAGTTACGGGGTTGATGTGACGCTGATGGCGACGAATGTGGTGGAGGTCGGGCGCAAGCTATTGACGCGCTATCCCTTCTTCATCTCCAGCGCCAGCGAACAGCGCATGATGTTTTCGCGCAATCCCCACGATACGCTGCCGCCGCTTACCATCATCCCGACGGCGCGCTTCGTGCCGCAAGGTGAACTTGGCACCGACCTGCCGCTGTAATTTCTCCTGCTCTGCGAATGAGGAGAGGTTATGCAGCGTGACGAGATCCGCAGCCGGCGCCCTCACGTTTTTCCTTGCGGAAGAAGGTGGCTTGGAACCCGCGGCTGCGGCATTCTCATGCATTGCGCTTTCGCCTGTCATTGTGTAATTCCTGCAGGCAGGGACTTCCCTCGGCCTAAGAGGGAATCAGGCAGCGCAAAAGCATTTCAGGGAGACGATATTTATGGCCGAACATCATACCGGACCGGTCGAGACCGGCGCGCCGATGGATTACAAGGAACATGAGCAGACCTACAACATGTTCATTGCCGGCACGAAATACGGCACGATGCTTCTCGTCGTTCTCCTGCTCGCGATGACCGCCGGTTTCTTCGGCGGCGCCGGCCTTCTCGGCGGTCTCTTCGTCTTCATCGTTCTTCTCGCCGCCGGCATCTTCCTGTTCCGCTGATCGCGGCTGGCGCATCGGCCTGAAAATCGCAATCGATTTTCGGCAAACACGATGTGTCTATTCAAGGGAGCTGGAGCGTCTTTGTGCGTCCAGGGGGGACGCAGGCGCTCTAAGGGGAGGGGAGGCTTCTCCGAAGCCTTGTGAATTAGGTGCTTGGCCTGCGCAGGCGAGCCTGCGGCGGTCTGGCTGACCCGGAGGAGGGGGCAGTTGGGCAATATTGTTTTCGTTGCAAGGGAAACCACGGACGGGGAGACGCGTGTCGCGGCCTCCGCCGAGACCGTGAAGAAGATGAAGGGTTTCGGTTTCGACGTCGTCGTCGAGGCCGGCGCCGGTGCGGCTTCGCGCATTCCGGACGCCGAGTTCGAGGCCGTAGGCGCCAGGATCGGCAGTTTTGCCGATGCAGCCTCCGCCGACGTGGTGCTGAAGGTGCGCCGCCCGAGCCCATCGGAAATCGCGGGTTACAAGAGCGGCGCCGTTGTCATCGCGATCATGGACCCCTACGGCAATGACGAGGCGATTGCCGCACTCGCAAGCGCCGGGCTTTCGACCTTCGCCATGGAGCTAATGCCGCGCATCACCCGCGCGCAGTCCATGGACGTGCTCTCCTCTCAGGCCAATCTCGCCGGCTACCAGGCCGTCATCGAGGCCGCGGCGGTCTACGACCGCGCCATGCCAATGATGATGACGGCGGCAGGCACCGTGCCGGCGGCCAGGGTCTTCGTCATGGGAGCCGGCGTCGCCGGTCTTCAGGCGATCGCCACCGCGCGCCGCCTGGGTGCCGCAGTCTCGGCGACCGACGTGCGCCCGGCCGCCAAAGAGCAGGTCGCCTCACTCGGCGCCAAGTTCATCGCCGTCGAGGACGAGGAGTTCAAGGCGGCGGAAACGGCCGGCGGTTATGCCAAGGAAATGTCCGCAGACTATCAGGCGAAGCAGGCAGCCCTCGTCGCCGAACACATCGCCAAGCAGGATATCGTCATCACCACGGCTCTCATTCCCGGCCGGCCGGCGCCGCGGCTCGTTTCGCGCGCCATGCTTTCCTCGATGAAGCCAGGTGCGGTCGCCGTCGACCTCGCGGTCGAGCGCGGCGGCAATATCGAGGGGGTCGTTGCCGGCGAGGTCGCCGACGTCGACGGCGTCAGCGTGATCGGCTTTGCGAATATGCCGGGCCGGGTCGCGGCCAGCGCCTCGGCGCTTTACGCCAAGAACCTCGTCACCTTCCTCGAGACGATGGTCAACAAGGAAACGAAGGCGGTCGTCGTCAACCTCGACGACGAGCTCGTCAAGGCGACGATGCTGACCTATGCCGGCGACGTGGTTCATCCCGCCTTCGGCGGCGCGAAGAAGGGAGATATGTGATGGCCAGTGAAGCAATGGACAGAGCGCTGCAGCAGTTGAACGACGCGGTGACGGCCGTTGCCACTGCAGCCGCGCAGGCTCCGGAAGCGGCTAGTGCGGCGACGGGCGGGGCGATCGATCCCTTCGTCTTCCAGCTGGCGATCTTCGTCTTGTCGATTTTCGTCGGCTATTACGTCGTCTGGTCGGTGACGCCGGCGCTGCATACGCCGCTGATGGCAGTGACCAACGCGATCTCGTCGGTCATCGTCGTCGGCGCGCTGCTGGCGGTCGGCATCTCCACAAGCGGTCTTGCGACCGGTTTCGGTTTCGTCGCCCTGGTGCTGGTTTCGGTCAACATCTTCGGCGGCTTCCTGGTCACGCAGCGCATGCTTTCGATGTACCGCAAGAAGGACAGGTGAGGGATCGATGACCAGTATCGCAGCTTTCCTCTACCTCGTTTCCGGCGTTCTCTTCATTCTGGCGCTGCGCGGCCTCTCCCATCCGGCCACCAGCCGCAAGGGCAATCTCTTCGGCATGATCGGCATGGGTATCGCCATCCTGACGACGCTGGTGCTGGCGACGCCCAACTTCGGCGGGTTCGTGCTGATCATCCTCGGCCTTGCCATCGGCGGCAGCGTCGGCGCCTATGTCGCCCGCACTATCGCCATGACCTCGATGCCGCAGCTCGTCGCCGGCTTCCACTCGCTGGTCGGGCTTGCCGCCGTGCTGGTGGCTGCCTCGGCGCTCTATACACCAGCCTCTTTCCGTATCGGCGAGATCGGCCATATCCACACCGAGGCGCGCATCGAAATGGCGCTCGGCGTGGCGATCGGGGCGCTGACCTTCACCGGCTCGATCATCGCCTTCCTGAAGCTTGACGGGCGCATGTCCGGGAAGCCGATCCTGCTGCCCTACCGGCACCTGATCAATGTAACCCTGCTGGCGCTGATCGTGCTCTTCATCATCGGCCTTGCCGCGACCGAAAGCCATTTCGACTTCTGGGCGGTCGTGGCACTGTCGCTGGCGCTCGGTGTTCTGCTGATCGTGCCGATCGGTGGCGCCGACATGCCCGTCGTCGTTTCGATGCTGAACTCCTATTCCGGATGGGCTGCGGCCGGCATCGGCTTCACGCTCGGCAATCTGGCGCTGATCATCACCGGCGCGCTCGTCGGCTCCTCCGGCGCCATCCTGTCGTATATCATGTGCAAGGGCATGAACCGCTCCTTCATATCCGTCATTCTCGGCGGTTTCGGCGGCGAGACGGCGTCCGGCGGGACCGATACGTCAGACAGGACGGTCAAGCTCGGCTCCGCCGAGGATGCGGCCTATCTGATGGCCAATGCCTCGAAGGTCATCATCGTGCCGGGATACGGCATGGCGGTCGCTCAGGCTCAGCATGCGTTGCGCGAATTGGCCGATAATCTCAAGAAGAACGGCGTCGAGGTGAAATATGCGATCCACCCGGTCGCAGGCCGCATGCCCGGCCATATGAACGTGCTGCTGGCCGAAGCCAATGTTCCCTATGACGAGGTTTTCGAGCTCGAGGACATCAATTCCGAATTTGCCCAGGCGGACGTCGCCTATGTCATCGGCGCCAATGACGTCACCAATCCCGCAGCGCGCGACGACAAGACCTCGCCGATCTACGGCATGCCGATCCTCGACGTCGACCGGGCGAAGACCTGCCTTTTCGTCAAGCGCTCGCTGGGTTCGGGTTATGCCGGCATCGACAACACGCTGTTCTACAAGGACGGCACGATGATGCTGCTCGGCGACGCCAAGAAAATGACCGAGGATATCAACAAGGCGATCGCGCATTGAGCTGATGAGCCGCCCTTTGGGGCGGCTTTTCTCATATTTCGCCCGGCACCAGCGTCATCTTCTCGACGCCGATCGCCAGGTTCAGCCCTTCCTGAGCCTGGACGTTCAGTGGCTGCAGCATGAAAGCCTTATTGGTGCCGCCGGCGATCACTTTGGCGCCGGCGCCCGCACCGATGCTCGCATCAGCGCCGACTCCGTAATATTCGCCGGCAAGGGCGAATTGCGGCATATCGGTGCCGGTCTTTGCCAGGACCTGCCAGATCATCACGCTCTTGCCCGTCTGGCCGATGTCGAGGCCGAATTTTTCGATTTTGCCGGCATAGACCGCCTTGGCGCCGCCGGCTGCCGGTGTATAGGTACAGATGAGGTTCTTCTGCGAGGTGACGATCAGACCCTGACCGCCATCCGATCCGCAGACCAGACGGCCAAGCGTCACATAATTTTCCGCGCTCGCCGGGCTTACCCAGGCAGCCGCGGTCAGAGCCGCGGTGGCGATCATCGTTTGCTTGAACATGGTCCTTCTCCTTGAAAACGACCTGTCCGAAACGGGTTGAGGTGGCGATTGTTCCTGGGTTATTCCCGCTCCAGCGTGGCGCGCTGGGCTATCAGTACCCATAACAGGCCTTCAGGCCGGAAATCGACCTGCACCGTGCCACGGAAGGCGGCAGCGGCATGCGCCTTGATGACGGTCGTGCCGAAGCCCGAGCGCGACGGCTCGGTGACCGCCGGGCCCCCGCGCTCCTCCCAGGTGAAGCGGAGCAGGGCATCCGGCTTGCCTTCGTCCCTAACATCCTGCCAGTCGAAGCGGACGCGCCCCTGCGGAACGGAGAGCGCACCATATTTCACTGAATTGGTGGCGAGCTCATGCAGGGTAAGGCCCAGGTTCTGCACCGCATCCGGCTTCAGGACGAAATCTTCGCCTGTGATTTCGATCTGGTCGCGCGATTGCGGGAAGGCCTGCAGATGGATATCAACGACCCGCCGGAGCGACACGCCTCCCCATTGCTCGCTCGTCAGGAGCTCTATTGAACGCGCCAGCCCCTCAAGGCGGTCGGCGACGGCAGCCTGAAAGGTTTCGACGCTGTCGGCCTGTTTGGCCAGCTGGCGCATCATGGCCTGAGCAAGCGTGAGAAGGTTCTTGGTACGATGGACGAGTTCATGCATGACGAACCGCAGCCGGTCCTCGGTCTGGCTGCGATCGAATGAGGCGTTCGAAAGAGCGATCGCCACCTGGTTCGCCTCGATGACGCTTGTTTCAACCGGTGAGACGATGTGGCCCTGACCCATGCGGTTCGCCATGTCGGCAATCTCGCGAATGGTGGTGCGGACCTGTCTCGCGACGGCATAGGCGGCCAGTACGGCAACGAGCACGAGGGCAACTCCTCCGATGATGAGGAAACGCCAGGTGCTGAGAATCGACGCCTGCGCCACCGGCCCCCAGATCACCGTCTTCCAGGACCAGCCGGGAATTTGTGCATAACCGAGGAGCATGTGCGGCAGGATCGTCTTGTCTTCGAACACGCCCCGGGAAAAACTGAGCGCCGGCAGGATGCGCGGATCGAAGGGCGTGCCGGGTTCGAGGGCAGTCGGGCCGGCGGCAACGACCACGTGACCACTTTGATCAAGCACAGCCGCCGACCATCCAGGGGCTAGACCCTGGGTCGTTACGAGCCGGCCGAGATCCTGGGCATCCTGTGTGATGATGAGGGCGGAAACGGGATTGTTCTTTCTCGGCAGGATGACATTGTAGACCCAGTCGCCGCTGGTTCTGCCGCGGACCACATCCGACGCTTCGATGTGACCGGATTTCATTGCGGCATCGAGGGCGGCGATGTTTGTCGTCTTTCCGAGCTCCGCGCCGAAAGGTCGGCGTGTGTTCAGCAGTTGCTGGCCAGTTGCGTCGACCGCTTGGACGTAGAGCGCATTGTTCCGCAGAGCTGCTTCCGTGCGCTGGTGGAAGGAGGCGAGATCGCCGTTTTCGAGTTCCGGGGAGCTCGACAGCAGCCGCAACGTCGTCGCCATATCCTGAAGCTGGCGATCGATGATGCGCGACAGGGCAAGCGCGTCCTGCGCCGTCTCGCGCTTTAGCGCGGAGCGCTGGTTGTCCTCCAACTGCAGCAGAAGCAGCGTCACGAAGGCGAAGATCGGCAACGCGATCGCCACCGCCATGGCAACGAGATAGGTGCCGATCGAAGCTTTGGGAAAAAACAGCGCCACGATCTTCATTTATTGCGCGCCGCCGCCACAAGTCCCGATATTGCCGCGTCCTTTGTGCGTCTTGAAAGATGTGCGGCGCTGCTGTGCGCGCTGTCCGCAACAGTTTTCGTCTGCGGTCAGGAAAGCAAAGATCCGCATCTCTCGCAAACCGCCCTCAACATGTTTTCGCACACCCCGATAGCGGGCTATCGAAGCAGCCGCATGTTAGGGGGAGCAAAAGCAGGTTGCAACATCGTATAACATGCCACGGAAGACGGTGGCGGTCTTTCCGTCTCTCTTTTCAAAGCGATGCGGCGCCTTCATAACAACTTATTCCGCCACCCGTTGCTGCACGCGCACCGGGCCCGGTCATCGATAAAGATTCTGCCGGAGATTTTCTGCAACGCCAAGGTTCGGGGCATCCGATGGCCCGGTCGCCCCAATCACATTCTTAGCCGGCTGGAGCGCCCACTCGGGCGAGACCATCGCGGGCCGGCTGGTATTTCGGGTCAAGCCCGACCGCATGGCGATAGGAGCGGGCAGCCTTGGCCTTGTCGCCGCGACGTTCGTAGACAAGAGCCTGGTTGGCCCAGGATTCGGCGATATTGCCGTTGAGATCGATCGCGTGATTGAAATCGGCAAATGCGTTGTCGTCGTCATTCAGCGCGATGTAGGAGATGCCGCGGCCATTATAGGGCTCGGGCGAATTCGGGGCGAGCGAGATGGCCTTCGAGAAATCGTCGATTGCCTTATCCTGCTGATTGCGCTTCTGATAGATCAGGCCACGATTGTGATAGGCGCGGCCATCGGTCGTGCCGAGCTGGATCGCCTTGCTGAAATCGTTGAAAGCTGCATCGTCCTGTCCGGCCATGCGATAGACATTGCCGCGGCCGATATAGGCGACGTCGTAGCTCGGATTGATCTGCAGGGCGGCATTGTAGTCGGCAATCGCCTGCTGCTGCTGGCCCATGTTGCGATAGACGAGCGCGCGATTGGCATAGGCCTGGAAGAAGCGCGGGTTGATCTGCAATGCTGTGTTGAAATCGTTCAGCGCCTGGCGGAACTGGCCGCTGCGGCCATAGGCGGAACCGCGGACATTATACCCTTCGGGATCCCTCGGATTGGCGTTGATAACAGCCGTCAGCGACGCGATGTTCTCTTCCGAGCCCTGCGCCTTGTCGATGCGGATTACGGCATCCGTGGTGTTGGTCGTCTCGCAGCCGGCAAGGCCGACCATGGCCGCCAGCGTCAAAGCCGGCAGGAATGCGGATTTCTGAAAGCGCCAGGCGCGGGACGGATTGAAGGTGGTATCAGCCATTCGGGCTCGCTTTCCCCATGCGGCATATCCGATTTCTGGATATGCGATCTTCAGCGGCAAACTAAAAAGGCGGCGGCGAACCCATCGCCCCCGCCACAATACATCTGAAAACGTCGAAAAAACGACGGCAACGCTTAGCGTGCGACCAGGCCTTCGCGCTGGGCGCGCTTGCGGGCCAGCTTGCGAACACGGCGAACAGCTTCGGCCTTTTCGCGAGCGCGCTTCTGCGAAGGCTTCTCGTAGTAGTCGCGCATCTTCATTTCGCGGAAAATGCCTTCGCGCTGCATCTTCTTCTTGAGAGCGCGGAGAGCCTGATCGACATTGTTATCGCGGACAAGTACCTGCACGAGAATCACGTTCCTTTGGTTTGGTTGATGCCTGAGGCAGCGCAGCGCCAGGGGCAAAAATATAACGTTCGCGCGGCCGCGGCCTTGCGATTGGTGATGCGGGATAGCAGATCGAGTAGGGGAAGTCCAGATGGATATCGGCGGCAGTTGGAAAAATCATACCTGCCCGGCATCCTGTCTCAAGCGAGCCGCTTCCAGCGGGGCCTCGTCCAGGGCGGCGATTGCCTCCTTGAGCGCCGTCCTGACCCGGAGTCGATCGGCAGGCTCCAGCCGGCTCATATCCAGATGCAGGTCGAGACCCGAGAGATGTTCGCTGAGGACGCGGCTTTTGTGGTCGGCGCCGAGCCTCAGCCCGTCGACGGCATAGGGCACGACCTCGCGCTGGATGCCCTTCATGGTGATCTGCGGCAAGGGATGGGCGTCGACGATCTCGTTCACCAGCGCATAGGTTTCGTAGCTGATGACGATTTCTCCGCCCTGGGCAATCGACTGCAGCCTGGCTGCGAGATTGGCCTCCGCGCCGATGATCGTATAGTCCATGCGATCGTTGCTGCCGAAATTGCCGACATTGCAATAACCGCTGTTGATTCCCATGCGCACGACGAAAGGCTCCTCGGTGCCGTTTCTGCGCCATCTGTCCTTGAGTTCGCCGAGGCGACGCTGCATGTCGACGGCCATGCGCAGGCAGGCTTTCGCATCTTCCTCCGGACCCTTCGTTTCCGGGTCGCCGAAGAAGACCAGCATGGCGTCGCCGATGAACTTGTCCACCGTGCCGCCATGGGCGAGGGCAATGTTCGACATTTCGGTCAGATATTCGTTGAGCATATCCGTCAGCGCTTCCGGCTGCAGCCGCTCGGTGGTCGCGGTGAAATCCTTGATGTCGGAGAAGAAAATCGTCAGGCGCTTGCGCTCGGTATGGACGACGACGTCTTTCTGTCCGCTGAAGATGCTCTTGTAGATCTGCGGCGAGAGATAACGTGAAATCTTCAGGGAAACGCTCGCCAGGAACTCGTTCGCCGCTTCGAGATCGCGGTTGGCGCCATGGATGGCGCGGGCCTGCTGGCGCTGCAGCAGAATGAAGCTGAGGCCGATGATGGCGACAAAAAGGAAATAGCAGAGCAGATATTTGAAGGCGAAGACGTTGCTTGCATAAGGCTGCTTGATGACCACTTCCTGGATGCCGCGCACATCGCCGACCTTCCAGTCGGTCTTCGGACTTTCCGGGTGGCTGTTGTGACAGGCAACGCAAGCCTGGCCCATGACGACCGGCGTGACGAAGCGCAAGGTATCGGTCAATCCGACGCGGGTGAGGTCGCTCAACGTCTGCTGTGGATTGGCGCGCAGTGCGACAAGCGCTCGTTTCTCGAAATCGTCGAGCTCGTGGGAAGCGCGACTTTTGAACGGCAGATCGGAGACGAAGCGGTATGTGATGTTGGCCTGCTGCTCTTTTATGACGTCGCCGAGTTCCAGCGAAAGTGTCGCCGGCAGCGGGATGGCGCCGGGGATATTGGCGTAGTTGTGGGAGACGACCGTGCCTGCGGTCGCGCCGCTGGCGTGCGCGGCCAGAACGCGTCCGACGACATTGGCGGAATAGTAGGAGCGGATGCTCGATATCAGCGAGCTCATATCGCGCGCCTGGCGTCTGAGGGTATTTCCTGAGAGGTCGCTGATGTCGAGCCAGACGGCCAGCGGCAGTCCTGCCAGCATCGCCAGCACGACGACGATCAGCCAATAGCCGGTGCGGCGCACGGCGGTTTCGGAAATCACGGGAGCCCCTCACTCTTCCATATAAAAGCATTCGCGCTTCGCGCCGTTACAAGAACATTTCACCGCGCGTCCGACAAGATCGAAGCCGTGTCGTCCAAGCAAAAGCGTGGTCGAAACGACGGCGTCGCCAAATTTGAAGATGCCGTTGCGCCGACCGGCGGGAAGCGGAAGGCTGGAAAGCGAAAAGAAGCGTCGGGGCGCATGAGTGAATGGCGTCCGGACACAAAGCGGCGTAGCCTGTCGTTTGGGAGAGGGACACCGGTTGAGATGATGACGCGCGTGCAGCAAATTGGTGTCGTTGTCGGACTGGTGATCGTGGCTGCGCTGACGATGCTGCGGGCAGACGATCCCGGGATCTTCAAGCTGATCCGTGGGGTGACCTTCGACGAGTACCAACGCCTGCTTCCGCGGACATTCGAGCCCATGCCGGTCCATGTGATCGATATTGATGAGGCGTCGCTGCGCGAGTTCGGCCAATGGCCGTGGCCACGGGACCGGTTGGCCCTGCTGGTGGACCGGCTTTCTGACATGGGCGCTGCGGCCATCGCCTTCGACGTTCTCTTTTCAGAGCCGGACCGGCTGTCGCCGCGCAACGTCGTGCGCGAGGTGGCGGGGGTTGATCCGTCCCTGGCAGAGAAGCTTCCCGACAATGACGAGATCTTTGCCCGCTCGATCTCCGGCAAACCCGTCGTGCTCGGTTTCGGCCTTTCCAACGAAGGCAGTTACCGGCCGCCAGTCAAGGCGGGTTTTGCTTTCACCGGGGAAAGCCCCGTCTCGGCTCCGCCCTATCTTGCGGCATCGACGCCGCTCAGGCCGCAATTGGAAGCCAATGCCGCAGGGCTCGGCCACATCAGCCTCAATCCCGGCAATCCTTCGCCGGTGGTGCGGGCGGTGCCGTTGTTCCTGACCGACGGCGTGCAGCTCTATCCCAATCTCGCGGTCGAGGCGCTGCGCGTCGCGCAAGGTATATCGACGTATGTATTGGCCGGGGCGCCCGATCGCGCCGGCGTGATGACATCGGCAAAGATCGGCGATTTCGTCGTGCCGCTGACGGCGGCGGGCGAATTTTGGCTCTATCTCAGCCCCGACCGAGCCGAGCGCTATATCTCCGCCCGCCAGGTGCTCGCCGCCGGAGGCGCCTCTCCCGAGATCTCCGCCGCCATTGACGGCAGCATCGTCTTCATCGGCACCTCGGCGGCAGGCCTGCAGGACATCCGCGTCACGGCGCTCGGCGAGAACGTTCCCGGCGTTTCGATGCATGCGCAGGTCGTCGAGCAGATTCTCTCCGGCCGTTTCCTGTCGCGGCCCGACTGGGCGGACGGGCTGGAAATTCTCACGATCGCGGTGCTCGGATGCCTGCTCGTCGTGGTGACGACCTTCGTCAGTCCCGCCGTCGCACTGGTCTGCGGCCTGCTCATTACCGCAATGGCGCTCGTGGCCTCCTGGCTCTCCTTTCTTTATGCGGGGCTTCTTCTCGATCCATTGGCTCCGATCGTCAGCGGATCGGTTATCCATTTTGCCGCAACCTCGTTCCGCATTCTGGTGATCGACCGGGAAAGGCGCGAGGTGCGGCGCGCCTTCGGACATTATCTTTCTCCGTCTCTGCTGCATCGCATCGAGCATAACCGCGATGCCTTGCGCCTCGGTGGAGATGACCGGGAACTGACGGTAATGTTCGTCGACGTCAGGAACTTCACTGAAATCAGCGAACGGCTGGCGCCGACTGATGTCGTTGCCTTCCTGAATACATTGCTCGACGCGCTGAGCCGTCATGTCGTGGCTAACGAAGGTACTCTCGACAAGTTTATCGGCGATTCGATCATGGCATTCTGGAATGCGCCGGTTGATGTAGCGGATCACGAAATCAAGGCGGTTCGCACGGCGCTCGCCATGCGCGAGACACTCGCCGAACTGAACGCCGGCGACGCCTTCGGCTTCGGACCCGATCAGGAGGTCGGCATCGGCATCGGCATCCATACCGGCGTTGCCTGTGTCGGCAATATGGGCGCCAAAACCCGCTTCAACTATTCGGCTGTCGGAGATGCGGTCAATGTCGCGGCCCGCATCGAGTCGTCCTGCAAGGAGGTCGGCTTCGATATCCTCATCTCCGACAGCACGGCTCGCTCCGTGCAGGGGATGGCGGTGATCGAGGCCGGCGCCCTCTCGCTCAAAGGGAAGAGCAGCCGGACGCAGATCCTTGCGGTCGTCGGCGATGAACGCGTCGCAGCATCCCAGGAATTCGCCGCGCTCGAGCTCGCCCACAAGCAGCTGATGCAGGCCCTGCAATCGCATTCGCGGAACAGCCGGAAGCTTATCGGCGCGTCAAAGCTCAGGGCCGTGCAAGTGCTCGGCGGTCTGGCGGAATTCTACGAGCGTGTATCGGGCAGGACCGATCATTTTCGCGAAGTGCCGAGGGCGGTCGAAGAGAGCGCCGCAGACTGACCGGCCTCAGCGACCGCGATTGAAATCACGGCTCCTATGGTGGTTCCGATCATTGTCACCATCACCATCACCAGCACCATCATGATCATGATGGTGATCGCGACCTCCATCATGTTGGCGGTCGTGCCCCCGATGATCCAGACCGTGATTTCCCGGCTTGCCGTCCTCGTCATGCCGGCCATGACCCTCATGCTTATCGGGCCTGTCCGGCTTGTCGTGGTCGGGTCTATCATGATGGGGCTTGTCGTGGTGCGGCATTTCCGGCTTCTGCGGTCGCTCCTTTTGTGGCTCGGCCTCTCTCTGTGGCGGATCCTGTCTTTGCGGAGCGGGTGCAATTGCCGGCGGCGGCCGGTCTCGTTCGCTTCTTTCCGGCACCAGCGAAGCCATATTGCATCCGCCGAGCAGGCCGAGGCCACCCGAAAGCCGCTGGTTGCCGGAGAGGAAGGGCAGAGCGCGCTCATTTCCAAGCTTCTGGAGGACGTTACGCTCCACTCGCCGGGCCGCCGTCATGTCGCCGTTCGGTTTGGCGATAACGCAGTCGCAGCGTTGCTGCAGCTGCCGGCAGCCGCCGGGGCCGCAAAAGCGGGCCGCGCCGTTCAACAGGACGACGGCGGTGGTGCCGTCAGGGCCGACATAGAAATCGAATGCGGTGCCGCGCACGCCGATCGTGCCTGCAGGCGTCAGAATTTGATAGGCCGAGGACTTCGAAGTGCCGCTTACCCAGCGGAAGGTCCCCTTGGCGGCCTTGATGGTGAGTTGCTTGACCGATTGGGTGTCGTCGAAAACATATCTGTCGATGACGACGGAGGACCCCCAGCCGACCGCAAGTTTGGTGCCGTCTCTAAATACAAACTGGCCCAGCCCAGACTGCGAAGTCTTGATGCGTTCGTCGCGGTGAACGCTTGTGTTGACTTCGATCGGGCCTGCTTGTCCAGTCACCTCGGTCTTGATGACCACAGCCTGGCCGACCGGCTCGGCGGCAGTTGCCAGCCGGAAGCCGCATAGCGCAATGAAAAGCGCCTGGAATAAAAGCCGCCCCCGTATGCACATGATACACCAATCCCGGCAACGGGGAAAAATTAACATCATACTAACTGCTTGTCTTTTCACCCTCTTGGGCTAGTCAGGTCTGCCGCCAAGGGGAAGGCCGGACCTTCGCAAGATCCTGCAGGATGATGTTCGTTTGAGTTTGGGAAGCGGCGCTTAACACCATCGCAAATTGCTCAGTTTTCGACACGATGTCGTTCAGTGTCAAAAGTGAAGCTCTCGCGCGTCGCAAAACAGCCGTTGTGCCGCATTTGGATTTGCGATTTGTATGGGCGCGAGTACAGCCCTTGCCCGAAGGAGAAGAAGGCGGATGCGGAAATATTCGGTTTTTGCCGTGGCGCGGGAGGCCCTTCGCGGCCACAGTGGTTGGGAGAAGCAGTGGACTTCGCCGGAGCCGCGCGCCGAATACGACGTCGTTATCATCGGCGCTGGCGGACATGGCCTGGGAGCCGCCTATTATCTTGCGAAGGAGCACGGCATCACCAATGTGGCGGTGCTCGAGAAGGGCTGGCTCGGCGGCGGCAACACCGGGCGCAATACCACCATCATCCGTTCGAACTATCTCTATGAAGAGAGCATGCACATTTACGAGCATTCGATGAAGCTCTGGGAAGGGCTTTCACAGGAGCTCAACTACAATGTGATGTATTCGCCGCGCGGCGTGATGATGCTCTCGCACAATATTCACGACCAGCAGTCGTTCAAGCGACACATCCACGCCAACCGGCTCTACGGCATCGACAATGAATGGCTGACGCCGGAGCAGGCCAAGGCTTATTGTCCGCCGCTCGACATCTCCGCCAGTGCGCGCTATCCGATCAACGGTGCGGCGCTGCAGCGCCGCGGCGGCACGGCGCGGCACGATGCGGTGGCCTGGGGATATGCGCGCGCAGCCTCCGATCGGGGTGTGCACATCATCCAGAACTGCGAAGTGACTGGCATCCGGCGCGGTCCGGACGGACGGGTGACCGGGGTCGAGACCTCGCGCGGCTTCATCGGCGCCAGAAAGGTCGGCGTATCAGCCGCGGGCCATACCTCGACAATCATGAAGATGGCGGATGTGCGCGTGCCGCTGCAGTCGAGCCCGCTGCAGGCGCTGGTCTCCGAGCCGCTGAAGCCGATCTTCCCCTGCGTCGTCATGTCGAACACGGTGCATGCCTACATCTCCCAGTCCGACAAGGGCGAGCTCGTCATCGGCGCCGGTACCGACCAGTATAATTCCTATTCCCAGACCGGCGGACTGCAGATCATCACGCATACGCTCGACGCCATCTGCGAACTCTTTCCGATGTTCCGGCGCGTGAAGATGATGCGGCAATGGGGCGGCATCGTCGACAATACGCCGGACCGTTCGGCGATCCAGTCAAAGACGCCGGTTCCCGGGCTTTACGTCAATTGCGGTTGGGGCACCGGCGGCTTCAAGGCAACGCCGGGCTCGGCCAATCTCTTTGCGCACCTCATCGCCCGCGATGAAGCGCACAAGTTCAATGCCGGCCTGACGCTGGAACGCTTCCGCAGCGGCCGGCTGATTGATGAAGCGGCGGCTGCGGCGGTGGCGCACTGATGATGAACGTGTTCGCTCAGACGCTCGCTTCTTTCGTTATTCACGCCCTCATCCGCCTTGAAAGCACCTTCTCCCTGCTGGGGAGAAGGGGAGGAGAAGGAAATCTCACATGCTGCTGATCCATTGCCCTTACTGTCAGGAAGAGCGTTCCGAGCTCGAATTCCGCGGCGCGGGTGACGCGCATATTGTGCGGCCCGCTGATATCGCCTCGGTCTCGGACGAGGAATTTGAAGAATACTTCTTCCTCCGCGACAACCCGAAGGGGCTGATCTTCGAACGCTGGCGGCATATTCACGGCTGCGGCCGGTTCTTCAACGCGGCGCGCGATACGGTGAGCGACAAGTTCATCATGACCTACAAGGCGGGCGAGCCGAAGCCGCGGATCGGTGCCGAGGCCGAACAGCATAGCCCTGTCGAGACCTATGAAGCGGTGGAAGGAGAGGCCCAATGAGCGGTGCTAATCGTATCGCCGGGAAGGGGCGTCTGACGCCTGCAAAGACCGCGCGCTTCAGCTTCGACGGCAAGAGCTATACGGCGCTGGAAGGCGATACCGTCGCTTCGGCGCTGATCGCCAACGGCATTCATCTCGTCGGCCGTTCGTTCAAATATCATCGGGCTCGCGGCATCCTCTCGGCAGGCGCCGAAGAGCCGAACGCGCTGATCGATGTCGCGCGTGACAAGGCGCGCAAGCAGCCGAACGTCCGCGCTACGGTGCAGGAAATCTTCGACGGCATGATCGTCCAGTCGCAGAACCGCTGGCCTTCGCTTGCCTATGACGTCGGTGCGGTCAACAACCTGATGTCGCCGTTCTTCGCCGCCGGCTTCTACTACAAGACCTTCATGTGGCCGCGCTCCGCCTGGAAACATGTCTACGAACCGTTCATCCGCCGCGCTGCCGGTCTCGGCGTCGCGCCGACGGAAGAAGATCCGGACCATTATGCCAGCCGTTACGCCCATTGCGACGTGCTCGTGGTCGGTGCTGGGGTGGCCGGGCTTTCGGCGGCGCTGGCCGCGGCCGAGACCGGCGCGAAGGTGATCCTCTGCGACGAGCAGGCGGAAGCCGGCGGTGCGCTGCGCTACGATGCGGGGGTGAGGATCGACGGGCAGGATGGTTACGCCTGGGCGCAGAAGACTGTGGCGCGGCTGAAGGCGATGGACAATGTCGAAGTGCTCACCCGCACGACCGCCTTCGGCTACTACAACCATAATTTCGTCGGCCTTGCCGAGCGCGTCACCGATCACATGGCCAAGCCTTCCCGTGATCTGCCGCGCGAGCGGCTGTGGCAGGTCCGGGCCAAGCGGGTGATTCTCGCCACCGGCTCGATCGAGCGGCACATGGTATTTCCCAACAATGACCGGCCCGGCATCATGCTCGCCTCGGCGGGGCGGATGTACCTCAATCATTACGGTGTCGCCGTCGGAAACAATGTCGGCATCTACACGGCGCACGACTCTGCCTATGAGGCGGCTTTCGATCTCAAGCGGGCCGGTGTTTCGGTCGCCGCCATCGTCGATTGCAGGCAGGCGCCGGGTGCTGCAGTGCTGGCGGAGGCGCGTGCACTCGGCATAGATGTTCTTACCGGCCAGTCGGTCATCAATACGGCGGGGCGGCTGCGCATCTCATCGATGACAGTAGCGCGCAACGGCGGCGGTTCGCCGCGCAAGATCCCGGTTGATGCGCTTCTGGTTTCGGCCGGCTGGACGCCATCCGTGCATCTGTTCTCGCAGTCCCGCGGCAAGGTGGCCTTCGAAGCGGAAAGCCAGCGTTTCCTGCCCGGCACCTATGCGCAGGATTGCCTTTCGGTCGGCGCCTGTAACGGCACCGACGACCTGCAGCGAACGGTCGAGGAATCGCTTGCCGCAGGCGAACTGATGGCGCAGGCCGCGGGCAAGAGCGGCGGCGGGAAAATCACGATTTCGGCCGAGCAGCCCTATGACTGGACGGGCGGGATGATCGGCGCTGCCGAAGGCGCCGGACCGAAGACGAACGCCAAGGCCTTCATCGATTTCCAGCATGACGTCTGCGCCAAGGATATCCGCCTTGCCGTGCGCGAAGGCATGCATTCGATCGAGCATATCAAGCGGTTTACGACCAACGGCATGGCCTCGGATCAGGGCAAGCTTTCGAATATGCATGGCCTGGCGATTGCCGCCGAAATGCTCGGCAAGGAAATCCCGCGGGTCGGTCTCACGACTTTCCGCGCACCCTATACGCCGGTGACCTATGGTACGCTGATCGGCCATTCACGCGGAAAGCTGTTCGATCCGACGCGCAAGACGCCGCTGCACGACTGGGAAGAAGCGCATGGCGCCGTTTTCGAGGATGTCGGCAACTGGAAGCGCGCCTGGTTCTATCCGCGCTCGGGCGAGAACATGCACCAGGCGGTCGCGCGCGAGTGCCGGACGGCCCGCGAGTCGGCAGGCATCTTCGATGCCTCTACGCTCGGCAAGATCGAAGTGGTAGGCCCGGATGCGGCGAAATTCCTCAATCTGATCTACACCAATGCCTGGGATACGCTGAAGCCCGGCAAGGCGCGCTACGGCATCATGACACGTGAGGACGGCTTCGTTTATGACGACGGCGTCGTCGGGCGTCTGGCAGAGGATCGTTTTCACGTGACGACGACGACAGGCGGAGCGCCGCGTGTTCTCCATCACATGGAAGATTACCTGCAGACGGAATTCCCCGATCTGAAGGTGTGGCTGACCTCGGTGACCGAACAATGGGCTGTCATCGCCGTCCAGGGACCGAAGGCGCGCGAGATCGTCGAGCCTCTCGTCGAAGGGGTCGATCTTTCCAACGAGGCCTTCCCGCATATGAGCGTTGCCGAGTGCACGGTCTGCGGCGTACCGGCGCGGCTCTTCCGCGTTTCCTTCACGGGAGAAATCGGTTTCGAAATCAACGTGCCGGCCGACTACGGCCAGTCGGTGCTCGAAGCGGTCTGGGCCAATGCCGAACCGCTCGGCGCCTGCGTCTACGGCACTGAGACCATGCACGTCCTGCGCGCCGAGAAGGGCTATATCATCGTCGGCCAGGATACGGACGGGACCGTAACCCCCGACGACGCGGGCGTCGCCTGGGCCGTTTCGAAGAAGAAGAAGGACTTCGTCGGCATTCGCGGGCTGCAGCGGCCGGACCTCGTCAAGGAGGGACGCAAGCAGCTCGTCGGCCTCGTTACCAAGGATCCGAAGTTGGTGCTCGAAGAAGGCGCGCAGGTCGTCGCTAGCCCGAACGAGCCGAAGCCGATGACGATGCTCGGCCATGTCACATCGGCCTATTGGTCGGAAAATTGCGGCAGGTCGATCGCCTTCGCTCTGGTCGCCGGCGGCCGGGCGCGGATGGGCGAGACGCTTTATGTGCCGATGCCGGATCGGACGATCGCCGTCGAAGTGACGGATCTGGTATTCTTTGACAAGGAAGGAGGCCGCATCCATGGCTGATGTCGCAATTCGCAAGCCGGCGCTGGCCGGCCGTCTCGGCGGCTCCGCCACTGTGCGTCTGGCCGTCGCACCGCCCGCAAGCCGCGTGGCGCTGCGCACGCCGGCGGGGTCGCTCAAAGCACTTTCTTTGGCTCTCGGCCTCTCTGTGCCGACCACGCCGAAGACGTCCGGCCGCGCCGGTGCGCGCTCGGCGCTCTGGCTCGGGCCGGACGAGTGGCTGTTGATCGATGAGGCCGGTGGCGATCTGATGGCGGCATGTTCCAGCGCCGGCGCGCTGCATTCGGCGACCGACGTTTCCCACCGCAACGTGGCGGTCATCGTCTCCGGGCCGGGTGCGGAGGCGACGCTTGCGGCCGGCTGCCCCCAGGACCTGTCGCTGTCGTCCTTTCCAGTCGGCGCGGCCTCGCGCACGGTCTTCGGCAAGGCGGAGATCGTACTTTTCCGCACGGAAGAAGACACGTTTCGGGTGGAGTGCTGGCGGTCGTTTTCCGATTACGTCTTCGGGCTGCTGGCCGAGGCGGCGGAAGATGCCGGGCATTGAGGCTTTTGGGCCGGTGGCTTAAGAGCCAGATGAAATTTGCAGGGGCCGCAAATGACAGTTGCGGGCCCATTCGTGCCAATGCCTGGCATCTGTGATGGATACGGCGAAGCCATCAATCCGGGTGCGTAGGAAAGCGGCTCTTGTCTACGCGTCTTCCGGCCGGTCCTTCGGGTCGAACTGGATGATGGTGATCCATCTTGCCGTCAGGGCCGGCTTCTTCTCGTTTTCGATTTCGATCGTCACATCGTAGGTGGTCATCAGCATGCCGCCGCCGCGGAAGCGGGCGTCGGAGAGCAGGAAGCGGCCGCGAACACGGGCGCCGCTCCTGACCGGGGTCATGAAGCGGACCCGGTCGAAGCCGTAGTTGATGCCCATGGTCTGCTCGCGCACCCTCGGCAGGCAGTTGTAGTTCATCGCCGACAGCAGGGACAGCGTCAGGAAACCATGGGCGATCGTGCCGCCGAAGGGGCTTTCAGCGGCGGCGCGCTCGGGATCGACATGAATGAACTGATGGTCGTCGGTCGCCCCCGCAAAGGCGTCGATCATTGTCTGATCGACGGTGATCCAATCCGAAAGACCCGTTTCCATGCCGATCAATCCCCGCACGTCGGAGAGTGAAATTTCCGTGACCATGAATTCCTCGTGAGAAAAGCCGCCGGGCAAAGCCTTATCGTGCATTCATGACGATTGCGACAAGGATTTGAGTGAGTTGGGGGAGGCGATCATTTTTCTACGAAAAAGGCGACGGAGCGTGGCTCGACGGTCACGCTGGCACCGGCATTCTTCGCTCCCTCCGGCGTCAACTGGCGCCAGCCCGGCTCATTCTCTGACGGGAGCGTAAAGAGCTGGCGGCTCTCGGAACGATTGAAAAGCACGGCAAGGCGGGTCTGTTTGCCGCGCGAGGAGCGGTCGCCTGTGGTAAGCAGCATGCCGAGGGTCGAGAGCGACGGCGTCTCCCATTCCGCAACGGTCATCGGTTCGCCGGAGAGTGAGATCCATTCGACGTCGCCGTTGCCGGAAAGGAAGCCCGTTTCGGAAAAGACGGTAAAGCGGCGGCGCAGTCCTGCGACGAAAGCAGTATGGGCGACGAGATCCTCGTTCAGCGCCTTCCAGTCCAGCCAGGTGATCTCATTGTCCTGGCAATAGGCATTGTTGTTGCCGCGCTGGCTGCGGCCGCCCTCGTCGCCCGCCGTCAGCATGATGCTGCCGCGGGTGGCAAAGAGCGTTGAGATCAGCGCCATGACGTCGTTGATCCGCCGCTTGCGGATACTGGGATAGAGGGTCTCGCCTTCGACGCCGTTGTTCCAGGAATGGTTCTCGTTGTGACCGTCCCGATTGTGCTCGCCGTTGGCGTCATTGTGCTTGCCGGCATAGGAGACGAGGTCGATCAGTGTCAAGCCGTCATGGGCGGCGAGGAAATTGACGCTGCGCGTCGCTTTGCCGTCGTTGCGGGAGAAGATGTCGGAGGAACCGGCAAGCGCCGTTGCGAGCGAGCCGGTCTTCCATTGGTCGCCACGCCAGTAACAGCGCAGATCGTCGCGAACCCTGTCATTCCATTCGAGGAAGGACAGCGGGAAGTTGCCGAGCTGGTAACCGCCCGGACCGATATCCCAGGGTTCTGCGATCATGATGCGGTCGGCAAGCAGATCATCGGCAAGGATCGCAGCGAGCGTTCCGCCCTCGCGCTCGAACCCGCTCGCGGTGCGGCCCAGCACCGGGGCGAGATCGAAACGGAAACCATCGACGCCGGCGTTGAGCACGAAATGCCGCAGGCTGTCGATGACGAGGCGCCTGACCTCGGGATGGTCGCAGGCGATCGTGTTCCCGGTACCTGTGTCGTTGATCAGTTCGCCGGGGCTGTTTCGGGCGTGGCGGTAATAATGCAGGTTGTCGAGGCCGCGTAGCGACAGCGTCGTGCCATAGCGGTCACTCTCGCCGGTATGGTTGAAGACGAGATCGAGGATGACGGCGATGCCTTCGGCATGGAGAGCGGCGACCGTCCTGCGCAGTTCCGCCATGCCGCGGGGGACAATCCGGGGATCGAGCGCCATCAGGCCGACGGGGTTATAGCCCCAGCCGTTTGTGAGACCGAGCGCCGGTAGATGACGCTCATCGATCCAGGCGGTAATCGGCATCAGTTCGATGGCATCGACCCCGATCCGCTTCAGATGCGCGATAACGGAGGGATGGGCAAGCGCTGCGACTGTGCCGCGTTCGGCTTCCGGCACGTCGGGGTGAAGGATGGTGAAGGGCCGCACCGCCACTTCATAGATAAAACCGCCCGGTTTGAAGAGCGGCTTGTCGATTGCGGCTGGGGTGTCGGTGGTGACGATCGCCTTCGGCATCAGATCCTGGCTGTCCTCGCCGTAGAGCCCGAGGCGGGGATCGTAGCGGAACGGCCGGTCGATTTCCTTGGCGTAGGGATCGATCAGCAGTTTGGACGGGTCGAACCAGAGGCCGTTGTCGGGCGCATAGATGCCGTCGGCGCGATAGCCGTAGCGGGCGCCTTGACCGAGGCCGTCGACGAAGAGGCGATGGACGTGGTTGCCATCCCGGGCCATCGGTAGGCGTGCAAATTCCCTGTTGCCGTCACCTTCGAAGAGGCAGAGTTCGATCTGCGCGGCGTGATGCGACCACACGGCAAATTCGACGCCGCTCTCGAAGACGATCGCACCCCGCGCCGAATTGCTGTCCTGCATGTCCCGCCCCGGATCAGGTGATCACGGTTGGCTCATCGCGTCCCGTGCGCTCACGAATGCTGGCAATGCTTTCGGCGGCCGCAATCAAATCGGCGAGCGCTTCCTGCGTTTCGATGTTGTGGCGAGTCGAATCCGGCTCGTAGCGCTCGATATAGACGCGCAAGGTTGCGCCAGACGTGCCGGTGCCGGAGAGACGGTAGACGACGCGGGAGCCGCCCTCGAAGAGCACGCGGATGCCCTGATGCTCGCTCACCGACTTGTCGATCGGGTCGTGGTAGGCGAAGTCGTCGGCTTTCTCGACCTTCAGGCTGCCGAAGTTTTTGCCGGCCAAGGCGGAAAGCTGGCTGCGGAGATTGTCCATCAGGCCATTCGCCGCGTCCGTGTCCAGGCCTTCATAATCGTGGCGCGAGTAATAGTTGCGGCCGTAGGTCTGCCAGTGCTGGGTGACGATGTCGGCGACGCTCTCGCCGCGCACGGCAAGGATGTTTAGCCACAGCAGCACGGCCCAGAGGCCATCCTTCTCACGGACGTGATTGGAGCCCGTGCCGGAGCTTTCCTCACCGCAGATCGTCGCCATGCCGGCGTCGAGCAGGTTGCCGAAGAATTTCCAGCCGGTCGGCGTCTCATACATGCCGATGCCACGCTTTTCGGCGACGCGGTCGGCCGCGCCCGATGTCGGCATCGACCGGGCGATGCCGGCGAGACCGCCGGAATAGCCGGGGGCGAGATTGGCGTTGGCGGCAAGGATGGCCAGGCTGTCGGAAGGGGTGACGAAGATGCCGCGGCCAATAATGAGGTTGCGGTCGCCGTCGCCGTCGGACGCGGCGCCGAAATCGGGGGCGTCCTCGCCCATCATCTCATCGAAGAGTTCCTTGCAGTGAACCGGATTCGGGTCGGGGTGATGACCGCCGAAATCCGGCAGCGGCATGAAATTGCGCACCGAACCGAGGGGAGCGCCAAGACGATTTTCGAAGATTTCCTTGGCGTAGGGTCCGGTGACGGCGCTCATGCCGTCGAAGGCGATGCGGAAACCGAGGCTGATCAGATTGCGGATGGCGCCGAAATCGAACAGTTCTTCCATCAGCGCGGCATAGTCCTCGACCGGGTCGATGACCGAGAGGATCATGCCGCCGGGAAGCTCGTCCTTGCCGATGCGGTCGAGATTGACGTCTGCGAAATCGGCGATCTTGTAGCTGTCGATTGTCTTGGAGCGCGCATAGATCGCGTCGGTGATCTTCTCCGGCGCCGGGCCGCCATTATTGATATTGTATTTGATGCCGAAGTCTTCGGTCGGGCCGCCGGGATTGTGGCTGGCGGAGAGGATGATGCCGCCGAAGGCCTTGTACTTGCGGATGATGTGGGAGGCGGCCGGCGTCGACAGAATGCCGCCCTTGCCGACCATGACCTTGCCGAAGCCGTTGGCAGCGGCCATCTTGATCGCCTTCTGGATGACTTCGCGATTGTAGTAACGTCCGTCGCCGCCGATGACGAGGCACTTGCCCTGATAGCCTTCCAGCGAATCGAAGATCGCCTGGATGAAATTCTCGGCATAATTCGGCTGCTGGAAGACCGGAACCTTCTTACGCAGACCGGACGTGCCGGGTTTCTGGTCCAGATAGGGCGTGGTGGGTACGGACTTGATCATTTTAGGTCACATGCCTTTCGAGACGAGGCTTGAATAGAGGGCAGCGTAGCGTTCGGCGCTCTTCTCCCAGGAGACATCCGATTTCATGCCTTGCTTTTGCAATTGGGTCCAGAGTTTTCGGTCCGCGTAAAAATGCATCGCACGGCGGATTGCCTGTAGCATGCCCGTTTCGGTCACGGGTGAGAATTGTATGCCGGTTGCCACTTTCGCCGCAAGTGCGGCGTGATTGGCGTCGATCACGGTGTCGTTCAATCCGCCGGTGCGGGCGACGATCGGCACGCAGCCATAACGCAGGCCGTAAAGCTGGGTGAGGCCGCAGGGTTCGAAGCGCGACGGAATGATGATGGCGTCGCAGCCGGCCTGCATCAGGTGCGACATCGGTTCGTTATAGCCGATCGAAACGCCGATCCGGCCGGGATGGCGGCTGGCGGAGGCAAGCAGCGCGCCTTCGAGCGCTGCTTCGCCGGAGCCGAGCACGACGAGTTTGCCGCCCATGGCGACAATCTGGTCGGCGACGTTGGCGACGATATCCATGCCCTTCTGCCAGGTGAGGCGGCTGATGACGCAGAAGATCGGAGCATCGTCATTGTCGAGGTGGAAGAACTCGGCGATCGAGCGGCGGTTTTCCTCGCGGTTCTTCAGCGTCGTCGGGCCGTAATGGGTGTGGACGACGGGATCGGTCGCCGGATTCCAGACATCGGTGTCGATGCCGTTGACGATTCCGTGCAAATCGTCGATGCGGGTGGCGATGACGCCTTCGAGCCCCATGCCGAATTCCGGCGTCAGAATTTCGTCGGCATAGGTGGGGCTGACTGTCGTGACCGCATGGGCAGTCTGCAGGCCGCCCTTGAGGAAGCCGACGGTGCCGTAATATTCGATGCCGTCCATGGCGAAGGCATGACCTGGCAGACGCAGACCGGCAAAAATCTCCGGGCCGAACTGGCCCTGAAAGGCGATGTTGTGGATGGTCAGCACGCTCGGCAGTTCCGGGGTCGGATAATAGCGCATGTAGACCGAGGTCAGCGCCGCCTGCCAGTCGTGGGTGTGGACGAGATCCGGCCGCCAGCCGGGCAGCAGTCCGGCGCCGATTTCGGAAGCGGCAAGCGACAGGGCGGCGAAACGGCGCCAATTGTCGGGATAATCCTTGCCAAGCGGATCAAGATAGGGACCGCCCGGCCGCTCGTAATAGGCGGGCGCGTCGAGGACGAGCAGATCGAGACCCTCATGTTCAACCTCGAGCACGGTCGCCCGCTCACCGAGCAGGTCCGGGAATTCGAGTCTGACGACAGGGTCGCGAATGACCTTCATGACGGCGGGGTAGCCGGGCAGGAGGGTCTTGGTCTCGACCCCGAAGGCTTTCAGAGCAATTGGCAGGGCACCTGACACGTCGGCCAGACCCCCTGTCTTGATCAAGGGGAAGACTTCGGACGAAACCGAAAGAACTTTCATACGTCAGATATCCAGCTTGTCGATCATCGGTTGGGTGATCAGGCAGATGCCCCCTTCCGACCGCCGGAAGCGTTTGGCGTCGAGTTCGGGATCCTCGCCGACGACCAGCCCTTCCGGAATGACGACACCATGGTCGATCACGACGTTCTTGAGTTGCGCCCGCCGCCCGATCTTCACATTCGGCAGGATGACCGCCCCTTCCAGCTTGGAAAATGAATTGGCCCTGACGCCGGTGAAGAGCAGGCTTTTGTTGAGGCTGGCGCCTGAGATGATGCAGTCGCCTGACACAACCGAGGAGGTGGCCGAACCGCGGCGGTCGTCGTCGTCATGGACGAACTTCGCCGGCGGGGTGATCTCGGCATAGGTCCAGATCGGCCAGGACTTGTCGTAGATATCGAGCTCCGGGACGATGGCCGTCAGATCGATATTGGCCTGCCAGTAGGCGTCGATCGTGCCGACGTCGCGCCAGTAGGGCTCGTGCTCGAAATCGGAGCGGACACAGGATTTGGCGAAGCGGTGGGCGACGGCCTTCCCGTTTTTGACGATATAGGGGATGATATCCTTGCCGAAATCGCGGCTCGACGTCGGGTCGGCGGCGTCGCGGCGCAGCGCATCGAGCAGGAACTTGGTGTGGAAGACGTAGATGCCCATCGAGGCGAGCGCGAAATCCGGCTTGTCGGGAATACCGGGGGGATCCGCCGGCTTTTCGATGAAAGCGAAGATCTCATCCTTTTCGTTGACATGCATGACGCCGAAGCCGGTCGCTTCCATGCGCGGCACTTCCAGGCAGCCGATCGTCACGTCCGCGCCGGAATCGACATGCTGCTGGAGCATGTATTCATAGTCCATCTTGTAGACATGGTCGCCGGCGAGAATGACCATGTATTCGACGCCGTAATCCTCGATAATATCGATGTTCTGATAAACGGCGTCGGCGGTGCCTTCATACCATTGCGTTTCGGAAACGCGCTGCGATGCAGGCAGGATGTCGAAGCTTTCGTTTCGCTCCGGGCGGAAGAAGTTCCAGCCGCGCTGCATGTGACGGATCAGCGAATGCGCCTTGTATTGCGTCGCGACGCCGATGCGGCGAATGCCCGAATTCAGCGCGTTGGACAGCGCGAAATCGATGATGCGTGCCTTGCCGCCGAAATAGACGGCGGGCTTGGCACGCCGGTCGGTGAGTTCCTTGAGACGGCTCCCCCTGCCGCCCGCCAGAACGTAAGCCATTGCGTCGCGGGCAAGTGGCTGAATACGCTTCTCTACCATTTTCTCCTCCCACCAGTCTTAATTTTCAGGTTCAAGCATGATTGTCGCCAAGGGCGGCAGCGTGATCGAGCAGGTGATATTGCCGCCGGCATCGACGGCCTGCACGCGCCCGCCATTGCCCTTCCCGCTACCGCCATAGATGTCGGCATCGGTATTCAGAATCTCCCGCCAGCGGCCTGCGGAAGGCAGGCGTAACAAGTAGTTCTCGCGGTAGACGGGAGTAAAGTTGGTGATGACGACGATCGGCTTCTGGCCCGGCGCCTTGCGTTGCCAGGCGAAGACGGAATTCTCGCCGTCGTCGGCAATCAGCCATTCGAAGCCGTCGCCCTCGCAGTCACGCTCATGCAGGGCGGGCTTGCTGCGATAGGTGAAGTTGAGGTCGCGCACCAGGCGCCGCATGCCCTCGTGCATACGATATTGCAGCAGGTTCCAGTCGAGCGACCGATCCTCGCTCCATTCGCTCCACTGGGCGAATTCCTGGCCCATGAACAACAGCTTCTTGCCGGGATAGCCCCACATGTAAGCGTAGTAGGCGCGCAGATTGGCGAACTTCTGCCAGTCATCGCCCGGCATCTTGGCGATCAGCGAGCCCTTTCCGTGAACGACCTCGTCGTGCGACAGCGGCAGGACGAAATTTTCCGAATAGGCATAGAGGAGGCCGAAGGTGAGCTCGTTATGATGGTGTTTGCGGTGCACCGGGTCGCGCTTCATATAGCTCAGCGTGTCATGCATGAAGCCCATGTTCCATTTGAAACCGAAGCCGAGCCCGCCTTCATGCACGGGTTGCGAGACTTTTGGCCAGGAGGTCGATTCTTCGGCGATGGTCATGACGTTGGGGTGCTGGCCGTAAATGCGGATGTTGAGGTCCTGCAGGAAGCGGACCGCTTCGAGGTTCTCGTTGCCGCCATATTCATTCGGAATCCATTCGCCGTGCTTGCGGGAATAATCGAGGTAGAGCATCGAGGCGACGGCATCGACGCGCAGGCCGTCGAGATGGAATTTCTCGGCCCAGTAGAGAGCATTGTTGACCAGATAGGAAACCACTTCGGTGCGGCCGAAGTTATAGATCGCCGTGTTCCAGTCCGGATGGAAGCCCTTGCGCGGGTCTTCGTGCTCGTAGAGCGCCGTGCCGTCGAACCAGCCGAGGCCGTGCTCGTCGGTCGGGAAATGCGCCGGTACCCAGTCGAGGATGACACCGATGCCCACCTTGTGGCAGCCGTTGACGAAGCGGGCGAAGCCTTCCGGCTCGCCGAAGCGGGCGGTCGGCGCATAAAGGCCGGTCGTCTGGTAGCCCCAGGAGGGGTCGTAGGGATGCTCGGTGATCGGCAGAAATTCGATATGGGTGAAACCCATGTCGACACAATAGGGGATGAGACTGGAGGCAAGTTCGTCCCAGGACAGCATGGTGCCGTCCTGCCGGCGCTGCCAGGAGCCGGCATGCACCTCATAGATCGAGATCGGCTGTCGGCGCTTGTCGGTTTCGCGCCAGTGCTTCAGATGGGCCTCATCCTCCCAGACCTGCTCCAGCTCGGCAGCGGCGATCGAGGCGGTCTTGGGTCTGAGCTCGCTGCGGCGGGCGAAGGGATCGGCCTTCAGCGGCAGCAACACGCCGTCGTGGCCGCGAATCTCGAACTTGTAGGCGACGCCGAGCGGCACATCGGGAGCGAAGATTTCCCAGATGCCGCTGTCGGCGCGAAAGCGCATCACATGGCGGCGGCCGTCCCAACCGTTGAAATCGCCAACCACGGAAACGCGCTGGGCGTTCGGCGCCCAGACCGCGAAGTGGATGCCCTGCGCGCCGTCATGCTTGATGAGATGCGCGCCCATCTTGTCGAACAGGCGCAGATGCGAACCTTCACGGGCGAAATAATCGTCCATCGGCCCAAGCACCGGCCCGAAGCTGTAGGGGTCGGTGACTGCCCATTCGGCGTCACCGCGCCGGGCGCGGTAGCGCACCGGCTGCAGCTTCGCGAGCGAAACCGGCCCGGCGAAGAACCCGTCGGCGTGGAGCTGATTCAATTCGCCGATGATGCCGCCATCGAGGGTCATGGCGGTCACTTCCTCGGCACCCGGGATGAAGCACCGGGCAACGAAAGCGTCGCCGGCTTGGTGCACACCTAGGATGGCAAAGGGATTGGAATGCGAGCCGGCAAGGATCGCCGTGATTTCATCTGCCGAAATTTCCCAGGAAAGCTTTACTTCAGGGAGGGTTTTCGGCGTTTTCATCCGGCTCTCCAGATTTCGTCTGCATATTGCCTGATCGTACGGTCGGAGGAGAACCAGCCCATCCGTGCGGTATTGTTGATCGTCTTCGTGTACCAGGCCGCCTGGTTGGTCCAGATCTGGTCGACGTCGCGCTGGGCCTGGGCATAAGCGTCGAAATCGGCGGCGACCATGAACCAGTCATGCGAATAGATGCCGTCGATCAGCGCCGTGTAGCGATTACGGTCATCGGGCGAGAAGACGCCGGAACCGATGGCTGAGAGCGCCTGAGAGAGTTCGCGGGAGCCTTCGATAATGGCGCGGGGATTGTGGCCATCACTGCGGACCTTGGCGACCTCGTCGGCCCTAAGGCCGAAGATGACGATGTTATCTTCGCCGACATTGTCACGCATCTCGACATTAGCGCCGTCGAGCGTGCCAATCGTCAGCGCGCCGTTGAGGCCGAACTTCATATTGCCTGTGCCGGAGGCTTCCATACCGGCGGTCGAAATCTGCTCGGAAAGGTCGGCGGCGGGAACCATGACCTCGGCGAGCGAGACATTGTAGTTGGGCACGAAGACGACCTTCAGCAGGCCGCGCACCGATGGGTCGTTGTTGATGGTGCGGGCGACGTCGTTGATGAGTTTGATGATGAGCTTGGCGTTGTAATAGCTCGGCGCCGCTTTGCCGGCGAAGAGTTTTACGCGCGGCACCCAGTCCAGTTCCGGATGCGAGCGGATCTGGTCGTAAAGCGCGACGGCTTCGATGATGTTCAGAAGCTGGCGTTTGTATTCATGGATGCGCTTGATCTGGATGTCGAACATCGCCGACGGATCGAGCTTCACGCCCATGCGGCTGGCGACGAGATTGGAAAGGGCCACCTTGTTGGCCCGCTTCACTGCGGCAAACTTCTGCTGGAAGCTCGGGTCGGAAGCATGCGCCTCGAGCGGGCGCAGCTTTTCGGCGTCATCGAGGAACTCATCGCCGATCGCCTCGCGGATCAGACCGGTGAGGCTGGGATTGCACTGCTGCAGCCAGCGGCGCGGCGTGATGCCGTTGGTCTTGTTGTTGATGCGGTCGGGATAGAGCTTGTGCAGGTCGGCGAACACCGTGACCTTCATAAGGTCGGTGTGCAGGGCCGAGACGCCGTTGATCGAGTGCGAGCCGATGAAGGCGAGATTGCCCATGCGCACGCGGCGGTCGCCGCTTTCCTCAATCAGCGAAATCGAGCGGATTTCGCTGTCGGAGAAGTTCTTGCCCTTGCGGGCATCGAGCAGGATCTTGGCATTGATCGCGTAGACGATCTGCATGTGGCGCGGCAGCAGGCGCTCGAAGAGCGGAACGGGCCAGCTTTCCAAGGCTTCGGGCAGAAGCGTGTGGTTGGTGTAGGAAAAGGTGCGGCGGGTGATATCCCAGGCCTGGTCGAAATCCATACCGTGCACGTCGCAGAGCAGGCGCACCAGTTCGGCGACCGAGACGGCCGGATGGGTGTCGTTCAGCTGAATGGCCACTTTGTCGGGCAGCGAGGTGAAATCGTCATATTGCTGCAGGTGGCGGCGCAGAATGTCTTGCAGCGATGCCGACGAGAAGAAGAACTCCTGGCGCAGGCGCAGTTCCTGGCCGGCAGGGGTGGCGTCGGCGGGATAGAGGACGCGGGTCAGGCTTTCGGCCTTGTTGCTTTCGCGCAGCGCGCCGATATGGTCACCGGCGTTGAAGGCATCGAGCAGGATCGGGTCGATCGGCTGCGCCGACCAGAGGCGTAGCGTGTTGACCCGTTTTCCCCGCCAGCCGACGACCGGCGTGTCGAAGGCGGCGGCGATGACGCGCTCGGCCGGCTTCCAGACGTAGCGCGGCTGGTCGTCATGGGTGGTGATGAATTCGACAGAGCCCCCGAAACCGATTTCATAGGAGCTCTCGCGGCGCTCGAATTCCCAGGGATTGCCGTGGGCGAGCCAGTTCTCGGGCAGTTCCACCTGCCAACCGTCGGCCATCTGCTGTCGGAATAGGCCGTGGACGTAACGAATGCCGTAGCCATAAGCCGGAACATTGACCGTCGCCATGCTCTCCATGAAACAGGCGGCGAGGCGGCCGAGGCCGCCATTGCCGAGCGCTGCGTCCGGCTCCAGGCCGGCAATGACATTGACGTCGACGCCGAGCGAGGCCAGCGCATCGCGAACCTCTTCCATCAGGCCGAGATTGGACACGGCATCGCGCATCAGCCGGCCGATCAGGAATTCGAGCGAAAGATAATAGACCCGCTTTGCGCCGGTCGCATAGACCTCGCGTGTGGAGGCCATCCATTTGTCGATGATACGGTCGCGCACCACCAGGATCGTCGCCGTCAGCCAGTCATGCGGCTTTGCCACCTTGGCATCCTTGCCGATGCGATAGGTCAGACGTTCGATGATTTCCTCAGCGAGAATTTCCGGCCTTGAGCTGCGGGGAGCGGGAGAGGGGATAACCGGCTTGGAAACGGTATTCATGGTCAGATCTCGCCAATTTTAATTTGGTTTCAGGCTGTTATGCCTGATTTAATCGATTTGTCGCCTGCGCTTGCGACAGTTTATGCATCGTTAGGAAGCACTTGCAACAAAGGATTTGGACAAACGAAAAATTTGCGAAACCTTCATATTCGCCTCGCTGAGGAGGGTTGATTTCAATCGCCTTTCCCGATCTGATGTGAGGATAGGGATAGCAAAAAGCCGCGCCGGTTTGCTCCGGCGCGGCTTTTTGTTCGGCATTTCACCTGGCGGTATCGCTAGTTAGTCAGACGCGTCAGTTGTGTGGAAGCCTTCGCTCCGATCGCCTTGAACGCGGCCAGGAGGTCTTCCATTTGTTCTGCCTGGAAATAATGGGCAGCATCGGAGGCGCAATACTGCAGCAGCGCCTGTCCGCCCGGCGGCGCCATGAAGGCGATCGTATAGATTTCGATACCCTTGGACTTGGCGATGTCACATGTCGCCCTGGTCAGGGTGTCATAGGAACGGCCGCCGCTGCTATCGTCGTTATTGTCGCCGTCCGTCATGAAGACGATGTACTTTTTGGGTATCTGCCCGGTCTTCAGCTTATGGGCGGCGTCCTCGGCATCGTTACCTGCGGCATTTTTTGCCGTCAAGGATGAATACGCCGTGCTCATCGCCCCGCTCGAGTTGGTGCCACCTCCTGCCTGAAGCGCGTTGACGTAGCTCGAGGCACCGGCAGTTCCCCAGGCAAGAGTGCTGGGTGTGTATTGAACGATATCATAAGAGACTGCGCCGGTGCGTACGTATTGGGCGTTGGGATCGGCGCTGGTGAGCTGGCCAAAAAGATTGCCAGCGGCCATCTTCAGCGCCTCTATCTTCGTATAGTAGTTGGTGCGGCTGCCGGTGCAGGTGTCGTAAACCCACTTGCCCTTCTTGTTGAGGTGGGGGTTGCAGTCATAGGTGAAGGTTTCCGTCGGATCATCCTTGTTGACGGTTTCAGTAGGGTCTCCCATCGACCCTGACTTATCGAGCGCGAGAAACATGGAGATGGAGCCCTGGGAATTGGAGCCCGGGGTCTGAGAAGGACCACTGACCGTCGTGCTTGACGTCGAAAGATGCTGCGTGCTGAAGCCGACCGCCTGCATGAGCGGATTGACCGTGAGGTCGTAGCTCGGTGTAACCGTTACCTGGTAGGATGTCGAGCCGCCCGATGTACTCGTTTGGACATTGACGGCAGTCGCGTTCTTGATATCGACGCCGTCCTGCAGGTAATTCGCCATTTGCCCGGCGATGAAATTCCGCGCGAAGGCTTCCGCCTGAGAGGTTTGGATCGTGCCGTTCCCCAGAGCAGTCGCAGTTGCCAGCGCGGCTGAATCGGCCGCCTCCTGCAATTGCTGTTTCGAGAGCAGCATATCACCGACCTGGATTGCCATGCCGGCAGCGCCGAGCAGAACCGGCGCCAAGATCGCCGTCATGATACCGAAATTTCCGCCTCGATCGCTGAACATGCGACGCAGGCAGGGACGCAAAATGGAGGTGCTCATCATGTTCACCCAACTGGAAACCCTGTGAGGTGATTTACGCACGCGGCTTCTTTACGCAGTCCTTACGGCGTCAATAGAATTTTAACGAATCGGCAAATTTTTCCAATTTTGGGATCATTTCAGCGGGATGACGTCGACCGCCTGAACGGCGCGCTGGCCGCCATAGCTTTTCAACACGCCGATGACGGGAACGACGTCGGAATAGTCGCGGCCGTAGGCGACGACAATGTGGTCCATGCCGGCGGGGATGTCGTTGGTGGGGTCGAGTTCGATCCAGCCGATGGTCTCGCCGCACCAGACCCGCACCCAGGCATGCATGGCGTCCGCCCCTTCCAGCCGTTCCTTGCCGGGGGGCGGAATGGTGCGCAGGAAACCGGAGACGTAGCCGGCCGGAATGCCGAGGCTTCTAAGCGCCAGGATCATGACATGGGTGAAATCCTGACAGACGCCGCGCTTCAGCCTGAACGCTTCGAGGGGGGTCGTGTCCACCGCGGTTGCGTCGGAATCGTAGGTGAAATCCTTATTGATGAGGGCGCAGAGCGCATGGGCGATCTGCATGGCTGTCAGTTGGGGCGTGACGCAGCTTCGTGCGTAATCGCCAATCTCGCGCGTCTGCGTCAGGCGCGGGCTGTCGCCGAGAAAGTGATGCGGCGAATCCGGCGCAAGTGACCAGACGCCGGATATTTCCTCGGGCAAGTCGGCAAGCAGCGGCGAGAAATCTGCTGCGATCGGCAGGCTTTCGACCTGCACACGCGCCTGCATGCGAATGTCGAGCGTCTCATGCGGCGTCCGCAGCATGAAGGAGGTGGCGGGATGTTGGAAGAAATCGACGAAATGAGACTGCTCGTCCGGCGTCGGCGAGATGGTGATCGAGCCGGCGACCAGGCGTTGCCGATTGCTCAGCGACAGCGGCATCAAGCGCATGATATGGCGAGCGCCGGAGGCCGGCACGTCGTAGCTGTAACCCATGCGGAGCGATAGATCGTAAAGCACTGCCGTCACCCGAGATAGGTCTGGGCGAGCAGATCGGAAAGCTGCTCCAATTCGCGTTCGAGCCGCTGGTAGACCTCGACCCCCATGCCCTCCGGCGTCATTACCGCCAGACCGGAATGAAGCCGCATCGCCTCGCGGTAGAAGGGCGACATCTGGCCGTTGATCAGGGCGTTCGGCAGTTGCTCGACCTCATGATGGATCTCGTTCACCTGGAAGAGAACCGAGCGCGGGTTGAGGGGGTCGAGCGCAAGCAGGTCAGTGACGGTCAGCCGCGCGGTGTTAACGTTGTAGCGTCGGCGATGGGTCATGACGCTGTCGCCGATCTCGAGCAGCATGTCGAGCGCGCCGTCGGGCGCTTCCGGGCCGGACATGTGCCCGAGCAGGCGCGTCATGTGCAGGCCGCGCTCGATATAGCGGCCGAGGGAGAGGAAACGCCAGCCCATGAAGCGGTACATGTTCTCGTGCACGAGGCCGGCAAAGCCCGCGAGCTTGCGCAGGAGGATCGTCATCGCATGGCTGGCGTCATCGCCGGCAGTGACGGTGGCGTGAAAGCGGCGGGCGGTTTTGGCGAGATCGTTGAGGGCGAGCCAACCATCGGGCGAGAAGCGGTCACGGATGTTGCTGGCGGAATAGACGGCGCTGTCGATGTTGCGCAGGAGCCTCTCGGGCACGGGCTCGGCGGTATCGATATCGACGGCCGCGAGATAGGCGGAGACGTCGGCGAGCAGCGGCTGGCTCGGATCGGCGGCTTCGGCATAGCGCGCATGCCAGGCGCGCAGGATCCGCAACGCCCCTTCGGCGCGTTCAATATATCGGCCGAGCCAGAACAGATTGTCGGCCGCCCGGCTCGGCAGGCTGCCCGGCATGTTGCGGGTGAAGCTGCCCTCGGCCGGCAGCAGGGTGTGGCGCTCGACCGGCTTGTCGCTGACGATCCAGACGTCGGCGGCTGCTCCGCCGGACTGCATGGCGATCGCCGAGACGTCGGCGCCGGAGCCGATGCGGGCAAAACCGCCGGGCATGATCTGCCAGCCGTTTGCCGTGCGGGCAGCGAAGACGCGCAGCGACATCGGCCGCGGCATGAGTTTGCCGTTCACCCAGGCGGGCGTCGTCGACAACGTGACGACTTCCTGACCGACCAGTTTCTGACCGTCCGAATTCAGCCAGTTGGCGATGGAATCTTTGGCCGTTGCCCGCAGCGACGAGCCGAGCACGGATTCGCCGTTGTCGTCGAAGAAGGGCGCACGGGAATAGGCCGGGCCGATCACCATTTTTTCGATGTTCTTGGCGACCTGTTCGCGCTCTTCCTTCTGGCCGCACCACCAGGTGGCAATCGACGGCAGTTTCAGATCCTGCCCCAGCAGATGCCGGCAGATGGTCGGCATGAAGGCGAGAAGCGCCCGGGTTTCGAGAATGCCGGTGCCGAGCGCGTTGACGATGGTGACGCTTTCGGCGCGCAGCGCTTCCACGAGACCGGGCGTGCCGATATGCGAATTCTGGTTCAGCTCCAGCGGGTCGGCAAAGGCCGAATCGAGGCGGCGCCAGAGCACGCCGATCGGCTTCAGGCCGGCGACGGTGCGGACCATCACGCGTCCCTTGACGACGGCGAGATCCTCGCCCTCGAGCAGCATGAAGCCGAGATAGCGGGCAATGTAGGCGTGTTCGTAATAGGTCTCGTTGGCAGGACCTGGCGTCAGGACGGCGATGCGGTCGTCGCCTGAATGTTTCATGTCCTGCAGCGCATCGCGGAAGGCGCCGAAGAACGAGGCGAGGCGGTGGACGGGCGTTTCGGCATAGATGTCGGAGAAGGCGCGGGTCGTCGCGACGCGGTTTTCAAGCGCGAAGCCGGCGCCGGAGGGAGCCTGGGTGCGGTCTGCCAGCACCCACCAATTGCCGTCAGGCCCGCGGCCGATTTCGAAGGCGCAGAAGTGCAGATAGTGGCCGGATGCCGGCCGGATGCCGGCCAGCGGGCGCTGAAATTCGGGATTGGCGGCGATCAGCGCCGGCGGCAGGAATCCTTCCTCGACCAGTCGGTTCTCGCCGTAGATATCGGCAATGATCGCCTCCAGGAGGTCGGCGCGCTGGACGAGGCCTGCCGACAGCGCCTGCCATTCGCGCTCGTCGATCAGCACCGGGATATGCGAGATCGGCCAGGCGCGTTCGCCGGCTCCCTTGCTGCCATAGGCACGGTAGAAGACGCCGGCGTCTCTGAGGTAGCGGTCGGCGCGGGCGAAACGCTCCGCGAGATCCTTTTCCGGCATTGCGCCGAGATGCGAGAGGAAACGCTGCCAGACGGGGCGGACCGTGCCTTTATTGTCGACCATCTCGTCGGCGGTGCCGGGAAGCGGCGCATAGCCGAAGGCCGCATCCTTGCCGATGCTGCTCTCCGCCTCTTGCCTGCGCTCCACTGCCGGTCTCTTACCCATCAAACCCAACCTCACCCTCGGCCTCTGCCCCCGGGTCTCAAATGCCGGCAGGCCGCCTCAGATCCAGCGTCAACGGGAATTCCGGCGAACCCGTCTCGGCGCGCGGGATGAAACCGCCCGCCGTATGCCCCCACGGCTCGAAGCGGGCCAGCCGCCTTGCTTCCGCCTCGTTGCCGTTGACCGGGAAGGTGTCATAGGTCCGGCCGCCCGGATGGGCAACATGATAGATGCAGCCGCCAATCGAACGCTTCGACCATGTATCATAAATGTCAAAAGTCAAAGGTGTGTTGATCGGCAGCACCGGATGCAAGCCCGAAGCCGGCTGCCATGCCTTGTAGCGGACGCCGGCGACCGATACGCCCGACGTGCCGGTCGGCGTCAGCGGCAGGACGCGGCCGTTGCAGGTGACGGTGTAGCGCGCGGTATTGCTGGTTTCGAAGCGTACCTGCAGGCGTTCGACGGACGAATCGACATAGCGAACCGTGCCGCCGATCGCGCCTTGCTCACCCATGACGTGCCAGGGTTCCAGCGCCTGACGCAGTTCCAGCTTCGATCCTTCATAGTCGACCTCGCCGCAGAAGGGGAAGCGGAATTCGAGCTGGGCCTTGAACCATTCAGGGCTGAGATCGAAGCCGTTTTGACGCAAGTCCGCCAGCACATCGAGGAAGTCGGCCCAGACATAATGCGGCAGCATGAAGCGGTCGTGCAGCGAGGTTCCCCAGCGCACGAACTTGCCGTCGGTCGGTTTCATCCAGAAGCGGGCGATCAGCGCACGCACCAGCAGCTGCTGGGCCAGCGACATGCGGGCATTCGGCGGCATTTCGAAACCGCGGAACTCCACCAGGCCGAGGCGGCCCGTCGGGCCATCGGGGGAGAAGAGCTTGTCGATGCAGATTTCGGCGCGATGGGTATTGCCGGTCACGTCGATCAAGAGGTTGCGGAACAGGCGGTCGACGAGCCAGGGCAAAGGCTGCTGGCCGCGGCCGGGCGCCGGGATCTGCGCCAGTGCGATTTCCAGCTCGTAGAGGCTGTCGTGGCGGGCTTCATCGATGCGCGGCGCTTGGCTGGTCGGGCCGATGAACAGCCCGGAGAAGAGGTAGGAAAGCGAGGGATGGCGTTGCCAGTGCAGCACGAGGCTCTTCAGCAAATCCGGGCGGCGCAGAAAGGGGCTGTTGTTCGGATTGCTTCCGCCGACGACGACATGGTTGCCGCCGCCGGTGCCGGTATGGCGGCCGTCGATCATGAACTTGTCGGCGCCGAGACGGCTTTGGCGGGCCTCCTCGTAGATGGCAGTGGTGATGTCGACCGTCTCTTTCCATGTCGAGGACGGATGAATGTTGACTTCGATGACGCCGGGATCCGGGGCGACGCGGATGACGTTGATGCGCTCGTCTTGCGGTGGCGGATAGCCTTCGATGTGAACGGCGAGACCGAGAGCGGCGGCCGCTCGTTCGGTCGAGGCGATGAGATCGAGATAATCTTCGAGCGTTTCTGTGGGCGGCATGAAGACGCAGAGGCGGCCATCGCGCGGCTCGACGGAAATCGCGGTGCGGACGTGGCCGCCGATCTCGTTCAACGATTGAGGTGCCGCCGGTTGCTGGCCGGTGAAGGGCTGGAAGTGCGCGGACTGTAGCGGACGCCCGCTATCCTCGGCGAAATCCGGCAGTTCCGGGCGCTGCACAAACGGATCGAGCGGGTTGATATAGGGATATTGCGAGGGCGGGATATAGGCGAGCGAATTGAGCGGCAGACGATAGCCGACCGGGCTGTCGCCCGGCACGAGGAAGATGCGGCCGCGCCGCGTCGACCATTTCTCGCTCGTCCAGGTGCGGCCGCTGGCGCGCGCGTTCCAGGCCTGAACAGGCAGGACATAACCGGTCGGGCGGGTCAGTCCGCGATCGAAGACACGGGCGATACGACTGCGCTCCTCGGCGTCCTTGAGCTTGGAATTCGCCGGATCGACATTCTCCGGCAGGTTCGCTTCCTTGGTGAGCCATTCGGCGGGATCCTCGAAGGCCGGCGCGACATATTCCGGGGACACATCCAGCTCGCCAGCAATCGCCGTGAGCAGCCGACCGGCATCATCCTCCGTGACCTCATAATTGCGGCCCTCGGTGGCGACGAGATTGTCATCGGACCAGATCGGCAAACCATCTTTGCGCCAGTAGAGCGAGAAGGTCCAGCGCGGCAGGCTTTCGCCCGGATACCATTTGCCCTGGCCGTAATGCAGAAAGCCGTTCGGGGCGAAGCGGGTGCGAAGCCGGCGGATGAGCGCGTCCGCCTTTTCGCGCTTGGTCGGGCCGACGGCCTCGGTGTTCCATTCGGCGGATTGAAAATCGTCGATCGAAACGAAGGTCGGCTCGCCGCCCATGGTGAGGCGCACATCCTCGGTTTCGAGGATACGATCGACTTTCTCGCCGAGTTCGTTGAGTTCGTTCCAGCTGTCATCGGAGAAGGGCTTGGTGATGCGCGGATGCTCGGCAACGCGCGAGACCTTCATATCGAAGGCGAATTCGGTTTCGGCCTCGCCGAAATAACCGCCCGAGATCGGCGCGGCGTTGCGGTAATGCGGCGTTGCTGCAAGCGGGATATGGCTTTCGCCGGTCAGGAGGCCGGAGGTCGGATCGAGGCCGACCCAGCCGGCACCCGGCAGATAGACCTCGGCCCAGGCATGCAGGTCGGTAAAATCGACCTCGGTCCCGGAGGGGCCGTCGAGCGCCTTCAGGTCAGGCGTCAGCTGAATGAGGTAGCCGGAGACGAAGCGCGCGGCAAGGCCGAGATGGCGCAGGATCTGGACGAGCAGCCAGCTGGTGTCGCGGCAGGAGCCTTTGGCGTTTTCCAGCGTCTCTTCCGGCGTCTGCACACCGGCTTCCATGCGGATGACATAGCCGATCTGCCGCTGCAGGCGGGCGTTCAAACCGACGACCATATCGATCGTCGGCTGGCCCGGCGACCAATCGAGCGTCGGCAGCAGCGCCTTGAGACGCGGGCCGGCGGGCTCCGGTGTCATGTAGATCGACAGATCCTCACGGATGGTTTCAGGATAGTCGAACGGCCACTTGGTCGCCTCCTCCTCTACGAAGAAATCGAAGGGATTGTAGACCGTCATGTCGGCGACCAGGTCGACCTCGATCTTGAACTCGGTCACGGGATCGGGGAAGACGTAGCGGGCGAGGTAATTGCCGTAGGGGTCCTGCTGGAGGTTGACGAAGTGGTTGGAGGGCGTGACCTTCAACGAGTGGCTGAGCACCCGCGTCTTCGAATGCGAGGCCGGTTTCAACCGGATGATCTGTGGGCCGAGGCGGACCGGTTTGTCGTAGGTATAATGCGTCAGATGATAGATGCTGGCTTTGATCGACATATTTCTCTTTTTATCCGGCGCGCATCATTGTGCGGCTTGCTGTTCCCGAAGTCAGTGTGTGCAATGCAGCGAAAGAAAGCAAGGGCCGAACGTCGAGGACCCGGCGGCTTTTACGCCGCTTTGGCGAAGGTGACCGCCGCCTTCAGACCCTTGCCGCCCGCGCCCGGTTCCAGCGTCAGGGCGGCGTTGAAAAGATTGGCGATTTCTTCGACGATCGGCAGGCCGAGGCCGGCGCCAGGCGCGCCGGAATCATTGCCGCGCGAAAAGCGCCTGCGAACCGCCTCCAGCTTCTCGCTGGGAATACCGGGACCATTGTCCTCGACTTCGAGGCGAACCGTGTCGGCGGCTGCGATGATGCGGACGGTGACCTCAGCCCCCTTGCCGGCATAGGCGATGGCGTTGCCGGCGAGATTGCGCAGCATCTCGCCGATCAGCAGCGGCTCGGCGCGGATCATGGCCGGGCTTTCGCCCTCGAAGCCGAGATCGATACCGGCGACGGCGGCCGCCGGGATCTGCTCGCCGGTGATTTCCTGAGCGATTGCCGCAAGGTCGATGGCGGAGGCGGCCAGCGCCTCCTTGGCGGTGGCGGCATCGATCGTCGCCATCAGGAGAAGCTGAGCAAGGATGCGCTCGGCATGCGCCACGGCCTGGTCTCCCTTCAGCGCCGCCGCCTGGGCTTCATCAAGCGTGCCGGCGCGGGCGGAAAGGGCGAGCTGGGTGCGGATGATCGCTAAGGGCGTGCGCAACTGATGGCTGGCGTTGCCGGTGAAATTGCGCAGCGCATCGAGGGCCGACTGCAGGCGGACCATGAAAGAGTTCACCGTATCGACCAGCGGCTCGACCTCGCTCGGCACGGTTTGTTCGATCGGATGCAGATCGTCAGGGCTGCGTTCGCCGATAGCGTCGCCGAGCTTGTAGAGCGGGCGGAGCGCCACCGTGACCGATATCCAGACGATCACCGCCGCGCCCAGGATCATGAAGGCGAGACGTAGCGCCGAACGTACGAGAATCGCCTGCGTCAATTGCCGACGGGCGATGGTGGTTTCGGCGACCGTCACGACGAAGGGCACGGAGCGGATGCCCGTCGAGGCCGAGCGCTCGAGAGTGGCGATGCGGATCGGTTCGCCGCGGAAGCTGTCGTCGGCAAAGGCCGCTGCATTGCCGGGCGTTTTCTTCAGGACCGGCAGGGATTGATAGCCGGTGATGAATTGACCCGGAGGGCCGTCAACACGGTAGAAGACCCGGTCCTGCGCCGCCGAGGTCAGCATTTCAAGAGCGACATAGGGAATGTCGACCTGCAATGTCCCGTCTTCGGCGACGACGACGCGTTCGGCAATTGCCAGAGCGGAGCCGGCGAGCACGCGGTCGGAGACGATATTCGACGTCTGGACCGCTTCGCGATAAGTATCGGCGAGCGCCAGCGTGCCGATGACGGCGGTCGAGATCAGCAGCCAGAAGAGCAGCCGGCGCCTGAGGGAGTAGGCGGCTTTCATGAGGCCCCGGGCAGCTTGTCGAGATAGTATCCGATGCCGCGGGCGGTCTTGACCGTCAGGCCGTGCGGCGAGAGGCGTTTCCTCAGCCGGCTGACATATTGCTCGATCGCGTTTGCGGAAATATCGTCGTCGAAGGCCGTCAGCGACTGGATGATCGCCTCCTTGGCCACAACCTTGCCGGCCCGCATGAAGAGGATTTCGAGCAAGCCGAGTTCGCGGGCGGGAATATCAAGCGGGGTATCGCCTGATGAAAAGGTGCGGGAATTGAGGTCGAAGGAAATGCCGCCGAAACCGACGGTCGCCGAACGCAGCCCGGCCTGGCGGCGCAGCAGCACGCGTACGCGGGCCTCGAATTCGGTAATATCGAACGGTTTGATCAGATAATCGTCGGCGCCGAGATCGAGACCCTTCACCCGTTCTTCCGGCGTGCCCCGCGCCGTCAGGATCAGGACGGCTGCTTGGTTCTGCCGGGCGCGCATGGCGCGCAGCACGTCGAGCCCGTCCATCTCGGGCAGGTTGAGGTCGAGAATGACAAGATCGAAATTTTCCGCGGCGATAACCGCATTTGCGGATGCGCCGTCATGGACGACATCGACGGCATGGCCCGTGCCGCGCAAAATCGCCGACAGGCCGTCGGCCAACGCGATATTATCTTCTGTGAGCAGGATGCGCACGGATGTTCCCTCTGTTTTCAAAGGAGATTACAGAGGTGACCGAGCGATGTCATAGCGATTTTCAAAATTAAGTGAATGGCCGGGGACGAGATTTCAGCTCCCGGTCCTCTCGACCCGTTCACGTTCCGTCATTGCGATCGCCAACAATTTCCGGAAGCGGGGATCCTCGCGGATGTTGTCGAGGTCGGAATCATTGTCGAACCATTTGATATGATAGACGGAGCTGTGCGGCAGCAGCTTCTCGAGCAGGTCGATTGCTCGGTCGGTATCGCCGAGGACGGAATAGACGCAGGCAAGATTGTACTGGGCGACAATGTCGTCGGGATCGATGGCGATCGCGCGGGCGGCCCAGTCGCGCGCCCGCTTCGCATCGCCGAGATGGGCAAGCGCCAGCGCGCCGCGATGGGCCGGGCCGGAGTTTTCGGGATTGAGATTCAGCGCACGTTCGGCGCGCAGCAGGCCGAGTCGTGCCCAGTTTTCCGTATCCACCGGACGGCCGAGGGAGCGGTAGGCCGACATCAGATGGATCGGCGAGACGTAGTCGTCAGGGCGGATTTCGGCGGCGCGGGTGAAATATTGAACGGATTTGGCAAAGTTGCCGCGCATGAAGAAGAACCGGGCGTAATGGAAATTCGCCTCGAAAAGGTTCGGGTCGAGCGTGAGGGCACGTTCGAAAGCGGCCGCCGCACGATCATCGAGGCCGCTCTGATGCAGGGCCAAGCCATGCGAGGCGTGGGCCTCGGGAAGATCGGGGTCGAGCTGAAGGGCCCGTGCGCTCATATCGAGAATGCGCCTCAGCGGCACATCGTCGGGCGCCCAGTCGCGGATCGCAGCGTCGCAATCGGCGATGCCGGCATAGGCCCGGGCATAATCAGGGTCAAGTTCTACGGCCTTGCAGAACATGCGCCTTGCGAGCTCGAGGTAGGATTTTGTCCAGGTGTGGGAGAGCTGGCGACCCCTGAGATAATAGGTATAAGCCTCGACATTGGCCGTCGGTTCGTTGGCGATTGCCTTCTTCTCCTCCGGCAGCAGGCGCACCTTCAGCTGACTGACGATCGCCTGTGTGATCTCGTCCTGGATGGCAAAGATGTCGGTAAGGTCGCGGTCGTAACGTTCGGCCCAGAGATGGTCGCCATTGGCAGTGTCGATCAGCTGGCCGGAGATGCGTACGCGCTTGTCGAAGATGCGTACGCTTCCTTCGAGCACATAGCGCACACCGAGTTCCTGGGCGAGGCGCTTCAACTTCACCGATATGCCCTTGTAGGTAAAGATGGTGTTGCGCGGCACGACGTGCAGGCTCGAGATCTTGGAAAGATCGGTGATGATGTCTTCGGTGATGCCATCGGAAAAATAATCCTGATCGGCGTCACCGCTCATATTTGTGAAGGGCAGCACGGCAATGAAGCAGGTATTGCGGTTCTCAGCCACCAGCCTGGTGGAGGAGGGTGGCGCCAAGGTGACGGTGTAGACCTGAACGGGCTGCCTGATATTCTTCAGCATGTGCTCGCCGATGAACTCGAAGCCGAGATTGAGGCGCGAGCCGACCTGGTCGCGCACGGAGGCCGACACGGCGATGCCGCCCGGTGCTGCGATACGCTCAAGCCTTGCGGCAAGATTGACGCCGTCGCCGAATATGTCGCCGTTCTCGACCACGACATCGCCGAGATTTATGCCGATGCGGAATTCAACGCGCTCGTCCTTCGGCACGTTCTCGTTGCGGGCCGACATGCTGCGCTGTATTTCGGCAGCGCAGGCGACGGCATTCACCACGCTCTGGAATTCGGCAAGGATGCCATCGCCGGTGAGTTTGACGATCCGGCCCTTGTAGTCGGAAATCCGAACGTCAATCAGCTCGCAGCGATGGCGGTTCAGCGCCTGCAAGGTGCCTGACTCGTCCATGCCCATCAGTCGGCTGTAGCCGACGACATCCGCAGCGAGAATAGCGCTCAGTCGTCGTTCCATGACCCCTCCCATGGATCTTCCCAGGATAGTCTAGCTTTTTCTAGAGTTTTTGTCGCGTAGAGTCGTCCCCGAAAACAAGTTCGGGCGGCTTCGACGTTTTGACGCGGCAGCGCGACCATATATCGTCGCGGTTCTTCATCAATACTCTAAAGGGGTGAAGCATGGAACTGATCGCTAATCCTTTGTGGTGAAGAGGCCGTTCCCATTGAGGAAAGCGACATTATTGTCCGGATTGATGTTTCCCGGTCGGCAGCTTCGATCCAGCGCCCTTGCTCCTCTCTGTGCGCTCAGGCATTGTTGCTGCATGAGGAGAATTTGCATTTTGCTGCTGGCGTTCTGGCCGGGTTGCGTCCTGGCGGACCAAGCCTTCTTTCCGGCGAAGTCGAGCGATGCCGCCGCACCGGTGCTGACGGTCTATTCTTCGCTTGACGAGCCCTTGGCACAGCCGATGATCCGCGGTTTCCAGGAGGCCAATCCCGATGTCGCGGTCAGATATGAAGACATGCTGACCGGTGAAATCTACGACCGGATCGTCAGAGAAACCGATGCGGGCGGCAAAACGGCGGATTTTGCCTTTTCCTCAGCGATGGACCTGCAGGTGAAGCTTTCCAACGACGGCTATGCGCAGGTCAGCAATCTGCCGATGAGTGCTGCCTGGCCGAAATGGGCGAACTGGCGCAATACCGCCTATGCGCTGACCTTCGAGCCGGCGGTCTTTGTCTATCACAAGCCGAGCTTTGCGCACGAGCCGGTGCCGAGCTCGCGGGCGGAATTCGTGGACTATCTGAAGCGCAAGGGCAATGCGGTCTATGGCCGGATCAGCACCTACGATATCGAGCGCTCCGGTGTCGGCTTTCTTTTCATGGCGCGCGACCAGGAGCAATTCGGCGACATCTGGTCGGTGATCGGCGCGATGGGCGCGGCCGGCGTCAAGCTCTACTCGACTAGCTCGGCGATCCTCGAACGCGTCGCCGACGGGCGCTTCGTGCTCGGCTATAATATTCTCGGTTCCTACGCCGCCGACTGGGCTTCGCGGCACCCCGATGTCGGCATCGTGCTGCCGAAGGACTATACGGTGGTGATGTCGCGCATCGGGCTGGTGCCGCAGGCTGCAGCCGAGCCGGAGCTCGGCCGCCGCTACCTTGCCTTTTTCATGTCGAAGGAGGGCCAGACGATCATGGCGCGCGAGCTGCAGATCCCGGCCGTCAGCCCGGAGGTGGCGGGGGAGAACACTGCCAATACGCTGCAGGAACTGCTCGGCGCCCAACTTCGGCCGGTGCCGGTCAGTCCCGGGCTGATGGTCTATCTCGATCAGGTAAAGCGTGCTCGGCTGATTGCGCACTGGAACGAGGTTCTGCGGGCACAGTGAAGAAGGCCAGCTTTCGGCCGGTTCATGACCTCAATATCTGTTACACCTTCGGCGGGCTGCTGGCCCAATTACGGCAAAAAAGCGGCTTCTCCTTCTGGATATCTGGCCGATGTCAGCTAGATGACAGGTTGTTGTGGTGGCTTTGGCTACTTCTTCTCCGTGGAGGCGGAGAATTGAAGTTTGGGAGGCATTCCGCTCGTCATTCAGGACAACTGCGTCCGCTGGCCGGCCACCCCTTCCGATTCACTCGAGAATAACAGGCGGTTCGCTCAACCGCCCACGGAGGACACATCGTGAAGCATACGTTCATCGCAACCATTCTTGCAGCCGCCATCGCGCTGCCGGCCTATGCCGCCGACTACACCATCATCGCGCCGGCCGCTCCCGGCGGCGGCTGGGACCAAACGGCCCGTTCCCTGCAGGCTGCGCTGCAGCAGGAGAAGATCGCCGGCAACGTACAGGTCCAGAACGTTCCCGGCGCCGGCGGCACCATCGGCCTTGCGCAGTTTGCCAGCCAGGCTGCCGGCAATCCGAATTCGTTGATCGTCGGCGGCTATGTCATGGTCGGCGCCATCCTCACCAACAAATCGCCGGTGACGCTCAAGGATGTGACGCCGATTGCCCGTCTGACCGGCGAATATGAGGCCATCGTCGTTCCCGCCGCGTCCGACATCAAGACCATGGCCGATCTGGTCGCGGCGCTGAAGAAGGATCCGGGCTCGGTTTCCTGGGGCGGCGGCTCGGCCGGCGGCACCGACCACATCACCGCAGGACTGATTGCCAAGGCTTCCGGCGTCGACCCGACGAAGATCAACTATGTCGCCTTCTCCGGCGGCGGTGAAGCGCTCGCAGCCATTCTCGGCAACCAGGTCACAGCAGGCGTTTCGAGCTACAGCGAGTTCGAATCGCAGGTGAAGGCAGGCATGCTGCGTCTCCTCGCCGTCTCCAGCGACAAGCGTATCGACGGCGTCGACGCCCCGACGCTGAAGGAGGCCGGCACCGACGTCAGCATCCAGAACTGGCGCATGGTCGCCGCAGCCCCTGGCCTGTCGGACGACGAAGTTGCCAAGATCACCGCCGATTTCGAGAAGCTGCACAGCTCCGCCACCTGGCAGGAAACGCTGAAGACCAAGGGCTGGGCCGATACCTATCTTTCCGGCGATGCCTTCAAGGCGCAGCTCGAAAAGGACGTCTCCGCCACTGAGGGCATTCTTAAAGAGATCGGACTTGTTCAATGAGCGAGGATAAGACCTCCTCGGCAACCGAGCGCCGCCCTGATCGGGCGGCGTTCATCATTGCCGTTTTTCTCTTCGCCATCGCCGGTGTGATGGCCTGGGATGCAACCCATCTGAAAACGATCGCACAGTACGCCCGCATCGGTCCGGCGACGGTGCCTGAGGTGGTGGCGTTCGGGCTCTTCTGTCTTGGCATCTGGACCCTCGCCGAAGCTTGGCGCGGCGAGTTTCCGGAACGAGAAAAGCAAGAAGTGGCGCCCGTCATCTGGATCGTCGCGGGTCTTGCCTGCCAGATGCTGCTCCTGCGCGTTGCCGGGTTCTCGATTGCGACCGGTATTCTGTTTGCACTGACCGCACGCGGCTTCGGCAAACGCAAGCTCTGGATCTCGCTGCCGATCGGCATCGTTTTCAGCTTCGTCGTCTGGGCGATCTTCTCGCAGCTCCTGCAGCTGACGCTGCCGGCCGGCCCGCTCGAACATCTGTTCTTCTGACAGCGCGGGACGCGCTGTCAGCTCTTTTGATTTTTCGCGGCGACCGATTGCGAAGGCACGGACGGGAACGCCGCCTGGGACACCAAGATGAGCACATTCGAATTCCTATGGCAGGGAATCCTGGTTGCGATGCAGCCGATGAACCTGGTTTATGCGCTGGTCGGCGTGACACTCGGCACGGCCGTCGGCGTGTTGCCCGGCATTGGCCCGGCGCTCACTGTGGCGCTGCTGCTGCCGGCCACCTACAAGCTCGATCCGGGCGGCTCGCTGATCATGTTCGCCGGCATCTATTACGGCGGCATGTATGGCGGTTCGACGACGTCGATCCTGCTCAACACGCCGGGTGAAAGCGCATCGATCGTCACCGCGCTCGAAGGCAACAAGATGGCGCGGGCCGGGCGCGGCGGACCCGCATTGGCGACGGCAGCGATCGGCTCCTTCGTCGCCGGCCTCATCGCCACGCTCGGGCTCGCCTTCATCGCGCCCTACATCGTCAAGCTGGCGCTGGTCTTTGGGCCGCGCGAATATTTCGCGCTGATGGTGCTCGCCTTCGTCACCGTCTCCTCGGCCTTCGGAGATTCGGCGCTTCGAGGCCTGACCGCGCTGTTCATCGGTTTCGCGCTCGCCATGGTCGGCATCGACCAGCAGACGGGGCAGGCCAGGCTTTCCTTCGGCATCCCCGACCTGCTCGACGGCGTCGAAGTGACGACGCTGGCGGTGGCGATGTTCGCGATCGGCGAGACGCTCTATATAGCAGCGCAGGGCAACCGGGTCGCGGAGCAGGTGGAGGCGGTCAAGGGTTCGCTCTGGATGAATGCACAGGACTGGTCGCGCTCCTGGAAGCCCTGGCTTCGCGGCACGCTGATCGGTTTCCCGATCGGCGCGATGCCGGCGGGCGGCGCTGAAATCGGTACGTTCCTGTCCTACTCGACCGAAAAGCGGCTGGCGAAGAACCCGGAAGAATTCGGCCATGGCGCGATCGAAGGCGTGGCCGGACCGGAGGCGGCGAATAATGCGTCAGCCGCCGGCACGCTGGTGCCGCTCCTGACCCTCGGCCTGCCGACGACGGCGACGGCGGCGATCATGCTCGCCGGCTTCCAGCAATACGGGCTGCAGCCGGGGCCGCTCCTGTTTGCCACCAATCCGCAGCTCGTCTGGGGACTGATCGCCAGCCTGCTCATCGCCAATGCAATGCTGCTCGTCCTCAACCTGCCGATGATCGGGCTCTGGGTGCGGCTGCTGACCATTCCGAAGCCATGGCTCTATGCCGGCATCCTGCTGTTTGCGACGCTCGGAACCATCGGCGCCAACCCTTCCGTGTTCGAGCTCGGCATGCTGCTCGCCTTCGGCCTGCTCGGTTATGTGATGCGGCTCTTCGGCTATCCGATCGCGCCTGCCGTCGTCGGCCTCATCCTCGGGCCGCTGGCCGAGCAGCAACTGCGCCGCGCGCTGGCGATCAGCCAGGGCGACGTGACGACGCTGGTGATGTCACCGATCGCGGCAGGCCTTCTCATCGTTGCGGCGGCTGCCTTCCTGATCCCGCTGATCCTGCGCATCCGCGGTCGGGGCCAGGTGCTGTCGCAGCTGGCGGCAAACGAAGACTAGAAGAAAAAGACAACCTTACCCCTGCCTGGAGGCCGGCCATGGAACCATGCGCCGGCCTCTTCTTTTTGCATGGCTGCGGTGATTTTCCGTGCATTGTAGATGCGACAGCGCACTGCCATCTATGAGTGGTCAATCATAAAGCAAGAGGAACAGGACAATGTCCGCCATCCGCAATTCAGTCCACGCCGGCTTCCTGGGCCGTGCATTTGCTGCGCTGAGCGCCGCCAACGCCGTCAGCGCCGCTGTCGAAGCCGGCCGTCGTCCGCGCGCCCGCGACCTCAAGGAGCTTGGCATTGATCCGGCTTCGTTCGCTCAGGTCATCCGCTAAGCCGCTCAAGGCATGCAGGAATGAAACAGCCCGCAACCGGATGGTCGCGGGCTTAATTTATGTCGGAGTAGCCGCAACGCTGAGGCGCGTTGCGACCCGTAATTGTCTGCCACGTCAGGCGTGCAGTTCCTCCCGCCGGTCGGCGTGATCTTCTGCCCGCTCGCGCCTGTTGTGGCGAATGGACGACCAGAGCGACAGGCCGATCAGTGCCGCGCCGCCGAGACCGGTGATCACTTCGGGAATATGCACCAGGGTTTGCGCATACATGATCACTGCGAGGATTAGGATGGCGTAGAAGGCGCCATGTTCGAGGTAGCGGTATTCGGCAAGCGTACCCTTCTCCACCAGCATGATGGTCATCGAGCGCACATACATGGCGCCGATGCCGAGGCCGATTGCGATGACGAAGAGGTTCTGCGTCAAGGCGAAGGCGCCGATGACGCCGTCAAAGGAGAAGCTGGCATCCAGCACCTCCAGATAGATGAACGCGCCGAGGCCGCCCTTGGCGGCAGCGCTCATCGTCTGCTGCGACGCGTCGAGCAACTCGCCGACGACCTCGACGGCTAGGAAGGTGAGCAGGCCGTAGATGGCGCAATGGACGAAGACGCTGGCTTCCTCGCCGCCGATCAGCCAGGAGAAGACAAGCATCAGCGCCAGCACGAAGGCGATCTCGATGCCCCTGATGGTAGCCGAGCGCGCCATCACCTTCTCCAAGCCGCGAAGCCAATGGATCGTCTTTTCATGGTCGAAGAAATAGCTGAGGCCGACCATCATCAGGAAGGTGCCGCCGAAGGCTGCGATCGGCAGATGCGCATCGTTCATGATGCGGGCATATTCCTCGGGTTCGCGGGCAGCCAGCACCAGAGCGTCCCAGGGGCCGATCCGTGCCGCGATCGCGACGATCGCCAACGGAAAGACGATGCGCATTCCGAAGACGGCAATGATGATGCCCCAGGTGAGGAATCGTTTCTGCCAGACCGGCGTCATCTCCTTCAGCTTGTTGGCATTGACGATGGCATTATCGAAGGAGAGCGAGATCTCCAGCACCGCAAGCACGGTGCAGATGAAGAAGACGGTCGCCATGCCGCCGGTCGTGCCGGTCGTCTGCCAACCAAGCACGGCGCCGAGAACAAGGCCGAGAGCGGTGACGATGAACGCCCAGCGGAAATAGCCGAGCGAGGATTTAGTGGTCTGGGGCTGGTTCATGGCCGCACCTCGGGGCCGCACAGCTTGTTGGAGAGGGTGGAGATTTTGTCAAAACGCCGCATGCCACAACGGGCATGCTGACGAGGCATGGTGAGCTTTTTCATCGATGAAAAATCCGCCGGCTGAGTTGCAGGCGGTACCGACATCACGAGAGCGCCGTAAAAACTCTCGCCAGAGGGGCCCGGCACCAATGTTTCCCGCAGCCGATGTCTGGAAGGCTGCGGGATGGGCCTTAGGTAATCTACTTCCCAAACCAGTCAAGGCCAAACGCCCCACGGAAAACCGCACAATTTCGGGAACCATCCGCGCCTCCGCTCGTTAAACCCTGGTTGAGCTGAAAAGGACGCCGATGATGCACACTTCGACCCATATTCCCGACAAACGCACAGAGGCATCCGACCGCATGAAGCGGGCAAAGCCGAACCGTATGCAGAAGGCACAGGTGCTGCCGCCGCATCACGTCGACCTGACGCTGACGCCCGGCGTCTATCACGACATTCACGTGCCGGCACATGTGAGCGGTGCGGACCTCTCCAAAGGAGGCCCCGAAATCAAAGCTCATACGAAAACGAAGAAATAGCGGCTCCGAGGGCTTTTCGGCGCACTGACAGTTGATTTGAACCACAGGGTGAGAAGCACATGACAATGAACTTTGTGCCCCGGGATATTGTTATCCGGCACGAAAATGAATGGCAGGCCATCCGCGAGGGGGCGGACAACCGCATCGAGATCGGTAAACGCAAACAGCCGATCGGTTCCCCCATCAGCGGCGCCGCATCGGCCGGAAAAAACGAGTCTTCAGCTCAACGTCCGGACTAGGCGAAAGACAAACCTCTGGAGATAGGCGCCCGGCGATGCCGGGCGTTTTGTCGTCTAGCGCATCGGCCCGCGTCAAAGATAACGGCCCTCGCCAACCTTTCGGAAAGGATTGGGCAGCGATAATCCCGGCCTCACGGGATTCGGAAAGATGGCCAAGACAGCGACACGCGGCCGCCGCAAGGCGCCGGCGAGAGGAAAGAGCAGAGCACGCAGCAGTGGCGGATTGCTGCCTTGGGCGGTGATCGGCATTGCCGCGGTCGGCGGCATCGTGGCTCACGACAATTGGAAGAGCCTTCAGCCGCTGCTTGAACAGCAGTCGACGCCGATCGCACGCGAAATGGCGGAGCCGAGACCTGTCGCCAGGAAGGATGTGCCGCCGAAGCAGGTGGCGCTTGCCGCACCGACGCCGAGAGCCGCGCCGACGACGCTACAGGCGCCGCCGCTGCCGCCGGCCGCAATCCCGACGCCGGGCATCCAGCCGATCAAGGCGGTGCCGGCCCCGGCCTCTCCCGGAGCTCAGCAGACGGCGACGGGCGCCTTCGGCTATTGCGGGCAGGGCGCGCACATCAATTGCGTCGGCGACGGCGGCGTTTTCTGGTACAAGGGCGAAAAGATCGTCATTGCCGATATGGCAAGCCCGGTGGCCGACCAGGCGCGCTGCGATGACGAACGCAGGGTGGCCTTTGCCGCGAAGCTGCGCCTGCTGGCGCTTCTGAACGCCGGCCCGTTCACCATCGATGCGGCCGGAAAGACGGAGTCCCCAGGCGCGCCGCGGATCGTCTCGCGCGACGGACGCTCTTTTGGCGCACAGCTGATCAAGGAAGGGCTGGCGCGCAAGCCGGGGGCTGCCGGCGGCGCGTGGTGCGCTGCCTGACGGCAGCTATTTTCCCTTTTTCACCAGCTTGCCGCCGGTACGGAAGCTGCCGGTGAAGGAGGAGTCCTTGCTTTCGGCGGTGCATTCGATCGCAATCGGCTTGCCGGCGTAGGGATTGCCGAAGGTGCAGAAACCGGCGACCTTGACTTGGCCGGTCATCTTGTTGCCGACGCCCGTCGTGACGAGGCTCAGCGGCAGGCGAGCATTGCCGTTGGAGGCCGGCTTGATGCCGCTGCCATCGCCCTGGAAACCGAGCGCCTTTCCGTCCGAAGTGAAGATGAAGGTCACCGAGCCGTTGGCCAGGGTGACGCTGGCAAGCTCATTTTTGCAGCCCTTCGTGGCGTCGAACTTGGCGACAACCAGTTTGGCGCATTTGCCGGAAAGCGTAATGACGCCGGGGGCGCCGGGAAATGTCTCTGGCGGGGAGGCGGGCGCAGCAGCGGCTGGCAAGGCGAGGACGGCGGCAACAAGGCCGGCGGCGACAAGCGCGGATAATTTCATTTCGATCTCAAACCCCATCTCGTGGCGAAGCGAATCAGTGCTTCAGCCTCGGTTCGCCATGGCATGGTTCTGTGTCCGAATTTGGCTCTGTTGTCGACGGCACCAGGATTTCGCCGACGACCGGGCCGGATCGGCGATCGGTGGCGGATGAGCGGAAGGTTTTTTGAACTGAGTGGGTACAGATGGCTTGGGATGCTCGAGATCGACAGCGACCCGATGCGACATGACGGTGGCAAGGCGCTCATCGAGCGCCTGCCGTCTTGACCGTATTTCTGGGTTGGACGCACTTCGGATCAAGGGGAATGGGCCCAGGCAGGGAAGTCCAGGCCCATTCTTTCCCGATCGGAGGTCAGTCAGATCAGGAATTCGTGGCCGCCGGCCCGCAGCGCCGCGCGTCTTTTCAGATGCGCTGTGGTTGATTGCCGGCAGCCTTTTATTAGAACGTGCGCTGCAGGCGGAAGTAGCCCGAGGTGACGTCGTCAGCATTGTCCGGATCGAGGTACTGAACCGAAACCTTTGCCGAGAAGTTGTCGACGATCTGGTAGTCGACCGTTACGCCGGCCTTCCAGGCGTTAACGTCATCCTTGAACTCGCCGGCAGTGATGCCGTAGTTGTCGTAGTACTGAACAGCCGGGGTGATCTTGAGCTTGTCGGTCGCCTTGATGGCGTATTCGGCAGCAATCGCCCATTCAGCCTTGTTGTAATAAGCGTTCGGATTGCTTGCGTAGACAACTGCGAGGCCGAGCGTGCCCGGACCGACGGCAACCGTACCCATTGCACGGACGGCACCTTCTTCGTTGTCGGTGTCGTAACCAGCCGTGATCTGGTAGCTGAAGATACCAGCCTTGCCGCCGAGACCGACTGCAACGCCGACGTTGTTAGCGGTTTCGCCGTTGTAGAACGGGCTATCTTCCAGCTCGTCGACGCTGATGCCGGCGTAGAAGGCGTCGGTTTCGTACTGATAACGCAGCGAGTTGTGCAGCGTGACCGGAGAGCCGATATCGTCGGTTTCGCCGGAGAGGCCGTCGTCCCACCAGCTGTAGAACAGACCAGCGCGGAAGCCGGCGATGTCGAGGTAAGCCGAGTCGAGCTGGGCCTTCTGTGCCGAAGCGTTGTCAGCGTTGAACTGCATGACGATGACGCCGGTCAGCGGACCATATTCGGTGTCGCTCTTGGCCGTGAATTGAACCTGGCCGCGGGTACGGGCGTCCCAATCCGAGTCGTTGGCGACAGAACCGCCGCCGCCGGCGCCGATCGAGCTGGCGTTCGGAGCAACGTCCACCTGGAAACGGACGTAACCGTTGATCTTCAGGCAGGTTTCGGTGCCCGGGATATAGAAGTAGCCGGTGCCGTAAGCGTCGCAGACGCGAACATATTCAACCGGTTCCGGTTCGGCGGCGACGATAGCGTCAGCGGCCTGAGCGCCGGTTACTGCTGCGAGAGCAGCAGCGGAGCCGAGAAGAAGGCTCTTGATGTTCATGGAATAACCTCCAGTTCAGATGCGAGAGGATGAAGACCGTTGCCATCGGCAGTCCCTACATGTCTTCACCCCGTGTGATCGAAGCGGCACCTTTTTAGCTTGGTGTCTGCCTCGCCGCGGAGGTTACAGAAGGGTCGTTGCACCGCAACGTGATTGTCGATCATGACAACACACTGGATAGCTATGTTGCTGAAATCACACGCGTTTTGTCACAAACTCGTCATCTGTTTGTCACAAAAATCATACTTTTGAATTTTGAACAACGAGGGGCTGAGCATTCCGCAATGGTATGCAATTGATGCTCGAATGAACGCGTCCTCATATGAGAGCGCGCCGTAACTGCAATCTGCGTGAGTCGGCGCAGGGCCAGGCGACCGGATTGCCTGGACATGCCGATCGATCGGAGCAAGGGACGGATCTCAATGATTGCGACATCCTCAAACGGAGACAGATGCGACGTGCCTTAAGGACTTTTGAAGTCGTCCCAGAGGATCGCCACACCAGCCCCGAACATCGTGATCGGAATCAGCCAAAACTTGATGCTGATCGGTTGAACGTCATGAAACTGCATGTAACCGAAACCGAAGAGGCCAACCCCAGCCAGGACGAGGCCCAGAATTATGGATATCGCTTTACGTGTCCGCGTCCTTTGCGTCATGCGTCCCCTGCTTCCCGCATGGATGGTCGTCCCACAGCCGATAGATCCCGCCCGATCTGGTCGGAGCTAATCACGCAAGCCCCCTCGCGCTAAAGTCCGGATTCAGGCGCACGCCGGTCTTGATAAATAAAATCCCGATCGGAGATCTGTCAATGATGTCAGGGAGATCGGATGGTGGGCGTGACAGGGATTGAACCTGTGACCCCTACGATGTCAACGTAGTGCTCTCCCGCTGAGCTACACGCCCATCCGATGGCGGCGCATAGATCACAAAACCTTTGGAGCCGTCAATAGGCTTTTTTCAGTTTTGTGACGCGCCGCCCGACAAGCCTTACGCGGCAAGCATTTTATTGACCTCATCGACGAGGTCGCGCAGGTGGAAAGGCTTGGAAAGGACCTTGGCATCCTTCGGCGCCTTCGAATCGGGGTTCAGCGCCACGGCGGCAAATCCGGTGATGAACATCACCTTCAGGTCGGGGTCGAGTTCGGTGGCGCGGCGAGCCAGCTCGATGCCATCCATTTCGGGCATGACGATATCGGTCAGGAGCAGAGAGAACGGCTCCTCGCGCAGGCGGTCATAGGCGCTGGCGCCGTTGTCGTAAGAAAGGACCTTGTAGCCGGCCTTTTCGAGGGCTTTCACCAGGAAACGGCGCATGTCATTGTCGTCTTCGGCGAGAAGTATCTTCTGAGTCATCAATCCAGACCGCTAATCAATAGGTTTTGGGTGGGCTGCCAGCCGTTTACACTAGTCTTTGTCCGGTAAACAACCGGTGAATTGCCTATGCGCGACCGCCATCCCTCCTACATAGTATGGACTTGCGGCCGGGCAACTGGCAACATGGGCGAAGCAGTCAGTTCATGACATGGTAAAGAGGGCCAGAAGTGCCGGAAATCCGCGAATACGAGCTTTTTGAGGTTCATGAGCCCGTGTCGCAGACCATTCCTTTCGTCTACAACTCCCCCCATAGCGGCCGCGTTTATCCACCGGAATTCATCGCGCAGTCGAGGCTGGAAGGCATAGCGATCCGCCGTTCCGAGGACCATTACGTCGACGAGCTGTTCGGCTCGGCCGTCGAACTCGGCGCGCCACTGCTCGCCGCCAATTTTCCGCGGGCCTATCTCGACGTCAATCGTGAGCCCTACGAGCTTGATCCAAGGATGTTCGACGGGCTGCTGCCGCCCTATGCCAATGTCAATTCGCTGAGGGTCGCCGGCGGGCTTGGAACCATTCCGCGCATCGTTGCCGAGAACATGGAGATCTATGCACGGCGGCTGCCGGTGCAGGAGGGGCTCGATCGGGTCGAGGCAGTCTACAAGCCTTACCACGCGGCGCTGCGACGGCTGATCGCCCGCACCCATGTGCAGTTCGGCTTCGGCGTTTTGATCGACTGCCACTCGATGCCCGGCAATGTTCGGGTCGCGGGCTGCACCGGGCGGCCCGATTTCATCATCGGCGATCGCTACGGCACCAGCGCTTCGGCCGAACTTTCGCGCGCCGCCATCGCCATCCTCGAGGAAATGGGCTTTGCTGCGATCCGTAACAAGCCTTACGCCGGCGGCTTCATCACCGAACATTACGGCCGTCCCTCGCGCGGTCTGCACGCGCTGCAGATCGAAGTGAACCGGGCGATCTATGTCGACGAGGTGACGCTGGAGAAGCGTGAGGATTTCGCCGCGGTGGCCGACGCCGTCGCGGCCTTCATGCGGCAGATGGCGGATCATGTCGAAAAATTCGCCGGCGATCGGGCGCTGGCCGCCGAGTAAACCTGCGATTTCCTGATCTCGGCTTGCCTCCCCAGGCCAAAAAAAACCGCGCTTGTCAGCGCGGCTAAGTCTAGGGAGGAAACACCCAAGGAGGGTATTTACAGTCAGAAGACTGTAATGACGACGCTACTATTGCGTTGCACAAATGTCAAGCAATATATTGCGCTGCGATATCTTTGGGCAATTCGCCCGAAGTCGCCCTCGTCGTTTGCATTCCCGCTCGTTTTCGCTATGAAAGCGCATTCCCGCCAGCCAAACGGTGTCACCATGCTTCCTGACCGTTCATTCTTCAATCGTCTGGCGGAGGTCGCCCGCGCCGAGACGCTGCCGCGCTTCCGCTCCGGCCTCGACGTCACGAACAAGCTTTCTTCCGGCTTCGATCCGGTGACGGAAGGCGATCGGGCGGCCGAGCTCGCCATCCGGGCGCTGATCGAGGAGAATTTCCCCGACCACGGCATTCTCGGCGAGGAGCATGGCGATGTCGGGCTCGACCGGGACTATGTCTGGGTGATCGATCCGATCGACGGCACGCGCGCCTTCATATCGGGCGTGCCGGTCTGGGGAACGCTTATCGGTCTGCAGAGGCAAGGCCGGGCGATCATGGGCATGATCGAGCAGCCCTTTACCGGCGAACGTTATTTTGCCGACGAGAACGGCTCGATCTATATCGGGCCGGAGGGTGAGCGACGGCTGGTGACCCGCCAGTGCGAGGCACTTTCGAGCGCCATCCTGTTCACGACCTCGCCACATCTCTTCACCGGCGGCGAGATGGAGAAATACCGGGAGATCGAGGCGCAGGTGCGGCTCTTCCGCTATGGATGCGACTGTTATGCCTATGCGCTGCTTGCCGCCGGTCATATCGATCTCGTCATCGAAAACGGGCTGAAGCCCTATGACGTCGGCGGCATTATTCCGGTCATCCAGGGGGCGGGCGGTATCATCACCACCTGGGACGGCGGACGGCCGGAAAATGGCGGCTCGATCATCGCCGCCGGCAGCCGCGCGGTCTATGAGCAGGCAATCGCCATCCTGCAGCGCTGAAGCCGGGCTCGGCAAAGCCGATGCCCCGGGTCGGAAAGGCCGATGCCAGTCAGCTCGGTTGCTCCGGCTTATGTGCCGAGGGCGGCGACATCATGGTTTTCCTCGGCATCGCTGCCTGGGATGAAGGCGTGGAAGGCCGCCAGCGCCGCGGCGCGATAGATATCCCGTTCCTGGAAGATCTCATGGCGGGCGCCGTTGATCGGCACCAGCTGGCCGGCGCGGAAATAACGTGAGAGCCGCTCCTGCGCCGTGTAGGGCACGACGCCGTCTCGTGTCGGGGCGATGACGATGGTCGGGATGGTGATCGAGAAGAGATGGTTGGGCGAGGTGACCCGGTCCATGGTCCGGAAGGCTTCGGTCAGCCAGCGGGCCGTCGGCGGCCCGAGCGTCAGTTCCGGATGAGCCTTCATCATCGCAACATTGCGCTCGAAGCGCGCTTCGTCCGAGGTCAGCGGATTGTCGCGGAAATCCGGATCCTTCAGCCTCGAAGTCAGCGGCATGAAGCCAAGGCCGGCGGTCGTAAGCGCGCCGGCGAGGGTGCGGATGACGCGAGGCGAGGCCGACTGACCGGTCAGGCCGATGAAGGGAGCCGATAGCACCATGCGATCAATGCGGGTAGTCAGATAGGGAGCGGCCGACAGCGCGATCAGCCCGCCGGTGGAATGGCCGAGCAGGTAGAACGGCAGGCGGGTATCCGGCAGCACTATCTTTTCGAGGAAGGTGTCGAGGTCGCGCTCGTAATCGGAAAAGCGGCGGATATGGCCGTGATTGCGGCGCTTCAGGAGCCGCGACGAACCGCCTTGGCCACGCAGGTCGAAGGTCGCGACCCAGAGGCCCTTGCCCGTCAAGTCACGGATCGTCTCGAAATATTTTTCGATATATTCGTTGCGGCCATGGATGATGACGACCGTGCCCTTGGCGACTTGGCCACCGGAGCGGAAAACGGCGTAACGCAGCCGGTGGCCGTCATGGGTTTCAAAGAACCCTTCGGTGCGGTTTTCCGGGGCGGGATTATCGGGCGTCGAATAGAGAACCTGATCCATGACTTACCAATGCGCCGCTGCTGAATGCTTCCCTCAGGGATAGCGCATGGCGACCAGCTTGGAAAGCCGGGGAAAAAGGGCCGGCGGGAGCGTGAGGGCGCTCGCGGCCGGCCCAAGTTTAGACTGAAGAAGAAGGGACGATGCACTTCAGCCATCGGGGCCAGTGTCACCCGACATCGTCATTTCTAGACCGGCATGTCTGAACGCGCTCCGAACCGGCCGTTCACGCGGGGTTCACGGCCGGTCGAGGTGATTTCGAAAAGGTCTTGAACTCCTCGAATCGCATCACCATCTCCATTCTGCGGGTGCCAAAAGGGCCCGCGCAACCGTCCCGAGACTGCCAAGATGGGGTTTCAGGGGCATTTTACCGCAACACGTCGCTTCCCTAGGAGGACATCATGCGTCACGTAGACTTCTCTCCCCTCTATCGTTCGACAGTCGGTTTCGACCGGCTCTTCACCATGCTCGACAGCCTTGCTCAGCCGGAGCAGGCGCAGACCTATCCGCCCTATAATATCGAGCGCACCGGTGAAAACACCTATCGCATCACCATGGCGGTCGCCGGTTTCGACGAGACCGAGCTTTCGATCGAAGCTCATGCCCATGTGCTGTCCGTGAAGGGTGAAAAGAACGAGGAAACCGCCGAAGGCGGCGAATTCCTCTATCGCGGCATTGCCAAGCGCGCCTTCGAGCGCCGCTTCCAGCTCGCCGATCATGTCGAGGTGTCAGCCGCTTCGCTGAAGAACGGCCTGCTTCACATCGATCTTCTGCGCAACATTCCCGAGGCCATGAAGCCCCGCAAGATCGCGATTGCCGCCGAGCCGGTCGAGGCTCCGAAGGCGATCGAGGCGCAGGTCATTAACGGTTAACAGCTGTCCCTCTGGGACACCGGACGGCGCCCCGATCGGGGCGCCTTTTTTGTTGCCGTTCAGCTTATTGTTCAGGCCGGGCTTGCGGCATCCTTCATCTGCTGTTCCGTTACGCGCCGGGCTGCTGCTGCGGCATATTTCTGGGCGATGACGGCGCAGACCATCAGCTGAATCTGGTGGAAGAGCATCAGGGGAAGCACGATCGCGCCAATCGACTGGCCGGCGAAGATGACGTTTGCCATCGGCACGCCGCTTGCCAGGCTCTTCTTCGAGCCGCAGAAGGTGATGGTGATCTCGTCGGCCTTGTCGAAGCCCAGCCAGCGGCTACCGAACATCGTCAAAACAAGGACAAAGGCCAGAAGCACGACGTCGGCGACGACGACGACGGCGATGTCGGCAATCGAGAAAGTGTTCCACAGTCCTTCGACGACCGCCGTCGAGAAGGCAAGATAGACCACCATCAGGATCGAGCCGCGGTCGACCGGCATCAGGATCTTCTTCTTGGCGCGAATCCAATCGCCGATCCAGGGCTGCAGGATCTGGCCAACGATAAAGGGGGCAAGCAGCTGCAGCAGGATCTGCTGAAGCGCGTCGAAGGAGAAGCCGCCATGGCCGCCGACGGAAAAGAGCAGGCCGACCAGCAGTGGCGTCAGGAACATGCCAAAAATGTTCGAGGCCGAGGCCGAGCAGATCGCGGCGGGCACGTTGCCGCCCGCCATCGAGGTGAAGGCGATCGACGACTGCACCGTCGACGGCAGCACGCAGAGGAAGAGAATGCCGAGATAAAGCGGCCGTGGCAGGATCGTGTCGGGGATGAAGCCGAGCCCAAGCCCGAGCAGTGGGAAGATGCCGAAGGTCGTCAGCAGGATGATCAGATGCAGCCGCCAGTGCAGCAGACCAGCAATGACGACGTCACGGGAAAGGCGCGCGCCGTGCAGGAAAAACAGCGCCGCGATGGCAAGATCGGTGGCGATGCCGAAATAATCCGCAAAACTGCCGCTCGCCGGAAAAAGGGAGGCGAGGATGACGGCGCAGACGAGCAGGATCGTGAACGAATCGGGCAGAAAGCGTCGCATCGCGGTCTCGCAGCAATAAAGTAACCATTGTTCTGTCCTCCATTATGATCCAGGATGCAAGAAATAACAGTTATTGAGATTCTGGATTTCCTATGCTCGACCTCTCGCAGTTGCGCAGTTTCGTCGCCGTCGAACAGATGGGCAGCTTCACCCTTGCCGCGGAAAGGCTGGGCCTCGGGCAATCGACGGTCAGCCAGCATATCCAGCGGCTGGAGGCGGCACTCGGACGCAAGCTGCTCGCGCGCGACACGCACAAGGTGATGCTCACCGGTGATGGCGAGGCGCTGCTTTCGCGTGCGCGCGCCATGCTTTCGATCGAGGGGCAAGTGCAGGCGCTGTTCAAGAGCACCAGCCTGCGCGGCAGCCTCCGGCTCGGCGTGTCGGAGGATTTCGTCACCAGCCAGCTACCGGCGGTGCTGGAGGATTTCGTTCGGTTGCATCCGTCTGTGGACCTGGAACTGACCGTGGCGCTCTCCGGCGTTCTTTACGAAATGCAGGACAATGGCGAAATCGATCTGGTGCTTGCCAAGCGCCGACTTGGCGATGGGCGCGGAAAGCTGGTCTATCGCGAGCCGCTCGTCTGGCTGGCGCGCGATCCTGAACGAGTACTCGCCTCCGGCCCGCTGCCGCTGATCGCATTTCCGCCACCGAGCGTCACGCGGGCGATCGCCCTAGAAGCGCTCGGGCGCAATGGCGTGCCGTGGCGAATCGTCTGCACTTGCGGCAGCCTGAGCGGGCTGACGGCAGCAGCGCGGGCGGGAATGGGTGTGCTGGTGCAGCCGCGCAGTATGGCTCCCGCCGAACTGAAAGAGATCGCCGCGGGGAAACTGCCGGTGCTCGAGGACGTGGAATTCGTCTTGGTGCCGCGCAAGGGCGCGGATCAGGTGCTGGTCGCGGCGCTGTCCGACGATATTCTGCAAAAAGTAAGGGGGCTGAGGTCCGCATGACCCGTCGCCGTCACCGGTCGGAAGCCCTACCGATCGGCGCTCAGGCAGCCAGACACCTCAGGAAACCATCCACGTCGGCTTCTGTGGTTGCGAAGCTGGTGACAAGGCGGATTAGGGTTTCGCTTTCGGAAACGAGTTCCGAGGTTGCCGCAGGCACAGGCCATTCGTAGAATTTCGCGCCTTTTTCCTCTGCGGTTCTTGCAGCACTCTTGCTGATGACGGCAAAGACCTCGTTGGAAGCGGTCGGCCAGGCGAGGCGCCCGGCGCTGCTGGCGGCAATTCCGGCGCGCAACCGGTCGGCCGTGGCGTTCGAATGGCGGGCGAGATCGAGCCAGAGACCGTTTTCGAAATAGGCATCGAACTGGGCAGCGATGAAACGCGACTTGGAGAAAAGCTGGGCGGCGCGCTTGCGAATGAAGGGCATTTCCATTGCCTGATCCGGATTGAAGAAGATGATCGCTTCGGCGCACCAGCAGCCGTTCTTGGTACCGCCGAAGGACAGCATGTCGACGCCGCGTTTCCAGGTCATCTCCGCCGGCGTGGCGCCGAGCGCGATCAGCGCATTGGCGAAGCGGGCGCCATCCATGTGGAGCGGCAGGTTGCGCTTCCTGGATATTGCGGCAATCTCGCCGATCTCCGGCAGGGAATAGACGGTGCCGATCTCGGTCGCCTGGGTAATGGTCACAGCACTGGCCCGGCCCTGACGGAGGGCGTCCTCGGGGAAGTGGGCGATCTTTGCCGAAAGCTTCGCCGGATCGATCTTGCCGGCTTCACCGTCGACGGCCACGAGGCGGGCGGAGCCGGAGAAGAATTCCGGCGCGCCGCATTCATCCTCGATCACGTGCGCTTCCGAATGGCAGAAGGTAATCCCGCCGGGACGCTGAACGCTCGCCAGCGCCAGGGAGTTGGCGGCCGTGCCGGTGGCGACGAAGAAAACGGAAACCTCACGTTCGAAGATCTCGGAGAAACGAGCCTCGACCTTTTTGTCGAGGTCGCCGGCGCCATAGGCCGGAGCAAATCCGGCCGATTCCCTCAGCAGGCGTTCGGCAATGGATCGGTGGGCGCCGGCCCAATTATCGGAAGCAAAGAACATGGTGGAGACCTGGGGAGTGGAAGGAGCTGGGAGGTTCGCAGCGGACCTTACGCCAAAGCTTCACGGGATCAAGGTTGCCGGCACTAACACATCACGAAAATTGAGGGACGCAATTAATAAAAATAATGAGGCTACCTGGCGTAATTTTATTTCGCAACTGGGGTTTTTCTGGCAATCTTCCGTCGCAAAATCACGATTTTTGGCGTGACGCTCTTGCGGACGGAGAAGGTTTCTGGCATAGAGCTGATGAATTAGGACAGTGTTGCTGTCCTATTCTGGCCTTAGTGGCCGAAGAGGCGCCGAAAACCCTGGCAGCGACGGGCTTTCACGCTATAGTTCTTCCGAGCGTCAGCCCTCCGGCTGGCGCACGGGGGCGAATGGCAGGCGCGGAACGCGACGGTTTGCTTTCCTCAAGAAGCAGATGTCTGCGGCCGATCTTCACCATGCAACAGCGCTGTCATGCGACGGACCTATTTTCAGGTTGCGACGCAAGACGAAAAGCCGCCCGCGGCCCCGCGGGCTTCGACAGGAGGAAAGACGATGACGAAGACGCCATCCATGGAATTTGACCGGTTTGCCGCTGCAGAGGCGCGCGCGACGGCCAATACGTCCAAATCCGCTTCCGGCCTGCCGAAGAAGCAGGGGCTTTACGATCCTGCCAACGAGCATGACGCTTGCGGCGTTGGCTTTGTCGCGCATCTGAAGGGCGAGAAGTCGCACCAGATCGTCAAGGACGGCCTCTTCATCCTCGAGAACCTGACGCATCGCGGCGCCGTCGGCGCCGACCCGCTGATGGGCGACGGCGCCGGCATCCTGGTGCAGATTCCCGATCGCTTCTTCCGCGAGGAAATGGCGGCGCAGGGCATCACCCTGCCGCCCGTTGGCGAATATGGCGTCGGCCATATCTTCATGCCGCGCGACGAAAAGCAGATCGAGCACTTCAAGAAGGTGATCAGGGACGTCATCGTCGAGGAAGGCCAGGTCTTCATCGGCTTCCGCGACGTGCCGGTCGACAATTCCTCGCTTTCCAAGGCGCCTGATATTGCCGCGACCGAGCCGCATCACGTGCAGGTCTTCATCGGCGCCGGTGAAGACGCCGAAAGCAACGACGAGTTCGAGCGCCGGCTGTTCACGTTGCGCAAGGTGATCTCCAACCGTATCTATGACGAGTTCGACGGCGAGGAGAGCAACTTCTATCCAGTGTCGCTGTCATCGGCGACAGTGGTCTACAAGGGCATGTTCCTGGCCTATCAGGTCGGCGCCTATTATAAGGACCTGTCGGACCCGCGGTTTGAAAGCGCGGTCGCTCTCGTGCACCAGCGCTTTTCGACCAACACCTTCCCGTCGTGGAAGCTCGCGCATCCCTACCGCATGGTCGCCCATAACGGCGAGATCAACACGCTGCGCGGCAACGTCAACTGGATGGCGGCGCGCCAGGCGTCGGTCTCCTCACCGCTGTTCGGCGAGGACATCTCCAAGCTTTGGCCGATTTCATACGAGGGACAGTCGGACACGGCCTGTTTCGACAATGCACTGGAATTCCTGGTCCGCGGCGGTTACTCGCTGGCGCATGCGGTGATGATGCTGATCCCGGAAGCCTGGGCCGGCAACCAGTCGATGGCGGCCGAACGCAAGGCCTTCTACGAATATCACGCCGCGCTGATGGAGCCGTGGGACGGACCGGCTGCCGTTGCCTTCACCGACGGCAAGCAGATCGGCGCCACGCTCGACCGCAACGGCCTCAGGCCGGCGCGTTATCTCGTGACCGATGACGACCGCGTCATCATGGCATCCGAGGCCGGCGTTCTGCCGGTTCCTGAGGAGAAGATCATCCAGAAGTGGCGCCTGCAGCCGGGCAAGATGCTGCTGATCGACATGGAAGAAGGCCGCATCATCTCGGACGACGAGGTGAAGTCGAAGCTTGCAACGGCGCATCCCTATCGCAACTGGCTCGACCGCACCCAGCTCATCCTCGAAGACCTGAAGCCGGTGGAGCCGAGGGCGCTGCGCCGCGACGTGTCGCTGCTCGACCGCCAGCAGGCCTTCGGCTACACGACCGAGGATACCAAGATCCTGATGTCGCCGATGGCGACGACGGGTCAGGAAGCGATCGGCTCGATGGGCACGGATACGCCGATCTCGGCAATGTCGGAAAAGCCGAAGCTGCTTTATACCTATTTCAAGCAGAACTTCGCGCAGGTGACGAACCCGCCGATCGATCCGATCCGGGAGGAGCTCGTCATGAGCCTCGTCTCCTTCATCGGCCCGCGCCCGAACATTCTCGACCATGAGGGCATGGCGAACGCCAAGCGCCTCGAAGTGCGCCAGCCGATCCTGACCAATGGCGATCTCGAAAAGATCCGCTCGATCGGCCATACGGAAGACCGCTTCGACACCAAGACGCTCGATTTCACCTATGATATCGAGCGCGGCGCGGCTGGCATGCCTGAAATGCTCGACCGGCTCTGCGAGCGCGCGGAGGCGGCCGTCAAGGGCGGCTACAACATCATCGTGCTCTCCGACCGCCAGATCGGTCCCGACAGAATCGCTATTCCGGCGCTGCTGGCGACGGCTGCCGTGCACCATCACCTGATCCGCAAGGGGCTTCGCACCTCCGTCGGCCTCGTCGTCGAGACGGGGGAACCGCGCGAAGTGCATCACTTCTGCCTGCTCGCCGGCTACGGCGCCGAGGCGATCAACCCTTATCTCGCCTTCGACACGCTGCTCGACATGCATGCCAAGGGCGAGTTTCCGAAGGAAGTCGATGCATCCGAAATCGTCTACCGCTACATAAAGGCGGTCGGCAAAGGCATCCTCAAGGTGATGTCGAAGATGGGCATCTCGACCTACCAGTCCTATTGCGGCGCGCAGATCTTCGATGCGATCGGCCTGTCGTCGGAACTGGTCGATAAGTATTTCTTCGGAACCGCAACGATGATCGAAGGCATCGGCCTCGAAGCGATCGCTGAAGAGACCGTTGCCCGCCACACCGCAGCCTTCGGCAAGGATCCGCTGCTGGCGACAACGCTCGATATCGGCGGCGAATATGCCTACCGCATGCGCGGCGAAAGCCATGCCTGGACGCCGGACGCGGTTGCAGCCCTTCAGCATGCCGTGCGCGGCAATGCCGAGGATCGTTACCGCGAATTCTCCGAAATGGTGAACAACTCGGCGCTGCGGATGAACACGATCCGCGGGCTCTTCAACATCAAGAGCGCCGAGGCGCTCGGACGTAAGCCGGTATCGATCGACGAGGTCGAGCCGGCCGCCGATATCGTCAAACGTTTCTCGACCGGGGCGATGTCCTTCGGCTCGATCTCCAGAGAGGCGCATACGACGCTGGCGATCGCCATGAACCGGATCGGCGGCAAGTCGAACACCGGCGAAGGCGGCGAGGAATCCGACCGCTACATGCCGCTCTCCGATGGTTCGATGAACCCGGAACGCTCGGCGATCAAGCAGATCGCATCGGGCCGCTTCGGCGTCACCACCGAATATCTGGTCAATGCCGACGTGCTGCAGATCAAGGTGGCGCAGGGCGCCAAGCCCGGCGAAGGCGGTCAGCTTCCGGGTCATAAAGTCGACGCGACCGTTGCCAAGACCCGCCACTCGACGCCGGGTGTCGGCCTGATCTCGCCGCCGCCGCACCACGACATCTATTCGATCGAGGATCTGGCACAGCTGATCTACGATCTGAAGAACGTCAACCCGACCTCCGACGTCTCGGTCAAACTCGTCTCCGAAGTCGGTGTCGGCACCGTCGCCGCGGGTGTCGCCAAGGCGCGCGCCGACCATATCACGGTCGCCGGCTTCGACGGCGGCACGGGTGCCTCGCCGCTGACCTCGCTCAAGCATGCCGGTAGCCCCTGGGAGATCGGCCTTGCCGAAACCCAGCAGACGCTGGTGCTGAACGGCCTGCGTTCGCGAGTCGCGCTGCAGGTGGACGGCGGCCTCAAGACTGGCCGCGATGTCATCATCGGGGCGCTGCTGGGCGCCGACGAGTTTGGCTTTGCCACCGCGCCGCTGATCGCGGCCGGCTGCATCATGATGCGGAAGTGCCATCTCAACACCTGTCCGGTGGGAGTGGCGACGCAGGACCCGGTGCTGCGCAAGCGCTTCAAGGGCACGCCGGAGCACGTCATCAACTACTTCTTCTTCGTCGCCAACGAAGTGCGCGAGATCCTCGCCTGGCTCGGGTTCACCCGGCTCGACGACATTATCGGCGCTTCGGAGCTCCTGGAGAAGGACGAGATGCTGGCGCACTGGAAGGCGAAAGGCCTCGATTTCAGCCGCATCTTCCACAAGGTCGAGGCTGCCAAGGAGGAGACTTTCTGGACGAGCCGGCAGCAGCACCCGATCGATGATATCCTCGATCGCAAGCTGATCGAGCTCGCGCAGCCGGCGCTGACCGACAAGACGCCCGTCGCCTTCGAGGTCGGCATCAAGAACGTCGATCGTTCGGCGGGCGCAATGCTTTCCGGCGAAGTCGCCAAGCGCTTCCGCCATCGTGGGCTGAAGGAAGACACGATCAACGTGACGCTTCGCGGCACTGCGGGGCAGAGCTTCGGCGCATTCCTGGCGCGCGGCGTCACCTTCAACCTGATCGGCGACGGCAACGACTATGTCGGCAAGGGGCTTTCGGGAGGCAAGATCATCATCCGGCCGCCGGAGAATTCGCGGATCGTCGCCGAAAACTCGATCATCGTCGGCAACACCGTGCTTTACGGTGCGACCGAGGGCGAATGCTATTTCCGCGGCGTTGCGGGTGAACGTTTCGCGGTGCGCAACTCGGGTGCGATCGCCATCGTCGAGGGCGTCGGCGATCACGGCTGCGAATACATGACCGGCGGCGTGGTCGTCGTGCTCGGTGCGACGGGCCGCAACTTCGCGGCCGGCATGTCCGGCGGCGTCGCTTACGTGCTTGATGAAACAGGCGATTTCGCCAGCCGCTGCAACATGGCGATGGTCGAACTCGAGCCGGTGCCGGAGGAGGACGACATGCTGGAGAAGCTGCATCATCACGGCGGTGATCTCATGCACAAGGGGCGTGTCGACGTCTCGGGTGACATGACGCGCCATGACGAGGAGCGCCTCTACCAGCTGATCTCCAACCATCTGCATTATACAGGCTCCGCCCGCGCCAAGCAGATCCTCGACAATTGGGCCGACTACCGTCCGAAGTTCCGCAAGGTCATGCCTGTGGAATACCGCCGTGCGCTCGAGGAAATGGAGCGTAGCCGGATGGGTATCGCCGCGGAGTGATTTGCGCCGGATATCGGCCGCCTGCCGAGCGCAGATGGCCGATGTCGGAAACGTCTCGATGACCCGTGACGATCATGCCGGTGAAGGCCGCCTGGATCGCGCGGATGTTTCAGAGGATATGTTCCAACGACGGTCAAGAGAAGCAACCCGCCCGGGATACCGGGACTGACGACAGAAACTGGCCGCGGGTGAGGCGGTCATGAGGGTAAGGGACGAAGAAATGGGTAAGGTAACAGGATTTCTGGAAATCGACCGGCAGGTGGCGAAGTACCAGCCGGCGTCGGATCGCATCCGTCATTTCCGCGAGTTCACGATCCCGATGTCGGACCCGGAAGTGCAGAAACAGGCGGCGCGCTGTATGGACTGTGGCATCCCCTATTGCCACGGCCCCACAGGCTGCCCGGTTCACAACCAGATTCCCGACTGGAACGACCTCGTTTACAACAACAACTGGGAAGCGGCGATCCAGAACCTGCATTCCACCAACAACTTCCCGGAGTTCACCGGCCGCGTTTGCCCCGCCCCCTGTGAGGAAGCCTGCACTTTGAATCTCGAGGATGCGCCGGTCGCCATCAAGACAGTCGAGCAGGCGATTGCCGACAAGGCTTATGAACTCGGTTTCATCCGGCCGCAGCCGGCAACGGTCCATACCGGCAAGAAGGTCGCCGTCATCGGTTCCGGCCCCGCCGGTATGGCTGCCGCCCAGCAGCTCGGTCGCGCCGGCCACGACGTGCATGTCTATGAGCGCGAGACCAAGCCGGGCGGCCTGTTGCGCTACGGCATTCCCGACTTCAAGATGGAGAAGAACTTCATCGACCGTCGCGTCGAGCAGATGAAGGGCGAGGGCGTGACCTTCCATTGCGGCGTCAATGTCGGCGTCGACGTCAAGGTCGAACAATTGCTGGCTGAACACGACGCCGTCCTTTACTGCGGCGGCTCCGAGACGCCGCGCGAGGCGGGCATTCCGGGCACCGACCTTGCCGGGGTGCATGATGCGATGCCCTATCTGGTGCAGCAAAACCGCCGCGTCGGGCGGGAGAACATCGATAGTGTCGGCTGGCCGTCGGATCCGATTCTTGCCGGCGCCAAACATGTCGTCGTCGTCGGCGGCGGCGATACGGCTTCGGACTGCGTCGGCACGGCCTTCCGCCAAGGCGCCGTCAAGGTCACCCAGCTCGATATCCGGCCGCAGCCGCCTGAGAAGGAAGACAAGCTTGCTGTCTGGCCCTTCTGGGCGACGAAGATGCGCACGTCCTCCTCGCAGGCTGAGGGCGCAGTGCGCGAATTCCAGGTTGCGACGCTCGAATTCATCGGCGAGGACGGCGTGCTGACCGGCGTCAAGTGCTGCGAGGTCGACGAGCGCCGGCGGCCGGTCGCCGGTACGGAATTCGTCATTCGCGCCGATCTCGCCTTCATCGCCATCGGTTTCCGCGGCCCGTTCACGACAAGCGTGCTGAAGGAGCTCGAAGGCAAGCTGACGCTCAACACCGACAAGCGCGGCTCGACCAACGTCGTCGCAAACGACCGCGACTACAAGACTTCGGTCGACAAGTTTTGGACGGCGGGCGATGTGCGCCGCGGCCAGTCGCTGGTGGTCTGGGCGATCCGCGAAGGCCGCCAAGCAGCGCGCGCCATCGACGAGGCGTTGATGGGCTCGACCGTCCTGCCGAACTGATCGCACCTCATATAGACTGACGAAGACACGAACTCCGCCTTTCCGGCGGAGTTTTTTATTGTGCGCGGCGCATCCGGCGGGACCTCTTTTCGCCGGTGCGACCGCTTGACGCGCCAGGCTGGGGCGCAAGCTTGAAGCAATGCCGGAGGGTGAGGCTTATGCCTGACGCGGGCTCAGGAGGAGCCGCCGCGAATGATCGACAAGGATTATTCAAATGGTTTCTGCACTCGATAATACCAGGATGGTTTCGGCCCAATACGCATTGAACAATCTTCGTAGCTCCGATGAAAGCTCAGAGGATACGCAGAGTTCGTCGGCGGGGAGCATTCTGAGCAGCTATGGACTCGATTCGAGCTCGGCGTCGCTTCTTTCCAATCAGGCGCTGTCGGGGCTGCTCGGCGCGCTTTCGTCCGAGGACGACACCTCAGATGAGACCGACACGACTGACGACAGCGCCGATGTGACCAGCGCCTCCTTCATGTCGATGCTGAAGCAGCAGCTGCAGGAAGCAGCCGCGGCCGAAGGCGAAAGCGGCAAGGCTCACGATATGCTGGCTGCGCTCGAAGCAGGCACGCTCACCATCTCCGATCCGACGCAGGGCGTGTCGGTCCCTGCCTGGGACATCGATGATCCGGACGAGGCAGACACCGAAAGCAAGGCCGGCGAGGCGATCAATGTCAGCGGTTGGAGCGACTTCCTCGATGCGCATCTGGAGCGCGGCAGCGACGGCGCCTTCGTCAAGGAGAACGGCAGCTATGTCGACCAGACGAATGACAGCCATGCCTTCTTCGGGCTGATCGGCTCCAATTACTATTATCTGAGCTGGCCGCAGGCAGCGTAAGAAGGCCGCCTCGCCTAGTTTTACTTCACCGAGACTTCGGCCGGCGTCTTGGCCGCCGGCATGCGATAGTCGTCGACGCGACCGACAGGTGCCGGCGTCATCTCGCCCTGCTCGACCAGGAGATCGCGCGGCGATTTCGTCAGCGTCACCGGTGGCGGCCTTGCGCCGAGGAGCTCGGCGCCGCCATCAAGATTGGGATCGGAGAGGCTGATCGGCACGGTATGCTCGACCGGATTGGTGGGAAGGCCGAGGCCCGGCAGGTTGCTTTCATCGAGGCGCACCAGATCGGGACTTGCCTGGGTGCCGAGAATCCGGCGGGCAGGTTTTTCCACATAGAAGGCAAGCTTACGCCGGCCGGCCTGCGTAAGATTGATGCCGTCGGAGGTGCGCAGACGCACCTGCTGACCGTTCACGTCGGAACCGGTGACGATGAAATTGCCGTTTTCGTCTACGAAGCCATCCCAGATGTCGACGAATTCGCCGCCGATGCTCTCGACCTGGTTGCGATAGAGCTGGTTCATCTGGACAGCATCGGCCGTCATTTGATCGGATTCGAAGGCAGGAAGACCGACCCAGAGCAGCGGTATCTTGCGGCTGGTGACTTCCTTTCCGAAAGAAAGGACACGACGGCGATATTCGGCAAACCAGCCGTCAGTGCGGAACTTCTCCTTCGCGCCGTCGGTCACCATCTGCTGGCGGTCATTGGCGCCGATCATGACGACGACCATTGCCGGCTTCAGCTCGTCGATCATCTTCGGTAACTGTTCCGGCCAGTCGTAATAGTCGTCGCGGACAAGGCCCGAGGAAATGTTGCCGCGGGCTTCGACGACGACGCCCGGCGAGGTCTCGAAGGCGGCGGTGAGCCCGTCGCCGAGGCCGCTGGCAAGGAAATCGCCGACGATCAGGATTTTCCGGGCGTCGCCAAGCTTCTGAACGACCGGCTCTTCCTGCACCGGCGGGCGCACAGGCGATGCGGTGCGGGTATTGATCACGGCTTTCTGGGCTGGCGGCGGGCGCTTGCGCTGCTGGCGTCTCGGCTGCGGCACATCAGGAGCCTGCGGGCTGTCGTCGAGATAGCGCCTGCCGAGGAAGAAATCCAAGATCGACCGGCGCTGATAGCGCTGCTCCTGAGCTTCCGCGACATGCACCGGCGCAACAGCGCCGAGACAAAGCGAAGCCGCCATCAATGCGAGCATGAGCCAGCGGATTTTAGGGGTCCGGTCAGTTTTCTTCATCATGGGCAGTTCCGCAGAGGGCAAGCCAGCTTCTACCCCCGCTATGTAGGTCACGGTTGGGCCGCTTCTAGCGGCGAAGCGCGTTCAGAAGCGGCAACGAGGGCTCGCCGTCCGGCTGCATGCCGATTCGCTCCTGCACGGCCGATATCGCCGCTTTCGAACCTGAGCCGAAATTGCCGTCGACCTCGCCATTGTAATATCCGAGCGTCTTGAGACGAGTCTGCAGCTCGAATTTCTCGGTGATGTCGAGCGCGCCGTCGGGACGCGGCCAGCGCTGCTGCATGCCGCCATAGCCGGCGATCTGGTCGGCCAGCAGGCCGACGGCAAGCGCATAGCTGTCCGACGCATTATAGTTCTTGATGGTGAAGAAGTTTGCCGTCATCAGAAAGCCGGGGCCGCCGGCTCCGGCCGGCATTTTCAATACGGCTTTGGTGCCGCCGTCGCGGAAGGCCTTCCCATTCGGCCGTTTCAGGCCGAGCTCCGCCCATTGAGCGAGCGTATGGGTCTTGCCGATCTGCTTGGCGGCTGCCGCGGGGACGACGACCTCGTAGCCCCAGGTCTTGCCAGTATCCCAGCCGTTCTTCATCAGGAGATTGGCCGAGGTCGCCAGCGCGTCCGGCACCGAATTCCAGATATCGCGATGGCCGTTGCCGTCGGCATCGACAGCGTAGAGCAGATAGCTTGTCGGGATGAACTGAGTGTGGCCCATGGCGCCCGCCCAGGAGCCGGTCATCTGACGTGCCGGCACATCGCCGTTCTGGAGGATCTTCAGCGCGGCAACCAGCTGCTTCTTGGCGAATTTGGCGCGGCTCGGATCGGCATAGGCAAGGGTTGCCAGTGCGCGCGGCACATAGTGCAGTCGGTCGTCCTTGTCGAGGATCGCGCCGTAATTCGATTCCATCGACCAGATCGCGAGCAGAATGGTCTTGTCGACGCCGAAGCGCTGCTCGATCGCATTGAGCGTCCGCGCATGCTTGACGGCCATCTCGCGGCCGATCCTGACGGTGTAGGGGTTAACGCGGGAATCAATGTAATCCCAGATCTTCGAGGTGAATTCCGGTTGATAGGCCGCCTTTTCGAGCACGGTCGGGTCGGGTTCGCTCACCCCGGAAAAGGCCTTTTGATAAGTTGCCTTACTGATGCCACTCTCAGCGGCTGTTTGGTAAAAGTCCGCGATCCATTTCTGGAACCGGGAATCGGCTTTCGCGTTGTCGGGGGCCAGCCCCACCTGGGCGGCGACAACGAGGGCGAGAGCAAGGCCACGAAGGGAGTTTTTGTGATTCTGGATCATCGACAGTCGTATCCGTCATCTTCAGTTTTCGGTGCAGCAGGGGGCATCATGTCCGCCCAGACCCGAGACTACAGGAACGGAGTCAACAAATTCTTTACCATGGCGGCCCGCGGCGGTCACCATTGCAAAACAGTAGCAATTCTATACTAGTCAGACATGAACGGCTTTATTTAAAAGGCGATTTAGTCAAAGCAGGAGGCCTGTGTGGCGCATCACAATAAAGTTCGTAAGGCAGTTTTTCCGGTGGCAGGGTTGGGAACGCGGTTCCTGCCGGCAACGAAGGCTGTTCCGAAGGAGATGTTGACCGTTGTCGACAAGCCTATCATTCAATATGTCGTCGATGAGGCGCTCGAAGCCGGAATCGAGCATCTGGTCTTCGTTACCGGACGCAACAAGCACATTATCGAAGACTACTTCGACATCCATTTCGAGCTGGAACAGACGCTGCGCGAGCGCGCCAAGGAAGCGGAAATTACCCTTCTTGCCGAGCAACTACCGAAGGCAGGAACGGTAAGCTTCACCCGTCAGCAGGAACCGCTCGGCCTCGGTCACGCCGTCTGGTGCGCCCGCGAAATCGTCGGCGACGAACCTTTTGCGCTGCTGCTGCCGGATATGATCATGAAGGGCGACAAGGGCTGCATGAAGGGGATGATCGATCTCTACGGCCAGAGCGGCGGCAATATCATCGCCGTCGAGGAATGTGCGCCCGATCAGGCTCATAAATACGGCATCGTCGGCGTCGGCGAAGCGATCGGCGAAGGCTTCCGCATTACCGGCATGGTGGAAAAACCTGCCAAGGGAACGGCGCCGTCCAACTTCTTCATCAACGGCCGCTACATCCTGCAACCGGAGATCTTTAAGATCCTCGAAACTCAGGAACGTGGCGCCGGCAACGAGATCCAGCTCACCGACGGCATGCTGAAGCTACTGAAGGAACAGGATTTCGCCGGCTACCATTTCCGCGGCACGACCTACGACTGCGGCGCCAAGGACGGCTTCATCCTGGCGAACGTCGCCTACGCCCTCGAACGTGCTGACATCCGTCCATCCGTCGAAGGCGGCTTCAAGGAATTGCTTGCCGGGCTGAAGTAAGGCTTCACTCAGACTTGTCATTGATAAACGCCGCGCCTTCCATCGAAGCGCGGCGTTTATCTTTTCAGCTTGAGGCCGACCCCCGCGCGCCATTGCCGCGAGTCGTCGCCGTCCTTGCGCGTCGTCAGCTCGTAGCCGAGCGTGCTGGTCAGATCGAGATAACGGTTGATGTTCCAGGTCAGTCCGGTCGCCGCGGTATAGACGAGCTCGTCGTTGATGGTGCTGTCAGTGGGATAATCGCGCCATATGACGCCGCCGATCATGGTTCCGACCAGATTGTCGCGCAGCTGGTGGGTGACGGTCGTCGTCAGCGCATGCGAGACGTAGCCGCTCTCGCCAGCGGTGGTCGAGGGCTGGATGCTCGTCTGCAGGTCGAGATTGACGTCGGTGCCGCGGATCGGTGACCAGAGCAGGCTCGCATCGAGCGTGGCCGTATCGATCGAGGCCAGCCGGCTGTCTTCGAAATCCGCCCTTTCGTAGCCGACGCCGACTTCACCCTTCAGCTTTTCGCCGAGGTCGACCTCAACGCCGGCTTTGGCGCCATAACTATGGCCTGAGCGCTCGTAACCCGCGGAATCGCGCGTCTCGTCATAGATCGTACGGCCGATCGTGGCCTCGATGAATGGGATGAGCGCCGGCGACAGCTCGTAGCCGACGCGACCGCGCAGCGTACCGGTCGTCTGATTGCGATCGCTCAACGCCACGGTCGTGCCGTTCGCAAGCGTGGCGTCGGAATAGATCGAACGGTTCAGGGCGAGCGCCGTCGTGCCGCGCAGGATGCCGAAATCGCGCTGGACGGAGGCGCCGGCGGTGAACTCCTGCACGTCGGACTGCTGTGTGGCATCGGCGATGGCGTCGGGATCGTCCGTATCCTCGCGGTAGAAATTATAGCCGGCCGTGAGATGCGCGACCGTGTCGTCGGGAAGGTCCAGCCGGAGATCGCCGTTGACCTTGAAGGACGGCTGCTCCTCGCCTTCACCGCTGATATTCCTCTGCCAGGCGCCTTCCGAGGTCACGGTCAGCTGGTGCCGTCCCCAGTCGGAGGTGAGCGTCGCGGCTGCGTCCGTTTCGAGGAAAGCGCGCCGCTGCCTGGTATTGCCGTCCTTGGTGGTCTCGGTGTTGATGCTTTGGGTCACGCTCGGGCGGAGCACGAAAGTGCCGATCGGAATACCGGGTGTTTCTGCCGTCGAGGCATTTTCGCCAGCCCTGCGGATCGGCGGCGTCTCGTCGATCCGCGCTTCACGGGTGTTCAGTCGGCGCATGTCCTCATCGAGGATGGAGCCGGTAATTTCGTCACCGGATTGCGCGTCCGGTATGGCGGGCCTCTGCTGGGTATCGTCCGGATCTCCCGCCGCACCCGTTGCCACAGGAGTGGTAGAAACGCTGATTTCGTCATCGAAACCGGCTGCGGCATTGTTCGTAGTGCGATTGTCCGGGCTGGCGGAGCGGCTAGCGACAGGCTGCTGTGAGGCGGACTGTGCGAGTGCTGCAGTCTGGCCGAACAGCAGTGTGCCGAACGCAGTAAAGCAGACGACACGCCTCATCGCGCGGAGCGGCGTCACACTGCTCGTCTGTTTTGGTTGGCCCATTCACTCGCCTGACATGCTTTCGGTTCTTACTCAAAGGTAAAGCCTTGTGGTTAATCATTCGTTGTCGCCGGCGGGCGCTGTTCACAATTCGGAAATGGTGCGGGGTGGACTTGGAAAGTGAAAAGGTCTAACGCATCTCCATGAACAGAAGAGCGATCAAACTCGTTGAAAACAGCGTGCTCGAATCGGCAAAACGCACGATAGAGACCGAGAAACGCGGTCTTGAAGCGCTCGAACGGGCCTTTGACAACGGACTGGCCGGCCCTTTCACCCGCGCCGTCGAAATCATCGGCGACATCTCCGGCCGGGTCATCGTTACCGGCGTCGGCAAGAGCGGCCATATCGGTACCAAGCTCGCGGCGACATTCGCCTCGACCGGCACCCCCGCCTTTTTCGTGCATGCGGCCGAAGCCAATCATGGCGATCTCGGCATGATCGCGCGCGATGACGTCGTCTTGGCGATTTCCAAAGGCGGCGAGAGCGCCGAGCTCAAGAGTATCATTTCCTTCACGCGGCGCTTCTCGATCCCCTTGATCGCGATCACCTGCAGCGAAGCTTCCTCGCTTGCGACGGCCGCCGATATCGTGCTTCTGGTCCCGAATGAACAGGAAGCCTGCCCCAACGGGCTGGCGCCGACGACCTCGACGCTGATGCAGCTTGCACTCGGCGACGCCTTGGCGGTCGCACTCCTGGAGGCGCGGGGCTTTTCCGCCACCGATTTCCACGTTTTTCATCCCGGCGGCAAGCTGGGTGCGAGCCTGATGCATGTCGCCGATATCATGCATACCGGCGAGAAGGTGCCGCTCGTTGCCAAAGGCACGCCGATGCCGGAGGCGATCACGGTGCTGTCGCGCAAGCATTTCGGCTGCGTCGGCGTGCTTGACGAGGATGGGCGGCTCTGCGGCATCGTCACCGAAGGCGACATGGCTCGGAACCTGAGCCGCAATCTTGCTGAGCTTGCCGTCGACGACATCATGACGACGACGCCGAAGACGGTGAAACCCACAGTGCTGGCGACGGCGGCTCTGGCGCTGCTCAACCAGCACCACATCGGCGCCCTGATCGTCATCGATGAGGATATCAGGCCGATCGGGCTGGTGCACTTCCATGACCTGCTGCGGATCGGCGTCGCCTGATCAGACCGGTTCGACCCGCAGGTCGCGGCCATGACATGAGATGACCTTCACCTGTGTTCCTACGGGCAAATCGGGCCCCATTACCTGCCATAGCGTATCGTCGAGGCGGATGCGGCCGCGGCCCTCGCGGATCGGCTCCTGCAGCGTGGCGGTGCGTCCGACAAGGCTTGCGCCGCGCTGATTGAGGAAGGGCTCGTCGGTCTCGGCGCTGCTCAGCGTCAGCCGGCGGCCGGCAAAGGTCGTGGCGACGGCCAGAACCGCAAAAAGGATCGCTTGCAGTTCCCAGACCCAGAAGGCGCTGTCCCAGAAAAGCAGCGACAGTGCGCCGACGATCAAGGCCGCGAGGCCGATCCAGACGAGGAAGAAACCGGGCACGATCATTTCGGCGGCGAGCAGCACGAGGCCCGCAACCCACCAGTTCCATGGACCGAGTTCGGCGATGATCTTCGCCAGCATGGCTTATCGCTCCTGATCCGGATTGAAGGGATTGGGGGCAGGCGGATTGATCGGCGGCGTAGAGCGGATCGGCGCGGGACGCGGACGCGGCGGGGAAGGCGGCGGCGGATTGCCGGCGTCCCCGAAGACTTCGCGGGCGATGGCGCCGATGCCGCCGAGCGAGCTCAGGATGGAAGAGGCTTCCATCGGCATCAGCACGATCTTGGAATTGGGCGCCGAGCCGACCGAGGCGAGCGCTTCGGTGTATTTCTGGGCGACGAAATAGTTGATCGCCTGAACATCACCGGCGGCAATCGCTTCGGAGACCATCTTCGTCGCCTTGGCTTCGGCCTCGGCCAGTCGCTCGCGGGCTTCGGCGTTGCGGAAGGCGGCTTCGCGCTGGCCTTCTGCCTGCAAAATGGCGGATTGCTTGGCGCCCTCGGCCCTGAGGATCTGCGCGTTGCGCGCTCCTTCGGCTTCCAGTACCTGGGCGCGCTTCTCGCGCTCGGCCTTCATCTGGCGGGCCATCGCATCGACGAGGTCGCGCGGCGGCTGGATGTCCTTGATTTCGACGCGGGTGACCTTAATGCCCCAGGGCTGCACCGCCTCATCGACGACGCGCAGCAGCCGGTCATTGATCGCGTCGCGGTTGGAAAGCAGTTCGTCGAGATCCATGGAGCCCATGACCGAGCGGATGTTGGTCATGGTGAGATTGAGGATGGCATTTTCGAGGTGGGAAACCTGGTAGGCGGCCTGGGCAGCATTCAGAACCTGAAAGAAGGCGACGGCATCGGCTGAGACCGAGGCATTGTCTTTGGTAATCACTTCCTGGGTCGGCACATTCAGTACCTGCTCCATCACGTTCATTCGCGCTCCGACGCGCTCGATGAAGGGAGTGATGAGGTTGAGGCCCGGCTCCAGCGTGCGGGTATAACGGCCGAAGCGCTCGATGGTGTAGCGATAGCCCTGCGGTACGGTCTTGATCCCGGCAAAGAGCACCAAAATGACGAAGATGACCAGCACGATCACGACGATGTCGAAGCCGCCGAACAGCATGAAAAATTCCTCCCATCGGCGCATGCGCGCCTGCCCAACTGATGTGGTGAGTTAGCACGTTATTTGCGAGGAAGAAATGAGGGCGCAACCGCCCGACTCCAAGTGAGAAGGAGGTTCCGCCTCGGCTACGTCACCCGACTGTTACCGGCGACTTGTCCGGCCCCAGCTTTCTGTCGAGAGTCTCTCAGACCCAGCCCTGCAACTCGCGGCGAACGACCTTTTCCAGCACCGTCATGCCGTCCTCGCTGTCGTTGAGGCAGGGGATATGCGCGAACTTCTCGCCACCATTCTCATGGAATGAGTGGGCGGCCTGTTCGGCGATCTCCTCGAGCGTTTCCAGACAGTCGGAGACGAAGCCGGGATTGATGACGGCGATGCGCTTGACGCCGTCCTGAGCGAGCTTCTCCACGGCCTTGTCGGTATAGGGCTGCAACCATTCCTCCGGCCCGAATCGGGACTGGAAGGTGACCATGAAGTTTTCCTTGGTCAGCCCGAGGCGCTCGCGCAGCAGCCGGCCGGTCTTCTGGCATTGGCAGTAATAAGGATCGCCCTGTTTGAAATAGGACATCGGAATGCCGTGGAAGGAGGCGAGCAGCATTTCCGGCTTCCAGTCGAGCGTCGAAAGGTGCTTTTCGACGGATTGGGCGAGCGCCTCGATATAGGTCTCGTCGTCATGATAGTCGGGCACGGTGCGCAGCGCCGGCTGCCAGCGCATGGTGAACAGCTGCTGGAAGGCCTTGTCGTTGACCGTCGCGGTCGTCGCCGCCGCATATTGCGGATAAAGCGGGAAAAGCACAATACGATCGCAGCCTTCTTGCTTCAGCGCGTCGATGCGCGAAGCGATCGACGGCGTGCCGTAGCGCATCGCCCAGTCGACCTTGACATTTTCGAGATCCCGCAGGCGCTCGGTCATTAGTTCCGACTGGTTGCGCGTGTAGGTGCGGAGATAACTTTCGTTTTTCTCCTTGTTCCAGATTAACTGATAGGCCTTGCCGACTTTCTGTGGACGGGTGTTGAGCACGATGCCAAAGAGGATCGGATACCACTTCCAGCGAGACCATTCGATGACGCGGCGATCGGTCAGGAACTCCTTGAGATAGCGGCGCATTGAGGTGTAGTCGGTGCCGTCGGGCGTGCCGAGATTGACCAGCAGGACGCCGATCTTGCCTGATTTGATGGCTGGATGATCTGCCGGACGGAGTGAAATATCTGCTGTCATTCTGGCCCCAACGGTCGTTGTCTCGTCGGCTGATACGCAGCCTCGAGAACATGGTTCACCCTATAGAAAGAAAAGCCGACCCGGGAAACCCCGGGCCGGCCGATGGTGTCGAGACAAATCGTCTTACTTTGCGGGAACCTGGATCTCCTTGCCGACCGTCAGATGACGTGGGTTGGGCTTGCCATTGGCATCCGAAAGCTTCCGCCACAGCGTACCATCGCCATAGAAGGTCTCGGCGAGATCCCAGAATGTGTCGCCCTCGGCGATGACGTGGGTGGACGGCGTGGCGGATGCGGGAGCGGCGGTCGGGGCAGGTGCGGGCTCTGCAGCGGGAGCCTGTGCAGAAGGTGCTGGCGCCGGTTCTGCGGGAGCGGGCGTTGCCGGAGCCGGGCTCGGTTCGGCAGATGGAGCGGGAGCTGCAGGCGCAGGGGCCGCGGGTGCCGGAGCGGCGGGCGCCGGTTCCGCGGAGGGTGCGGGCGCGGCCTGCGCCACCTCGTTGATACGGCCATCGGTATAGGGCTTATAGGGCGAATGCGCGGCCACGTAGTCGGCAGTCACGTCGGCGAGATCCGGGCCGTAATCGTAAGCATTTTTGCCCTCCTTGAAGATCGAATAGCCATCCCCGCCAGCCCGCATGAAGTTGTTGGTGGCGATCTTGTAGGTCTTGGCCGGATCGATCGGCACGAAGCTGTCGCCGTCCTTCACCTGAACATCGCTGACGCGGCTGCCGACAGGCTTCGACTGGTCGAACGAGAACTTCAGGCCGGCGACCTGCGGGAACCGGCCGGCGCCCTGATCGATTTGGCTGACGCCGTTCTCAAGCGCCTTGACGACTTCCGCGCCAGTGGCTTCAAAAGTGGCGAGGGTGTTCTGGAAAGGCAGGACGGTGATGACTTCGCCCTGCGTGACATCGCCGCCGTCGATAGACGCACGCAGGCCGCCGCCATTCTGAACGGCGATGGTGACGCCCTGGTTCCTCGTACGGTCAAGCATGGCGTCGGCCACCAGATTGCCCATCGAGCATTCCTTGACGCGGCAGACCTTGCGGTCGCCCTCGATAGGACCTTCGGAGGAGCCGATCACCTTTTTGCGCAGTTCTTCGATCGGTTTTGCCAGTTCGGCGACGCGGGTGACGACGGCCGGATCGGGTGTAAAGGACGAGTCGATCAGGATTGGATCGCCCTTGGCATCCTTGACGACGCCATTGTCGTCGAAGTTGACAACGATGTCGCCGAGATACTTGCTGTAAGAGGCGGCCTGAACGACCGGCACCTTATAGCCACCGGGGTTGTCGACCATCGTCGGATACGGGCCTTCGGCCTTCGGATCGGTATTGGAAAGCAGGCTGTGGGAGTGGCCGCCGACCACGACATCAACGTCCGGGATCTTGGCGATGAACGCTAGGTCGCGGGGATAGCCGACATGGGTCAGCGCGATGATCTTGTTGACCCCCTGGCTTTTCAGGTCCTGCACGGCTGATGTGATCGTCTGAACGTCATCTTCGATCGTGACATTCGGGCCGGGCGAGGAGAGCTCCGGCGTATCATTGGTGACGGCGCCGACGATGCCGATCTTCTGGCCGCCGACATCGAGCACCAGCGAGGGCTTGATGCGATCGCCGAGCTTTGAGACGGCACTCGCCTTGACGTTCGCGGTCACGACGGGAAATTGCACCTTGTCGAGGAAGGTCGCAAGCCCATCCTCGCTGTCGTCGAATTCATGATTGCCGACGGTCATGGCGTCGAACTTCATCAGATTCAAAAATTCGGCTTCGGCCGCGCCCTTGTAGGTGGTGTAAAAGAGCGAGCCCTGGAAATTGTCGCCGGCATTCAGGAGAAGGACATTCTTGCCCGACAGCGCCTGGCGGCGCTGGTCGATCGCAGTCTTCAGGCGGGCGGCGCCGCCGAAGCATTCCTTCTTGCCTTCCTCCTCGGCCGAGCAGGTGGAATCGAATTTGTTGATCGATTCGATGCGTGAATGGAAATCGTTGATGTGAAGAATATTGAGTTCGTAATCGGCAAAGGCGGCGCCCGCGCTCAGCGCCAGCATGGACGCGGTCAAAAGACCGAAGCTGAAAGACTTCGTCATCCCTGTTCTCCTGATTGAGGCGAGAGATCCCCCTGATCCTCGCCGATCCCTATCGTAGTGTCAGGCGGTATCCCGCGTGCCGATGTTTCAACAAACGACGCATAGTCGCAAGAGGGAAGCTGGGTTTGCTGCGGCGCTTTCCAAGAGGCCGCAAAACAAAAAAGCTCCCGAGTGGGAGCTTTCGCAGGGCCATGTTGAAGCGTTACAAACGACGTGTAAGCGTGAACTGCGAATTCGTTGCAGTCGTACAATTCAGCTGACTCGTGCCGCTCAAAGCGCAATTAACAAGCGAAGACGTCCGCTTAACATTCGAGTAAAGGTTTATCTGAATGATTCCGTCGGGGGTGGTTGTATATGTTCCCGACGCCATCTGCGTGTTCGTTCCGTCGCTGGTGCGGGTTACGAATTGTCCATTCGTGAAGGCGGAGGTCAAGCCGTTGGCATCCGTCCATTCGCCTTCAACAGAGTTTGTTGCAGGCGGCGCGACCGCGATCGGTCGCTGTTGCGGTCCTGATGAAACGCAGGCGGCAAGAGCGGCCGCTGCACCGACAAGAACGAGACCAGTTCTGATTTTCATAAGGCTTCTCCCGGCGAATCGGCGTGGCGGTCACCCGCCAAGTTCGGGCAAAACATGGCGTGCGTCTGCCATGATGGCAAGGCTTGGAGCAGTGGGGGCGGCATTTATACAGCCAGCGTTACAAAAATGCCCGCCTCGCGGCGGGCATCTTCAAAGTTGCACTGACAATGTCAGCGAACGAGGATGTTCCTGAACTGCCAGGGATCCTTGGTGTCGATATCCTCAGGAAACAGACCGGGACGGCCGTCGAGTGGCGTCCAGTCGGTATAGTGGCCTTCGACCGGGCCGAGATAGGGCATCTGCACGTCGAGGCAGCGCTTGTAATCGATCTCGTCGGCTTCGACGATGCCGGCCTTAGGGTTTTCCAGCGCCCAGACCATGCCGGCGAGAACGGCGGAGGTCACCTGCAGGCCGGTGGCGTTCTGGTAAGGCGCGATGCGGCGGGTTTCTTCCAGCGACAGGCGCGAACCATACCAGTAGGCATTCTTCTCATGACCGTAGAGCAGGACGCCGAGTTCGTCGATGCCGTCCTCGAGCTCGTCCTCGTCGAGAACGTGGTGGACCGGCTGCGGGGTGCCGCCGTTGCCGAACATCTCATGCAGCGAGAGCACGGCGTCGTTGGCCGGATGGTAGGCATAATGGCAGGTCGGACGGAAGGTGACTTCGCCGTCCTTGTCGCGGACCGTGAAGTAATCGGCGATCGAGATCGATTCGTTGTGGGTGACGAGGAAGCCGTATTGCGGGCCGGGGGTCGGGCACCAGGTGCGCACGCGGGTGTTGGCGCCCGGCTGCTCCAGGTAGATCGCCGCCTTGTTGCCCTTCTTGTGCTTCTTGGCGTTCTTCGGCATCCACTGCTCGTGCGTGCCCCAGCCGAGTTCGGCCGGCTGCATGCCTTCGGAGATGAAGCCTTCGACGGACCAGGTGTTCCAGAAGACGTTGAGCGGCTTCGGATGTTTGGTGCGCTGGGTGTCGCGCTCGGCGATGTGGACGCCCTTGACGCCGACTTTCTTCATCAGTTTGGCCCAGCCTTCGCGATCGTGCTGGTCCGGTTCCTCGAATTTAACACCGGTATCATTGGCGAGGTTGACGAGCGCCTGCTTGACGAACCAGGAGACCATGCCCGGATTGGCGCCGCAGGTGGAGACGGCGGTGGCGCCGCCGGGGTTTTTCGCCTTTTCCTTGCGCACCGTCTCGCGCAGCGCATAGTTGGTGCGGTCGGCATTGCTCATGCCCTTGTCGAAATAGAAGCCAAGCCAGGGCTCGACGACCGTATCGATATAAAGAACGTCGAGCTTGCGGCAGAGCTTGATGATGTCGAGCGAGGAGGTGTCGACCGAGAGGTTGACGCAGAAGCCCTGGCCTTCGCCTTTCGTCAGCAGGGGCTTCAGCAGCTCCTTGTAATTGTCCTTGGTAACATATTCCTTGATGTGGCGAACGCCGTGCTTCTTCAGGATCTCCATATCGGAGGGCTCTTCACGCGGGTCGATGACGACCATCCGGCTCTTGTCGAATTTGAAGTGGCGCTCGATCAGGGGCAGGGTGCCGCGGCCGATGGAGCCAAAGCCGATCATCACGATCGGACCGGTAATTTCGGCATATACCGGATAGTTCTGTTCCGTCATTCTTTTCTCCTGTGGAAGGGGACGAAGGCGCTCAGCCTGAAGAATTCTTGTGAGATTGCCGCAGAAATTGCGAAGTGACCGGCTCTAACCACAAAACGCCGTCACAATAAAGAGCGTTGACGGGGAAAGGCCAAATATCGGCGCGACAAGATGCCCTGACCGAAAATCACCGCTTCAGGATTTCCAATCCTTCGACCGTCGTCGTTATCGCAAGTTCGGTGATTTCGTATTCGGCGACGCCGTGGACGGTGAAGGGGTCGGCGGCGACATAGGCTTCGATTGCGGCACGGTCGCCAATGGCGAGGATCGCGCCGCCGGTGCGCGGCACCTTGCGGCCGGAGGCGAGGAACCAGCCTTTAGCGTAACCCTCCTTCACCCAGGCCATGTGCGGCTCCATGTGAATGTCGGCATCGTCGTTGGATTTGCGATAGGTGAGGGAGAGGATGAACATGGTCAATTCCTGAGGAGGTTTGCGCGGATCAGTCCACGCAGCGAGTTGCCGACATAGAGCGTGCCGGCATCGAGATCAGCGAGGCTCAAGCGACCGACGCGGGCCTTGCGCGCGCAGATGAGTTCGGTGCGCAGCACGCCGGCGAGCAGGCCGCAGGAGATCGGCGGAGTGCGTAAAATGCCGCTTCCGTCGTCGAGAAAGATGGAGGTGATGGTGCCCTCGCAGACCTCGTCGTGTTCGTTCAAGAGGATGACTTCGTCGGCTTCCGCTTGAGCATATTCGGAGCGCGCGGTTTCGTAGACGGCGCGTCGCGTGGTTTTGACCCGCAGCAGCCGGTCGGCGGAATCGAGGCGCGTTGCGGCGAGGCGGGCGGTCCAGACTGTATCAGGCGCCAACGGGACGAAGGGCGCGCTCGTCACCTCGATGCGGCCTTGTGCGTCGAAGGTCATGCGGATGCGCAGCGGGCCCTTTGCCTCACTGACGGCTTTATCGAGCTTCGCCGCCGCGCCGAGCGGCTGCGGAAAGCCGAGGCGGCGGGCGGAGCGGGAAAGCCGGGCGAGATGCAGGCGCAGGCGGATGAAGCCTTCCCCAGGCTGCCAGCGCAGTGTCTCGATCAGCGAGAAATCGGTCATCGCGCGATCCACTGGTCGCCAACGGCGAAGCGGGCCTTGAGCAGGCATTCCTCATATTCCGCCTCGGCGGTGGAATCGAAGACGATGCCGCCGCCGACATTGAAGACCGCCCTGCCGCCGCCAAAAAGCGTGACGGTGCGGATGGCGACGGAAAAACGCATGGCGCCGGTCGGCGAGATCATGCCGATCGCACCGCAATAGGCGTCGCGGGGACTATCTTCGAGCGCGTGGAGGATTTCCATCGCCCGTATCTTCGGCGCTCCGGTGATCGATCCGCAGGGGAAGAGGGCGGCAAAAATATCGCGGATTGATAGGCCGGGTCGCAGCTTTGCCTGCACATGGCTGACCATCTGGTGGACGGTCGGATAGGTCTCCACGTCGAAGAGCTTCGGTACATCGAGCGTGCCGACCTCGGTGATGCGGGAGATGTCGTTGCGCAGGAGATCGACGATCATGCGGTTTTCGGCCTGCGTCTTGATATCTGCCCGCATGGCCGCGATGATTTCGGCATCCTCGGCGGCAGTCGTGCCACGCTTTGCCGTGCCTTTCATCGGATGGGTCTCGATCCAGCCCTCTTCGTCGGTGCGAAAAAACAGTTCAGGTGAACGCGACAGGATGACCGGACCGCCGAGATCGACCAGCGCACCGTATTTCACCGGCTGACGTTCGATTAGCGACCAGAAGGCGGCGCGCGGATCGCCGCTCCAGCGGGCTTCGATCGGCATGGTGAGGTTCGCCTGATAGGCGTCGCCGAGCCGCAGGTGCTGGTGAAGGCGGTTGAAACGCTCTTTATATATAGGGAAATCCCAGGCGGCCTTCGGTGCGGTGAGGAATTCCTCGTTTTCGAGACGCTGTTTCGGCTGGGCGAGCGGGTGTGTGTCCGGCTGCGGAGCATCGAATACGCCGAAACAGAGGAGCGGCGTTTCGCGACCTTCTCCGGCGAAGGCAGCGAGTTTTTCTTCGAAGAGATATCCGGCCTCGTAGGCCATGTAGCCCGCAAGCCATTTGCCCTCGGCCTTGGCCTCTTCCATGCGGACAAGGCCGGCGAAGAATTCGCTGCGAGTCCGAGCGACGATGATCTCAGCCGGCTTGGCGAAAAGCATCACCTCGTCGGTCGTGTCGTCGCGAAAAAGGATATAGGGTTGGTCGGCCACGCGACACTTTCAATTTGTTCTGCTCTCCATTGCTCGAGGTGAGATGGGGAGGGTGAGATACTTCCCTCTTCTCCCTATGGGGAGAAGATACCCGAAGGGCAGATGAGGGGGCGGAGCGACGTCCTGAGCAGATGCGAAGGACAGCTTCTGCTATGTCGCCCCCTCATCCGCCTGCCGGCACCTTCTCCCCCGAGGGGAGAAGAGACTCATTGCTGCCTCTCCGCTCCTGGCGACGAGAATTCACCCCTTATCTAATGCTTCCAACTCATCAATCAGCCCTTCGATCATCGACAGGCCCTGGCTCCAGAACGACGGATCGGTGGCGTCGAGGCCGAAAGGCTTCAAGAGTTCAGAATGATGCTTGGTGCCGCCGGCCTTCAGCAGTTCGAAATACTTTTCCTGGAAGCCCTTCTCGGCCTTCTGGTAAACGGCGTACAGCGAATTGACCAGGCAATCGCCGAAAGCATAGGCGTAGACATAGAAGGGCGAATGGATGAAGTGGGGGATATAGGCCCAATAGGTCTCGTAACCCTCTGAAATATTGATCGCCGGCCCGAGGCTTTCCGACTGGACGGAGAGCCAGAGTTCGCCGATGTCGTCGGCGGTGAGTTCGCCTGCCTTGCGGGCGGTGTGCAGCTTGCGCTCGAATTCGTAGAAGGCGATCTGGCGCACGACCGTGTTGATCATGTCCTCGACCTTCTGGGCAAGCATCGCCTTGCGCTCGCGCCTGTCGGTCGTCTTTTCCAGGAGCGCGCGGAAGGTCAGCATCTCGCCGAAGACCGACGCGGTTTCGGCCAGCGTCAGCGGCGTCTGGCACATCAACGCGCCTTGCGCGCCGGCGAGAACCTGATGGACACCGTGGCCGAGTTCATGGGCAAGCGTCATGACGTCGCGCGGCTTGCCCATATAATTGACGAGCACGTAAGGGTGTGCCGAGGGAACCGTCGGATGAGCGAAGGCGCCAGGCGCCTTGCCGGGGCGAACCGGGGCATCGATCCATTGCTCGTCGAAGAAGCGCCTGGCGATATCGGCCATCTCGGGGGCGAAATTGCCGTAAGCCGATAGCACCGTGTCCTTCGCGTCGGACCAGGAGATCACGGCGCTCGACGTTTCCGGAAGGGGCGCGTTGCGGTCCCAGAAATTCATCTGCTCCATGCCGAGCCATTTCGCCTTCATTCTATAATAGCGGTGCGAAAGGCGGGGATAGGCTTCGCGGACGGCTGCGGCCAAGGCGTCGACAACCTCTCGCCCGACGCGGTTTGCCAAATGCCTGGAGTCGGCGATATCCTCGAAGCCGCGCCAGCGGTCGGAGATATCCTTGTCCTTGGCAAGCGTATTGGTGATCAGCGTGAAGATGCGGATATTCGCCTTGAAGGTTTCGGCGAGCGCCATGGCCGCCTTGCGGCGCACTTCCGGATCCTTCTCCTGCAGCATGTTCAGCGCCACCTCGAGCGGCACTTTCTCGCCATCGATCTCATAGCGAAGCTCCGCCATGGTTTCATCGAAGAGGCGATTGAAGGCGGAGGCCGATGTCATCGACTTCTCGAGGAAGAGCTGCTCCAGCCTGTCATCGAGCTGATAGGGCTTATCTTTGCGCAGGTCGATCAGCCAGGGGCGATAATGGCCGGCATCGGGGTCATTGGCCATGCAGGCGTCGATCACGGCGTCGTCGATCCGGTTCAGCTCGAGCGCGAAGAACAGGAGATGGCCCGAGAATTCGGTGATTTTGGCCTGGACGTCGCCGTAGAGCTTGCCGTTTGCCGGATTGGTGGTGTCGGAAAAATAAGTGAGGCCGGCAAAGGAGCCGAGGCGGCCCATGATGTCGTCAAGCGCCTCATATTCCTTCAGCGCCGCGCCGATGCCTTCGGTGCCGGTCTTCGCTGCCGCTTCGGCGAGTTTGCCCTTCCACTTTTCTTCGAAAGCGATCGCGGCCTTGCCGGCCTTTTCCATGTCGGCGACGAAGGCGGTGGAAGTGGCGGAGGGATAAAGATCCTGCAGCTTCCAAACCGGCAGGTCGCCGAGCGCCGGATCGGCCGCCGCCCCGGCTGGCGTTGCTGGCGAGAAAGAAAACCCGGCGTGCAGGGGCTCGATTTTCATGGGCGCAATTCCTCTCCACTTTATGACAGGTCTGCTTGAATAAGCGCGAGAAGGCCCCGCATCAAGGGCCTTTCGGCGCATAAAAGGCCTCGCTTCGGCACGAAATCGGGCCTTCGCAATCGTTAAAATGCAATTATTTCTCAAAACTGGATGTTCAAGCCTTTCTGCCAGAGTGCGCTTCATGGTTTCGCATGAAGTGGAGCGACAATGACCGGTTACAATGAGCTCAAGGGAGCAGGGCAAATCCTCGTGGTCGAGGACGACCCGGTGCAACGCCGTCTGCTCAAGAACGCAATCGAGCGTCACGGCCATGTCGTGCACCAGGCCGAAAACGGCCGCATCGGCCTGGAAATGGTCAAACGCGACAGCGGCCTTTTCAATGTCATCGTGCTCGATCTGATGATGCCCGAGATGACCGGCCTCGAGTTTCTCGACGCGCTTCACGAATTCGGCACGCAGATCCCGGTCATCGTCCAGACGGGCCAGGGCGGCATCGAGACCGTGGTGCAGGCGATGCGTGCCGGCGCCTTCGATTTCGTCGTCAAGCCGGTGTCGCCCGAACGCATCGCCACCTCAATCTCCAACGCGATGAAGCTAGACCAGCGCGAGGTGAAGGCTCGGGCCGGACGCCGGTCGCGCTCAGGCTCGGTCGGCTTCGACGACATTGTTTCGGCCAGCCCGGCGATGATCCGCGTCATCGATCTCGCCCAGCGGGCGGCGCAATCGAACATCCCGGTCGTGCTCGAAGGCGAATCCGGCGTCGGCAAGGAGTTGGTGGCCCGCGCTATCCAGTCCGGCGGCGACCGCTCGAACAAGCCTTTCGTCACCGTCAATTGCGGGGCGATCCCGCACAACCTCGTCGAAAGCATCCTCTTCGGCCACGAGAAGGGCGCGTTTACCGGCGCGACCGAACGTCACATCGGCAAATTCATGGAAGCCGATGGCGGCACCATCTTCCTCGACGAGATCGGCGATCTGCCGCTCGAGGTGCAGGTGAAACTCCTGCGGGCCGTGCAGCAGGGCGAGATCGAGACGGTCGGCGCGCGCACCGCGCACAAGGTCAATGTCCGGCTGATCTCCGCGACCAACAAGGACCTGATCGAAGAGGTCAAGAACGGCCATTTCCGCGAGGACCTCTATTATCGCCTCAACGTCTTCCCGATTACCATTCCGGCGCTGCGCAAGCGCAAGGAAGACATCCCGCATCTGGTGCGCGTCTTTACCGACCGCTTCTCCAGCGAGCAGAAGAGCGGCCGCCGGATGACCGTCAATTCAGGCGCGCTGGCACTGCTGACCGCCTATGATTGGCCGGGCAATATCCGCCAGCTCGAAAATGCGATCTTCCGTGCGGTCGTTCTCGCCGAAGGGCCGGAGCTGACGGAGGCGGATTTCCCGCAGATCGCCGCCCAGCTTCCGGAATATGAAGTGGTTGACCACCTGGCGCTCGTTGCCGACAATACCGGCCTCGACCCGGATGAAGCCTATGGCGAGGAATACCGGGCGCCGATGCCGGGTGAGGTGCATCACCGCCTGTCGGAGACTTCCGAAAACGCCATTGCCAGTGTCAATCCCTCCGGAGACGTGCGCAAACTTGCCGACGTTGAGGAGGAGCTCATCCGATTCGCGCTCAAATTCTATCGTGGGCAGATGAGTCAAGTGGCGCGCAAACTTGGCATCGGCCGGTCCACACTTTATCGCAAGCTCAAAGATTACGGCATAGATCCCGATAATCCCCAGAAAGATGCGGCTTAGGCCCTATTTATTAAGACTCGGGCAACCACGATTTGTTACTGATCATAAACCACTTGTTAGTGGCTCGTTCACTATGTAAAGAAAAGGTTGATCATGTGTGGCATTTTTGCCATCGTGTGACCGCATTTGACAGTCATCTGGGACAGTACGGGACATTGTCTGTCTGACGGGGATCGAGTTGCCGAATCTGAATGGGAATTCCAAGCCTTCGCGCTTGAGCTGGCGTTCTTTGTGCGCCGACATTTGCGGAAAGGCAGTGAGGACGGCGGCGGCCGCCCTTCTTGCGCTTGCGGTTTCCTCGCCGGTATTCGTCGGTACGCCTTCTCAAGCAGCGGGCGAAACCCGCAGCCTCAAGCTCTATTTCATCCATACCGGCGAAAAAGCCGTCATCACCTACAAGCGTAACGGCAAGTTCGACCCGAAGGGTCTGGAGCAGCTGAACCGGTTCCTGCGCGACTGGCGCAAGAACCAGCCGACCAAGATGGATCCGCGCCTGTTCGACCTGATCTGGGAAGTCTACCGCCAGAGCGGTTCGCGGGACTACATCAACGTCGTCTGCGGTTTCCGTTCGCCGGCAACCAACGAGATGCTGCGCGGCCGCTCGCGCAATTCCGGCGTCGCCGAAAAAAGCCAGCACATGCTCGGCAAGGCGATGGACTTCTTCATTCCCGACGTCAAGCTTGCGACGCTCAGGGCCATCGGAATGAAGATGCAGATCGGCGGCGTCGGCTTTTATCCGAAATCCGGTTCGCCCTTCGTGCACATGGATGTCGGCGGCGTTCGCGCCTGGCCGCGTATGAGCCGCGACGAGCTTGTCCGGCTTTTCCCGAACGGCAACACTATTCATATCCCGGCCGACGGCAAGCCGCTGCCCGGTTATCAGCAAGCGATGGCCGACTACAAGCGCCGCGTCAGCGGCACGCAGATCGAGATCGCCAGTGCTTCCGAATCGGCGCCGAAGCATAAGACGCTGTTTGAGGCGCTGTTTGGCGGCGGGGCTGACGAACAGGAAGATGATTCGGACGATTCGGCTCCCGTTGCTGTCGCCAAGGCGACGCCGTCGAAGGCGGAGCCTGCTCCTGCCGAGCCGCAGCAGACCGAAGTCGCAGCCCTGAACGCGCCGGTGCCGCAGGTTCGCCCGGCTTTCAGCAACCAGCCGGCCGGCAGCGAAATGGCCAGCGCACTGGTGGCGCCCTCTTCGGGTAACGCCGCGCAGCAGGCCCTCGTCGCGGCGCTTCCGGCCGATCAGGCCCAGCCACAGCAATTCGCCGATCTCAGCGCCTACAGCATTCCCGTTCCCTCGCTTCTCGGTCAGCGTCGCGCGCCTGGTGACGCCGAGGTCGCGTCGATCGATCCGAACATGCAGAACGGAATGCCAGTTCCCACTCCGGTCGAGCGCCCTGCCGTTGCTGAAAATCTGCTTGCTGCGGCGGATGCCGATCCCGAAGCGGAGGCAGACGAGGCCGATCAGGATGGCGGCCTGTCTCCTGCCATCGCCGCCGCGCTCGAGCAGCAGAACAAGGATACGCAAAGCCAGGTCGCCTCGCATGAGCCTCAAATGAGCGTGGAGCAGGCAATCGCCGCCGCGATGCCGCAAAAGGCGCCCGCCGAAAAGCCGTCATTGCAGCTCGCTGCCTTGGCGCCGGCGACGAAGTCGGCAAGCTTCGGCGATGCTTTCGACGCCCCGGCTGCCGAGAGCCCCGCGCCGCAGCCCCTCCCGGTCAAGGGCGGCCGTCCGACGCAGAAGGAAGCCGCCGCAGCCGATGCCAGCCGCGCGACGGTGCGTACCGAGCCGAAGCTGACGCAGAAGATGATCTCGCAGTGGGCGCTGACCAATGCCCGTCTCGAAATGGCGTCCAAACAGGTCAAGGCGCCGCGCTTCGTCAGCCAGACGATGCGCGCCCAACCGACCGCTGTCTATGCCGAGGGCTTCAACGTCAAGACCGCCTCAGTCGACCCGGCCCGTTTCAGCGGCAACGCCGTCAACTTCATGGAAGTGCGTAAGTTCAATACGAACTGAGCTTGCCGATCGCGTCAGACCGAAAACCGCCGGAGCGATCCGGCGGTTTTCTTCTGACTATTCGATCGGCTGGACAGTTGGAGTGCCAGCAAGATCCGGCGCAAAAGAAAAGCCGCCGGAAGGTCCGACGGCTTTTATCGAAGCAGCGACGTCGGCGAATCAGCCTTCCGGCGGCGCTTCGATCATGCCGAGCGCGTGCAGATAGGTGTCGAGGATGGCTTCCTCCTCCATGCGCTCCTGCTCGTCCTTCTTGCGCAGCGCCACGACCTTTTTCAGGATCTTGGTATCGAAGCCCATTCCCTTGGCTTCGCCATAGACGTCCTTGATGTCGTCGGCGATGGTCTTCTTTTCTTCTTCCAGCCGTTCAATGCGCTCGATGAAAGCGCGAAGCTGATCGCGGGCGACGCCATGAGCATCAGACATCGTGTTCTCCTGATTTTTCGGTGATCAATTCGGGATGCACGTGACTGCCGCGAAGCGGCGTCACGGTCAAGCCTGTTAAAGGCCAAGCGGACTATTTGTGTGGCTTGTTCAGCTCAAATGCCGCCTTTTGCACAGGCGAGGCCTCCTTCTGGTGGAGGTTCTTCCAGTCCTCGTAGGGCATGCCGTAGATCATCTCACGCGATTCGTCCCGGCTGACCGGAACACCTTCGGCCTCGGCGGCCTCGCGGTACCAGTTCGACAGGCAGTTGCGGCAGAAACCGGCCAGGTTCATCAGATCGATGTTCTGGACGTCGCTGCGGTCACGAAGATGCTTGACCAGACGACGGAAGGCGGCGGCTTCGAATTCGGTCTGTTGTTCCTTGCTGAGCGCTGTCATCTCGCTCTCCTTTCATTCCGTGGGCCTCAATAGGGGCCGGTGCGCGACGGATGGACGTCGTATTCGTGCAGGGCCGGATCCGCATTCATCGCTGCAAAAACCGGCGCCAGGCGCTCGGCCCATGCCGATATGCCGGCTTCATCCGCGATCAAATCCTGACGCACTTCGAGCAGGGCATGTGGGATTCCTGTCACCATACAATGGCGGTACATGGTATCGCCCTTCAAAGCGCCGTCATAGGGTTCGTTGTCGCCGACGACGAGATCGGGATCGGCGCGCAGCTTGTCGAGCAGCGGGCCGACGGCGCGCCGGTCGCTGTCCCAAAGAACGGCGGCGTGCCAGGGTCGGGGAATGCTCTTCCATGCCGGCGTGAAAGAATGCAGCGATAGCACCAGCGGTGCCTTGCCTGTGCTATTCGCCACCGCGTCGATCGTGCCTGCCACGGCCTCGTGGTAGGGGCGATGAAAGGCTTCGATCCGGTAAATACACTCCTGCGGCGTGATCGGGTGATTGCCTGGGATGACGGCGCCGTCCGAGATCTTCATGATCAGCGTCGGATCGTCTTCTCCGCGGTTCGGGTCGATCAGCAGCCGCGAGAAGCCGCCGAGCACGGCTGGTATGCCGAGCCTCGCTGAAAGCTGTCGCGTCAGGCCTTCGATGCCGATGTCATAGGCGATGTGGCGGGCGAAGGCAGACTCCGGCAGGCCGAGCCTTTCATACCGGGCGGGAAGGCGGTTCATTGCGTGATCGGCGAGGATCACCATGCCTTTGTCATGTTTTCCGGGTAGAATTTCGAAGGATTGGAAGTCGTCCATGAAGGAATTGCCGTTGCTCATTGCCCAGTCGCGCCCAGTGATTGCATGAGCCCGCGACCGGTTCAAGCGCGACGGGCGGCGACAGCGGATATGAACCTTTGCGGACCGTTATCAAAGGGAATATAATCGATTAGCATTGCGTTGACTTTCGGATGGCGGCGGCGCAAGAAGGCACGGATATGAATAACCGTGGAGCTATTTGGGAGCCGTGTTGATTCAAGCCGCGCCAAGTTTCCTCACGCGGTCCGGACCGCTGGTCCGACTCGCCCTGTTTGCTCTTGCAGCCGCCATGCCCTTCTTCATCGCAGATGCCGCACGCGCCGATTTTCGCGTGTGCAACGGAACGCAAAATCTGGTTGGGGTAGCGATCGGATACAGAGCCAAAGACGGCTGGATCACGGAGGGCTGGTGGCAGGTGCCGGCAACGACTTGCGCCACGCTGATCGAGGGAGAATTGCAGTCGCGTTATTATTACCTCTACGCAGAGGACGCCGCCCGGGGAGGACGGTGGACGGGGGACGTGCAGATGTGCGTGGCGGAAAACGAATTCAAGATCTCGGGCGTGCAGGATTGTTATGCCCGGGGCTACCAGAAGATGGGATTCAAGGAATATGACACGGGCCGCCAGGGCAGCTGGATGGTTCAACTCTCCGACACCCCAGGGACGCAAGAAAGTCAGAATTGATGAAGCGTAATCGCAAAATTAAAATCCTCGCCACCCTCGGGCCCGCCTCCGCCGAGGAATCGATGATCGAGAAGCTGCACCAGGCCGGTGCCGATGTCTTCCGCATCAATATGAGCCATGCGAGCCACGACCTGATGCGAACGCTCATCCAGCGCATCCGCTCGGTCGAGGCGCGTTCAGGCCGGCCGATCGGCATTCTCGCCGACCTGCAGGGACCGAAGCTGCGCGTCGGCAAGTTTGTCGACAGCAAGGTCGATCTGAAACCCGGCCAGACCTTCACGCTCGACAACAATGAAGCGCTCGGCGATGCCACACGCGTCTACCTGCCGCATCCCGAGATCCTGGAATCGGTGCAGCCTGGCCACCGTCTGCTGATCGATGACGGCAAGCTCTGCCTGCGCGCCGACAAGTGCGACGGGAAGAGCATCGTCACGACGGTGATCTCCGGCACGCGCATTTCCGACCGCAAGGGTGTCAGCCTTCCCGACACGTTGCTCGGCGTCGGTGCGCTGACAGACAAGGACCGGTCCGATCTCGACGCCGTGCTCGCCACCGACGATGTCGACTGGGTGGCGCTTTCCTTCGTCCAGCGTCCAGACGACCTAGCCGAAGTGCGCAAGATCGCCCGCGGCCGCGTCGGCCTGATGTCGAAGATCGAAAAACCGCAGGCTCTCGAGCGCATCGAGGAGATCATCGAGCTTTCCGACGCTCTGATGGTCGCCCGCGGCGATCTCGGCGTCGAAATGCCGCTCGAATCGGTTCCAGGCATTCAGAAGCAGCTGATCCGTGCCTGCCGCCGTTCGGGCAAGCCGGTTGTCGTCGCCACGCAGATGCTGGAATCGATGATTTCAGCGCCGGTGCCGACACGCGCCGAAGTATCAGACGTCGCGACCGCCGTCTTCGAAGGCGCCGATGCCGTCATGCTCTCGGCCGAATCGGCCTCGGGCGACTATCCGGTCGAAGCCGTTTCGACCATGGCCTCGATTGCCACGGCCATCGAGCGCGAGCCGCATTATCCCGGCATCATCTATGCTCAGCGCGCCCAGCCGGAAGCAACCGGCGCCGATGCGATCTCGCTTGCCGCCCGTCAAATCGCCGAAACGCTGAAGCTGTCGGCGATCGTCTGCTACACCTCGTCGGGCACGACGGGTCTCCGCGCCTCGCGCGAGCGCCCGCAGGTGCCGATCCTGGCATTGTCGCCGATCATCAAGACTGCGCGCCGGCTTGCCATCGTCTGGGGCCTGCATTGCGTCGTCACCCATGACGCGACCGATCTCGACGACATGGTCAACCGCGCCTGCCGCATCGTCGCCGACGAAGGTTTCGGCAAGCCGGGCGATCGCATCATCATCTCGGCCGGCGTGCCGCTCGGCACGCCGGGCGCCACCAACATGCTGCGCATCGCCTATATCGGTTCGGACGGCCAGAGCGGCGTCTGATCCGATCGCATCTGTGATGAAGCCTGCTTCCTAAAGGGGCGGCAGGCTTTTTTCGTTCATGTGACCAGGCATTGCCAAGGGATGCGGCGCATGCAAGTCTCGATCCTCGGGTTTGGAGGGATCATCATGGATATCGTCACTCTTTTGGCTTTCGCGGCCGTTTCCTTCGTCGGTATCGCCACACCAGGACCGACAGTGCTGCTGGCGTTGACAAATGGTTCTCGGCATGGGCTGCGCCGCGCGGTCGCCGGCATGGTCGGCGCGGTTCTTTCGGATTTCGTCCTGATTGGCGCTGTGGCTGTCGGACTCGGTGCGCTGCTTGCGGCATCGGAATTCTGGTTCTCGATGCTGAAATGGGCGGGTGCCGCCTATCTCACCTTTCTCGGCATCATGCTCTTGCGCTCGAAGGGCACGATCGACGCGGCGCTGAAACCCGATGAGGCGGCGGTCATGAGATCGGCCTTTTCGATCGGGCTGAAGAGTTTCATGGTCGCGGCGACGAACCCGAAGGGATATCTCTTCTTCTCCGCCTTTCTGCCGCAGTTCATCGAGCCCACCCAGCCGCAGACGGCGCAGTATTTGCTGCTCGCCCTTGTCTTCGCTGTGCTCGATTTCATCATCATGTTCGGTTACGCTTTCTTCGGCTCGCAGGCGGTCCGTTTCCTGAAAACGTCAGGCGCCTTATGGCTGGAACGCGCATGCGGCGGCGCGCTGCTCGCCCTTGCGGGATCGCTTGCCTTTTACCGTCGGGCCACCGCCTAAACTCATCGGGCCAAGGACATATGGCCGACGCGGTAGGTCTGCGCGTCATCGCCGATCTCGGGAGGCTCCCGCCACAAGCTGAAGCGTATGCGGGTCCAAGTCGTCGGTTCGAAGCCGGAGACGGAGGCGAGTGCGCCTGCCGCCAGATCGGCTTCGGCCTCTGCGATTTCGGCCCGCCGGAGATCGGCAAGCGGTGCATGGGCTTCAGTCTGCAGAATATTGCGGGTTGCGAAGGCGGCAGCGGCGATATCGGGCGAGATTTGCGCCTCCCACACGATCCAGGTCTTCACCTGCGGCCAGCCGAAGGCACTGGTGAGCGCCTGGAAACCCGTGCCGCAGAGGAAGTCGCCTGCGCGTTCCGGCCTCCGCCAGAGGTAGAAGGGCGCATACAGGTTGTCGCGGCTGCCGAATTCGCTGATGCGGGCGCTGAGATAGGCTTTGAAGCCGAGATTGGGGAAGCCGTCGAGCAACGGCCCCTTGTCGCGGATGCGGCGGTCGATGATCGACATGTCGTAATCGGCCGGCAGGGTAAAGCTGTATTGCATAGCGATCATGGCCGTGCCTCCACTGGATCCAGCCATTCGACAAAGCTGCCATTTTCCGCCGGCTGGATGCTGATATAAGTGAACGGGCTGTCAGCGGCGGCGCCATGCCAGTGGCGTTCGCCGGGCGCAAACCAAACCGCATCGCCGGCACGCAATTCCTCAACCGAGCCGCCCTCATTCTGTGCCAGGCCCTGTCCCACAAGGACATAGAGCAACTGCCCCTTGGGATGGGTGTGCCAGCGGGTGATGGTGCCCGGATCGAGCGTGGCACGCACCGCGGTATTTTCGCCGTCGGTGCCTTCGAGCAGCATCTCAACCCAGAAGGGCGCGGTTGCCACGCCTTCGGGCGAGCGGGTCACATTACCAGGTCGCCTGACGGTCATCGATTTCGGGTTCGAAGCGCTCATTGCCGGCCTCCGGCTATCTGCAGCCGCCAGTCTGGATCGGTCATTTGGGCGATCCCGTTGCCGAAGGACCAGTCCTCAGGCGCGCTGGTGCTGACGACGATCATCACGTCTTCCGGCCGAAGGCCCGGCGATTGGGTCAGCAGCTCGGCGAGCCGCCGATACAGCGCTGCTTTCATCTCCCCCGTTCGCGGCCGGCCGATCGTGACCGAGATATAGACGAAATCGTCCGAGCGAGGGCCGGCAAGATAGCTGCGGTCGAAGATCAGTTCATTCTCATCATGCTGATGGATGGCTTGGAAGCGGTCGTTTTCGGGCACGTCGAAGGTCTCGACCAGTGCGCGCTGGACGTTGTCGGCAAGCGCTGCGAGATATTCCTGTGACTTGCCTTTGCGAAGAGAGACGCGAACGAAGGGCATTGGGATCTCCATGGTTCGGGCCGTCCGGCGGCCTTGACAACAGCATCATCGCAGCACAGGATGATGCTGAAAATCAGAATTTTATGGATCAAATATCCCAAAATTTGGAACAATACGATGCGGCGAACGATCTTCGATCTCGATGTGCTGCGGACCTTTTCGACCGGCATGGAGCTCGGCAATTTCGCCAAGGCGGCGGAAAAGCTTGGGCGTTCGACGTCAGCGGTCAGCGCGCAGCTGAAGAAGCTGGAGGAACAGGCTGGCACCCCAATCTTCCGCAAGGCGGGTCGCGGGCTGGCGCTGACCGATGCCGGCGAAACGATGCTCGGTTATGCCAGACGGTTGCTGGAGCTCAATGACGAGGCGGCGGCGGCCGTGCACAGCATTGAGCTGGAAGGCTGGGTGCGACTGGGTCTGCAGGAGGATTTCGGCGAGAGCTTGTTGCCTGAGGTGCTTGGCCGTTTCGCGCGGGCCCACCCGAAAGTCCGCATCGAGGCGCGGGTGGTGCGCAATGCCGAACTTCTCCAGCGGGTCACCTCAGGCAAGCTCGATTTGGCACTCGCCTGGAGCGACGGGAAATTGACGGCGCATTGCGAGCGCATCGGCGAAGTGCCGATGTGCTGGATCGGGCCTGCCGAGGGACAGCCCGGCTGGCATGTGGCAAGCGGCGAGCCGATGCCGCTTGCCTCGCTGGAGGCGCCGTGCCTGTTGCGCAGTGCGGCGACCAAGGCGCTCGACGCGGCGGGAATCTCCTGGCGGCTCGCATTCGTCAGCCCCAGTCTCGGCGGCCTCTGGGCAGCGACGGCGGCGGGCCTCGGTTTGACCATCCGCACGCCGATCGGCCTGCCGGCAAAGGTCCGGGCGCTTGCGCCAGAGGCAATCGGCCTGCCTGAGCTGCCGAAGCTCGGCCTGGTGCTGCATAGAGCCGAAGCTGAGCTGCAACCAGCTGCGGCGCGGCTTGGCGAACTGGTTCTACAGTCCGTGCATGGCGCGCTGCACGGGACGGCAGGCTGATCTCTCGCTTGCCTCTGCGAGCGCAGGCCCCGATCAATGAATCCGCCCTGTTATTCAGCCGAAGCGTTCCAACGCCATAGCGAAGATGTCGGTATCCACATTGCCGCCGGAGGTGACGGCGACGACGGTATCGCTTTCCAGCGCCTCGCCGTGGAAGAGGGCGGCAGCCAGCGCCACGGCGCCGCCCGGCTCGACGACAATCTTCAATCTGACGAAGGCCAGCGCAATGGCGCGCAGCGCCTCGTCGTCGGTGACGACGATGCCGGCGCCGGCGAGGCGCTTCAAGATCGGGAAGGTGATCCTGCCCGGCTCCGGTGTGATGATCGCATCGCAGATCGAACCCGACATCGAGGCGTTGCGTTCGATCCTGCCGGAGGCGAGCGAGCGGGTGGTATCGTCGAAGTCCCTGGGCTCGCAGGGACGGACGCGAAAGCCGGGGGCGCTGGCTTCGAGGGCGAGCGCGATGCCTGACGTCAGTCCGCCGCCGCCGCAGGGAACGAGCACCTCGGCTTCCGTTATACCTTCTTCTTCCGCCTGTTCGGAGATTTCGAGACCAGTCGTGCCCTGACCGGCGATGACAAGCGGTTCGTCGAAAGGTTTGATCAGCGTCAGGCCGCGCTCGGCGGAGAGGCGGGCGCCGATTTCGTCGCGATCCTCGTTGGCGCGGTCGTAGAGTACGACCTCGGCGCCAAAGGCGCGGGTATTGGCGATCTTCAGCTTCGGCGCATCGCTCGGCATGATGATGACGGCGGGCACGCCGTGCAGCTTGGCGGCAAGAGCGACGCCCTGCGCATGATTGCCCGAGGAGAAGGCGATGACGCCGCGTGCGCGTACTGCCGGGTCGAGCCCGGAGACGGCAGACCAGCCGCCGCGAAACTTGAAGGAACCCGAATGCTGCAGACATTCCGCCTTCACGAACAGGCGCCGGCCGGCGATCTCGTCCAGGAAGGGGGAGGAGAGAAGCGGCGTGCGGCGCGCGCGACCACGCAGTCGAGCGCGGGCGGCAACAATCATTTCAATGCTGACCATTCGAGAATCGTCCTGCTTGCGGCGTCGCTCATGCATAGGACGGGGCAAACGGTTTGTGAACGGCGACTTTGTCACCGTGACATGAATGACCATGCGCAATGCCCGGCGGCTCGCCGACCGTCAATAGCCGCCCGCCGAGCCTTCTGTCGCGCGGGCGTCCATGGCGCCGTTGTAACGAGCGCCGCCGCCCTTTTCGATGGCGGCAAGGCTTTTGCCGCCAACGAGGATGCCAGCGGCCTGGCCCCAGAGCGGCGCGTCGTTGCCGCCGTCGAAGCTATAGCCCATTGCCGCAAGCGTCTTTTCCGTATCCGGCGAGAGCGCATAGGGCTCGAGATAGACCTTGTCGGGCTGCCATTGGTGATGAAGCCGCGGTGCGTTGACTGCCTGGCTGATATCCATGCCAAAATCGACGACATTCAAAATCGCCTCCAGCGTGATGGTTATGATGCGCGAACCGCCGGGGCTGCCGATCACCATGAAGGGCTTGCCGTCGCGGGTGACGATCGTCGGGCTCATCGAGGAGAGCGGCGTCTTCTTCGGAGCGATGGCGTTGGCTTCGCCCTGAACGAGGCCATAAAGGTTCGGCACACCCGGCTTGGAGGTGAAATCGTCCATCTCGTTGTTGAGCAGAATGCCGGTGCCGGGTGCCACGACCGCTGCGCCGAAGGAGCCGTTCAGTGTATAGGTCACGGCAACCGCATTGCCCTCGTCGTCAATGATCGAATAGTGGGTCGTCTCGTTGCTTTCCTTGCCGCCGAGCGGTTCCAGGTTGGCCGAAGTCCCGGCCTTGTAGGGATCGATCTTTGCTGCGATCTCCTTGGCGTAGCTCTTGTCGAGCAGTTTTTCGACCGGATTATCGACGAAATCGGGATCGCCGAGGGCCGCGTTGCGGTCGACATAGGCGTAGCGCATCGCCTCGACCATCACATGCACGGTTTCAGCCGAGGCGTAGCCGAGATAGGAGAGCGGATAACCTTCGAGGACGTTGAGGATCTCGCATATGATCACGCCGCCGGAAGAGGGTGGCGGCGAGGAGATGATGTCATAGCCGCGGTAATTGCACTCGATCGGCTTCAGCTCGCGCACGGCATATTGCTCGAAGTCCTCCTTGGCGAGGATGCCGCCCTTGGCCTGGCTCGCTTTTACGATCGCCTCGGCGGGGGAAGCCTTATAGAAGGCGTCCGGTCCTTTTTCCGAAATGGCCGCCAGGACTGCAGCGAGATCCGGCTGCGCAAGCTTTTCGCCGGAGCCATAGGGCTTGCCGTCCGGTTTCAGGAAAATCTTCGCCGCCGTCTCGTCCTTGGCAAGGCGCTTGGTGCTGCCGGCAAGGATCGCCGCGTCACCCTGTTCCAGCGTATAGCCCTCCTTGGCGAAGCGGAGCGCGGGAGCGATCAGATCCTGGCGTGAGCGGGTGCCGTATTTCTCGCGAGCCGTCTCGAAACCCATGACGGAGCCCGGAACGCCGACGGCGAGATAGCCATCAAGGCTGGCCCGCGGCACAATATCGCCCTTAGCATCGAGATACATGGTCTTTGTCGCGGCGAGCGGCGCGCGTTCGCGGAAATCGAGGAAGGTCTTGGTGCCGTCTTTCAGGCGGATGGTCATGAAGCCGCCGCCGCCGAGATTGCCGGCCGAGGGATAGACGACCGCCAGTGCATAACCGACGGCGACCGCTGCATCGACGGCGTTGCCGCCGCTCTTCAGCACCTCGACGCCGACATCGGTCGCCAGATGCTGGGCGGTGACGACCATCCCGTGTTCGGCTTCGACCGGTGCGGGCGAGGCCGCGAAGGCCGTCGTCAGAGTTAGCGACAATGCCGATATGACGGAGATCGTCCCGATATGCAGCCGGCCCATGATTTCCCCTCCTATGGACAACAACGGAAAGACATATGGGGCTGCTGCGGCCCGCGGCAATGCAAGGAGCAGGCTTTGTGCGAGGAAGCGGAGCGAATGTCCCGAGAGGAACACCGCCGGAGAGATCAAACGCCGTGGAGAGCCCCCGGCATCAGCGACGGCTGGGTTTGGACCGCCGGACTATGCAGAGAGGCGGCGAGCCTTTCTTCGGCCCGGCGGGCGGCCGCCTGAAGGTCGCGCGGCTCGCCGGCGATCTTTTCCATGGCGGCGATGGCGACGTCGGTGGCGAGATAATCCGGCTTATGGCCGACGCCGCGGACCGTAACGAGTTCGGAGCCTGCTATATCGCGGGCAAGGCCACGCGAATGCAGGTGTTCCCAGACGATCTCGTCGCGGTCGCCTGTGATGATGACGGTCGGCGCGGTGATCTGCGAATAGAGCGGCGACTGCTCCTTCACATAGGCGAGCAGTCTTTTGAAATCGGCTGCATTGTTGTGGAAGGTGCGCGGCCGCAGCACCAGCGACGGGCCGGTTTTTTCGATGTAGTCGGCAGGGCGTGGATTGGGACGGAAGACATTCAGCGTGCCGCGCTCCAGCCGGCTCAGTCCAAGCGGAATGACGATGGCGTGGTTGAAGAGCCAACCGATGACCGGCACGGTCGCCACATGATAATACCAGTCGATGCCGCCGGGCCACGGATGGGTGGCGGGTGCGAGGAAGAGCAGGCCGGCGGTTTTATCCGGGTGGCGCAGGCAGAAGGCGGCGGTGATCGCGCCGCCGAAGGAATGGCCGACGATGATCGCCTTCTCGATGCCGCGCCTTTCCATCAGCCGGGCGATTGCATCGGCCTGGCCCGAGGGTACGGCGTTCTCAGGGCCGCCGCGCTCGGAATAACCGTGACCGGGACGATCGACGAACAGCATTTCCGCCCGGCCCTCGAGCGGTGCGCGAAAAGCGACGATCTGATCGAGCAGATTGCCGCTGGCGCCGTGAATGAAGACGAGCGCCGGCAGGTCCGCATTTTCGGGACGCTTGACATGGACGGCGTTCATGCGGCAGCCGCCGACATCCGTTAACTCGCCGATATTCGGATAGGTCTGTTCGAATTGCCGCGCCTTGTAAGAGGAGTAACCGATGGCGGCGGCGAGCGGGGCGAGAAGAGCGGAAACTTCGGCAAGCATGATCTTAAAGGCGACAGTCGGTGGGTTTTGCGGGGGACGGTTATGTCAAACATCCCGCGACAGTTCTAAAATTGCGCGCTCTGGCCGCAGGTCAAGCTCGGTGAGCCGGCTTCAGGTTCGATTGCCGGCCAGTTTTTCCGCAAGTATGTTGACCTGCTCCTGCGCGGTGCGATCGGCGGGATAGATATCGAGGAACCGTTCCCAGGCCTTCAGGGTCAATTGATCATTCCCGGAATTGCTGAGGATCGCGGCCATGCCGGAGAGCGCGCCGAAATGGCGCGGCTCGATATCCAGCACATGCTCGATGTCGGACATCGACTTGCGATAATTGCCCATGACGAAATTCAGCGTGGCGCGGCGATTCCAGCTCTCGGCATAATCGGGCTTTAGGGCAATCGCCTCGTCGAGGAAATCGAGAGCGGCGGGATTGCGTTTTTCCTCGATCGCCTTGTCGGCCCATTGCATCAGCAGGTTCACGGTCGCACTGCCGGAATCATTCCATTCCAGACGAATTTCATTGGCGATACTGCTGGCCTTGTCGGGATCACGCTCGCGCTTCAACTGGCTGAAGAGCTGATCGAGACGCTGCTTCGGCGAACTACTGGCATCCCTCCGCTCGACAATGACGTTCTTTTCCGCCGCGGCGGCCGGAAACGGGGAAGTGGAGAGGATGAAGGCGAGTGGCAGCACCGCTGACGTCAAAGCAAAAAAGCGCATGGCGGACATATTAGTCCGCCAGTGCCGAAGATCAAACAAAATAGACGTGATCACCGCAGCGACCACCGGATGTCCGTCGACGCAATCTGCGCGCCGCACGATCCGGATGCGCGCAATCAGCCCTGACGAGCCTTGTAGCGCGGGTTCAGCTTGTTGATGATGTAGATGCGGCCCTTGCGACGAACCAGACGGTTGTCACGGTGACGAGCCTTGAGCGACTTGAGCGAATTCTTGATCTTCATTTTTCTGATCCGCGATCTCTATGGGGGAATTCACATTCGCCCGTAACTTTAACAATCAAAAGCGCGCCGTCGGGGCGCGCTCTTTAGGTGGGGGTGCAGATACCCCGTCACCTCCAGCGTGTCAACCGCGTGACGATGTTTTTCCCAAGCCGCACGGTCATTTTCTCACTGCGAAACCGGCAATTTCGGCGCCAATGTCGTGACATGACCCATCTTGCGGCCGGGGCGCCACTCATTCTTGCCATAGAGGTGAACCAGCGTGTCGGGACGCTGCAGCCAGTCGCGAACGGCAAGGACATCATCGCCGACCAGATTCTGCATGACGCAGTCGGAGTGCCGCTCGCCATTGCCGAGCGGCAGGCCGGCGACAGCGCGGATATGCTGCTCGAACTGGCTGACGACGCAGGCGGCTTCCGTCCAATGACCGGAATTGTGGACGCGCGGCGCCATCTCGTTGGCGATCAGGCCACCGTCGGCGAGCACGAAGAATTCGATGCCGATCACGCCGACATAGTTCAACGCGGCGAGAATCTTTTCGGCCGATTGACGAGCAGCCTCCGCTGTCGTCGCCGAGATTGCGGCCGGAACGGTCGAGGTGTGGAGGATGCCGTTGCGGTGGACATTCTCGGCGGGATCGAAGCAGACGACCGTCCCGTCCGCGGCGCGGGCGGCGATGATCGAGACCTCGCGCTCGAAGGCGACGAAGCTTTCGAGGATGAGCGGCACGGCCCCGAGCGCGGCATAGGCGCCGTCGGGATTGTCAGCGGGCGAGCGGAAAACCTTCTGCCCCTTGCCGTCATAACCGAGACGGCGGGTCTTCAGTACACCCTTGCCGCCGAAATCCTTCAGCGCTGTTTCTAGATCAGCCTGGCTGTCGACCGCATGAAAGCGAGCGGTTGATATGTCGCAGCCGTTGAGGAAGCGTTTTTCGACGAGCCGATCCTGGGCGGCCTCGAGCGCCTTGGCAGGCGGATAGACGGCGATGCTTGCCGAGAGCGCTTCGGCGGCGGCGACGGGCACATTCTCGAATTCGTAGGTGACGACGTCGCAGGCGTCTGCCAGTTCGGCCAGCGCCGCCGGATCGTCATAGGCGGCGACGATCTGCCGGTTCGCCAGTTGGGCGGCGGGGCAGTCGAGCTGCGGCTCGAGGATGACAGTGCGGAAATTCAATTTGGCGGCGGCGATGGCCAGCATGCGACCGAGCTGGCCGCCGCCGACAATGCCGATCGTTCCTATGGTCATTGGTCGTCCATTGGATATTCGGCGACGGCAGCACTCTGGCGCTCGCGCCATTCGTCGAGCCTGTCGGCAATCTCTTCGTCGGAAAGGGCCAGCACGGCGGCCGCGAGAAGAGCCGCGTTGACCGCACCCGCCTTGCCGATCGCGAGGGTCCCAACCGGAATGCCGGCCGGCATCTGCACGATGGAAAGAAGGCTGTCCTGGCCTGACATGGTCTTCGACTGAACCGGGACGCCGAAGACCGGCAGCGGCGTCATCGATGCGGTCATGCCCGGCAGATGCGCCGCACCGCCGGCGCCGGCGATGATGACCTTGAAGCCTTCCGCGCGCGCGCCCTTGGCGAAATTCATCATGCGCTCGGGCGTACGGTGCGCTGAGATGATGCGCGCATCATAAGCGATTTCCAGCGCTTCCAGCGTGTCGGCCGCGTTCTTCATGGTTTCCCAATCGGATTGGCTGCCCATGATGATGGCGACGAGTGGTCTATCTGTCATCCTGCGACCGTTCCTTTCAGGCAATGATATCGGGAACGATCTGGTCTTCCAGCTTGGAGAGCTTGTCCTTGATGACGAGCTTCTTCTTCTTCATGCGCTGGATTCGCAGAGCGTCGCATCCGGTCTCGATCATGGCGTTGATCGCAGCGTCGAAATCCTCGTGCTCCTGGCGCAGACGCGCCACCATGAGCCTGATTTCCGCCTGTTCCTGATCGGCCATATGCATTCCCCGTTATCGTCCTCGGACCTTGTCCGATCTGCCGATGATTTCCGCAAGCTCCTATCACCAAATACGGGTAACGGCTAGTTAGTCTTGATCATGAATTTGCCATCGCATCTTCATCTTTTGGCCTTCGACAAGCCGTCAAAAATATGTCACAGTCCGCCCCGTTGACACCTTGATCCCCGACGAGATGGTCGGGGAGGGTAAGAGGAAGGAAGGGTCAAATGACAGTTGAAGCTCATCTTGAATCACTCCAGAAAAAGCATGTCGCTCTCGAGGAGGAGTTACATGCTCTCAGAACAGCTCCCTCTATCTCCGATACAGAAATTGCCGAATGCAAGCGCCGCAAGCTGCGCATCAAGGACGAGATTCAGCGTCTCAAGTCATCCGTCCATTAATCTTCCCAAGGGTCGCCGGCGATCATCTTGCGCACGAGGTAAATCCATCCATTCCGCCTAAAATTTGCAAGAACCGGTGATTACACCAGAATTGCGCCAGCCCGATGCTTTGTGACGTCGCGGCTGGCGCATTTGCGTCTGCGTGTCGCCAATGGCGATAATGAGTGCGTCAGGGCGTCATGGGAGTCAGGCCCAGAACTGATCCAGCCACAGATTGAGCTTGTCAAAGCCGCGGTTGTTGACCGCATAGATGCGTTTCGTACCTTCCGAGGTCACGGAGACAAGATTGCTGTCGAGCAGGGCCTTCAGGTGCTGCGAGACAGCAGGACGACTGATCGGCAGGCCCTCGGCAAGCTCGTTGACGGTGCGCGGCGCGCGCCGCAACTCCTCCAGCAGAAAGCGCCGGTTCGGGTCGGCAATCGCAGAGAAAGGGTCCGTGTTCGACATGGCGGAAACGCTACGTCAAACCGGCCGATGCAGCAAGGAAATTGTGCATTGCAGCGTGCCGCCGCGCTTACCAGCCGAGGCCCTCTCGCGTGATCAGAAGGGCTGCGATCAGCGCCATCATATACATGAAGGGATAAAAGATCTGCGGCTTCATGCGGCGCACGCACCAGGCGCCGGCAAGAGTGGCGAGCGGCGCGAAAGGCAGGAGCGTGGCCGAGGTCGCAAGGTTCTGTGTGTCGAGCTGGCCGAGCGCAAAGTAGGGAATGAGCTTGATGGCGTTGAGGATTGCGAAGAAGCGCACGCTGGTGCCGGTATATTCGCGCGGCTCCAGTTTGAGCGGTAGGGCATAGATCTGAAACGGCGCGCCTCCGGCATGGGCGACGAAGCTGCCATATCCGGAAAATGTGCCCCAGAGACGGGCGGCGACCGGCCGCTGTCCGCGCGGAGGGATCGTCTTGCCGGCGCGGGGGCCGAAATTGCTCCAGAAATAGCGGAGGCAGAAGAGGATCGTCACCGCGCCGATGACGACGCGAAGGACGTTGCCGGGAACGAGCGCCGAGGTCGCCCAGCCGAGGGCAATGCCGAAAATTGCGCCCGGCAGCATGATCCTCAGCGTCGCCCAATCGCCATGCCTGCGCCAGATGACGAGCGAGATCATGTCCATGAAGACCAGGATCGGCAGCAGGATCGCCGCCGCCTCGAGCGGCGAGACGGCGAGCGCGAGAAAGGGCAGGCCAATCAGCGACAAAGCGTCGCCCATACCGCCTTTTGCGAGGCCGACAAGCAGAACCGCGGGCACGGCGGCGTAGTAGAATGACAAGTCCTGCGGCATGCTTTCGACGTCCTCCTCTTGCAAGCCTCCTCTAACGGAACTACTCACACAAAACGAGTGCGGATCCGTTATTTCGAGAAGGGAATTCGCAGGAAACGGAAAGACTCATGACCGAAGCCGAAAACCGCTGCCGCCTAGTGCTCATCGTCCCCGATATGGCCGACGCCGATGAACAGGCAAAGATCGTCGCCGATGCGCTGAAGGGCGGCGATGTCGCCTCCGTCATCGTGCCGCAATACGGGCTCGACGACGGCGCCTTCCAGAAACATGCCGAAAAGCTGGTGCCGGTGATCCAGGATGCGGGGGCCGCCGCGCTGATTGCAGGCGACAGCCGCGTGGCGGGACGGGCGAAGGCGGATGGCCTGCATATTACCGGCAATGCCCAGGCACTGTCGGAGGCGATCGACAAACACGCTCCGAAGCTGATCGTCGGCGGCGGTAATGCCAGCGACCGGCACAATGCGCTGGAGATCGGCGAAGTCAGGCCGGATTATATCTTCTTCGGCAAGCTCGATGGGGATATCAAGCCGGAGGCGCATCCCAAGAACCTTGCGCTGGGCGAATGGTGGGCCTCGATGATCGAAATCCCCTGCATCGTTATGGGCGGCACCGATCCGGCGTCGGCTCTTGCCGTCGCCGAGACCGGAGCAGAGTTCGTGGCGCTGCGCCTGGCGGTATTCGAGGAGCTCGGCCGAGCACCGTCCATCGTTGCCGAGATCAATGCTCTGCTCGACGAAAAAGCGCCACGGTTTGAGGATTGAAATCCCGCTCATGTCGATCCTGCCCGCCCGCCCTTTGAAATATCTGCTTGCCAGCATAGTCGCCCTCACTGCGGGCGGGTCTGATATCGCCGTGGCGCAGGCACCGGACAGCGTCATCAGCCAGCCAGGCACCGCGCCGGCGTCAAGCTTTCGCACCGACCGGCTCCCCAATGGGGATGTGAAGCCCTCGGATGGCGTGGGCGTTTTCGACCGCATGGGCGCGAAGCTGCCCGACCTTCCGCCGGAGAAGGACTACAAAGGGCCGATTGACGAGGCGTACGGCGCCTTTCAGCGCGGTTACTATCTGACCGCGATGGACAAGGCGCTGCCGCGCGCCCAGCTCGGCGATCCGGCGGCGCAGACGCTGATCGGCGAAATCCTGTCGCAGGGTCTCGGCGTGAAGAAGGACGTGAAGAATGCCGCCTTCTGGTATGGCAAGGCGGCCGAAGGCGGCGATCCTGCGGCGATGTTCAAATATGCGCTGATGCTGATGGAAGGCCAGGGTGTGCCGCGCGACAAGGCCAAAGCCGACGACTATATGCGCAAGGCCGCCGAAGCCGGCAATCCTTCAGCCGAATTCAACTGGGCGCAGATCCTCGTCGCCGACAATCCCGGAGAAAAGGGGCTGAAGCTCGCGCTGCCGTTCTACGAGAAATCAGCCGAGCAGGGCATTGCCGATTCGCAGTATGCCGTGGCGCAGATCTATGGAACGCTGAAGGACCTGCCGCAGGAAAAGAAGCAGCTCGCTCGCGAGTGGATGGCGCGCGCAGCGCGTGCCGGCTTCGACACGGCCCAGCTCGATCTCGGCATCTGGCTCGTCAACGGCGTCGGTGGCCCGAAGGATTATGTCAAGGGTTTCGAATGGCTGAAACTTGCCGCCAATGGCGGCAATGTCGTCGCGCAGAACAAACTCGCCCATCTCTACATCAACGCCATCGGCACGCCGCCGAATCCGATCGAGGCGGCGAAGTGGTATGTGCTGTCGCGCCGTGCCGGGCTTGCCGATCCCTCGCTCGAGGATTTTTATCTCGGGATCGAGGACGATCAGCAGAAGGCGGCGATCGATGCCGCCAACAAGTTCCGGCGGCGATAGCGGCCGCGCGCTTCATTCTCTAAGGCATGCCGCGATCTTTCAGGTTCGCTTATCCTGCCGTCGGTTTTTCCTTATGTCTTTATCGCAAGACCGCCGCACAGTCTTGCGAGAGACATGCTTTAGAAAAGCGCGTCGGCGAAAAGATCCTCGTCATTTTCGACTTTGGCGGTCTCGGCCGGCGCTGGAATGCTCTCCTCGCTTGCCGGGATGATGTCGCGATGAATGTTGCGCTCCTGGACCATCGTATAGAGCTTGAAGATCTTGCGGTCGAGCGGTGCGATGGCCTCCGCGAGATCGGAGATATCGGCGACATCGGTGCCGGCGACGCCTTCGAGCACATCGGCACAGCGGGCAAGGACATCGCCGAGTTCGTGCTGGAAGTCGAGCTTGCCGATCAACAGACCGATCTTGGTGGCGACCTCGCGGCCGTTCTCGGCGAGCACCTTCAACTCGTTTTCCATGACGTTGGCCGCGGAACGGATGTTGCCGACGGCCGAGGTCAGGCTCTCGCCCAGCCCGCCGGCCGCGGCGTCCGTGGCCGGAGCCACGCGCCCGGCGGCGGCTTCGAGCGCCGGCAGGCCGTTGACGATGGCGTCGGCGGATTCGTCGAGCTTGCCGGCGAAGATGCGCAACTCGGCTGTGACGACATTGATCGATTTGCCTTCCTCTCCAAGCCGGCTGCAGCGCAGATTGGTGTTCAAAGCCATGTAATGGATGTCGGTCCTGACGACGCGGATGTTGGTGATGGCTTCGGAAAGCTTGGCGGCCGTGCCGATTGTCGAATGGCTTACCTGGTCGGCCTGCCGGCTTGCCGTGTCGACCTGCTTGACGATCTCGTGGGCGGCGGAAACGCTGGATTCCAGCGCGCGCATGAAGTTGCCGCCGGCTTCACCGCTTTCCGCGCCCATTTGATCGCGCAGTTTGAGGATTTCCCGCATGTCGTGGTCGAAACTCGCAATCGTCTTGACGACATTCTCCGAATCCCGCTGGAAATTGACGCACATGTCGCTCATCTGCGCCGCGGTCAGATGGTGAACGACATTCTGGAGACGCTGGCGCGCACCGGCCTCGAGCCTGGCGCCATCTTCGCCGGTGAGGAAATCTTCAAGCAGCGAAAAGGTTGCTTGTACATGCTCGATGCGCTGACGGGTGATATCGCCGATCTGCAGGGCCGATAGAGTGGAACTGACCTTGCTCTGGACGCCGCGTGCGATCGCGCCGACCTCACGGGCGATGACCCCGAGATTCTTGCGATGTTCGGCGATTTTGGCGGCATCGTCGCGCAGGGCTTCGGCGACGGCGGGAACGGTATCGGCGTAGCCTTTGGAAACGCTGACGCCGAAGGACGCGGCGAGTTTGACCTCTTTCTCGAGGCTGTCGAGATGGGCAGCGAAGCGATTGACCTCGTCGGTACCCGAATAGATACGTTCCAAAATCTCCTGCGCAAAGCCGGCGAATTCGGCAAGGCCGGCGCCGGTGATCTTTACGGTCACGGCAAAGGTTCTGAGATAACGCATCGTCTCCTGCATGTCGGCGACATGCTTGCGCAGTTCCCTGCCGGTTTGCGCCAGCGAGACGAGTGCCTGCTGGCGGTTTCCTTCGGCCACCGGCAACGCAAGCAGGCTCTCCACAGTGGCGCGGAGATCGGCGCTGGTATCGCTCGCCTCGTTGTCATCGAGTGCCTTGGCGACACTTTCGAGCGAATTCAGCAAGCGGTTGAGGACATCCATCACCGACAGCAGCACCGAGCCGCCCTCGAGAAAACGCTCCTCGACTTGGCAGCGGGCGGATTCCAAGGTCTGACTGATCTCCCGCCCCGATGTGTAGGCTGCAGCGTTGGATGTTACCAGAGCGTGTGCCACATTTATACCTTTTCTTAAAACGCCGGCCATTTGACTCTATTTCTACGGGCAGGATGGAAATGTCCGGTAAACGCGCCAGACTCGCCTCCGTTGTGATTAATGAAAGGTTTGAGACGAGGCGCCCGGTGCAGCGCGTGGCCGAAAGGGGCCATTTAAGATTCTGTTTTTACTTTATTTATCTCTAAATTTTCAGAGAAATATACAACTTATTCCAGATAAGAATTGGGAGTCGCGGACTGCGACCCACGTCGGTTTTCTACAACCGCTGTTTACGCTGCATTAACGCTGTCGTGAGAGTCCTCTTAGGGTCGAAGTATTTCTCGGGCCCAGGAGGCTGCATTGGATGCTCAGAGCCAATATTATGAATCTATAAATTTACCGGGTGTGCTAAGCATTCGTCATGTGGCTGAACTACATTCCAAGCTTATGGACGAATTTAATAGTAAATATGACATTGTCGTCAGCATAATCGCTGACGCCGAAGCTGACATTAGTTTCATTCAGCTTATCGAGGCAGCGCGTCGTCAAGCAAAATCTGACGGAAAGACGTTCAGGCTTTCTTCTCCGGTCAGCGGCTCACTGCTGAAGGTACTTGAGCGCGCCGGTTTCATCGAATCTTTCGATCAAGAAGACTTAAAGTTCTGGTTGCATAAAGAGGTGACATTATGAGTGCCAACATCCTGACCGTAGACGATTCCGCCAGCATCCGCCTGACTACAAAAGTCACGCTGACCAATGCCGGCTACAGCGTCACCGAAGCGGTCAACGGGGCGGAAGGCCTCATGGCGGCAAAGGGCAGCAGCTTCGATCTGATCGTGACCGATCTCAACATGCCTGTCATGGACGGGCTGACAATGATCGAGGAATTGCGCAAGCTGCCGGCGCAGGCCGGTGTTCCGATTATCTTTCTAACCACGGAATCTGACGCCGATCTCAAGGCACGTGCCAAGGCTGCCGGCGCGACCGGCTGGCTGACCAAGCCGTTTGACCCGGAAAGTCTCGTGAAGATCGTGAAGAAGGTCCTCGGAAGATGAGTACGCTCGACCCCGTCGCCGTATTCCGCATGGAGGCTGCCGAATGCCTCGAAGCGATCGAGGCCGGTCTTCTCGACCTCACTCACCAACTCGACAATAGGGATCTCGTCGACGCGGTATTCCGCGGGCTTCACACGCTCAAGGGATCGGGCGCGATGTTCGGTTTCGAGGCGCTCGCCGCCTTCACCCATCATTGCGAAACGGCCTTCGACCGCGTCCGAAAAGGTGAGGTCGCGGCGACCAGCGAACTCGTCGCCGCCGTTCTCGCCGCCCAGGACCATATGCGTGCCCTCGTTGACCGGCCCGACGCCGATCACGGCGACATCGGGCATAAGCTTCTGGCACAGCTGCAGGCGGCGGTCGGCGCCAAGGCTGCGGCGCCCGCCACGGCGACGGCGGCCGTGGCAGTGCCCGTGCAGGAGGCGTCGGCGAAGAAGACGACGAACAGCTGGCGCATCCGCTTCAGTCTGCCGGCCAATTCGATGGCCAACGGCACCAATCCGCTCGGTCTGCTGGACGAACTGCGCGATCTCGGCGAATGCAGCGTGCGCGCCGACACTTCGGCCATTCCGCCTCTCGACGAGCTCACGCCGACGGAACTCTACATTTCCTGGGATGTGACGCTGATGAGCGAGCAGGACCGTTCGGCGATCGACGACGTCTTCATCTTCGTGCTCGACGACATGGAACTCAGCGTCGAGGAGATCGACGGCACGGTAGCGGCAACGGCCGCTCCGGCTGAAACAACGCCGGTGCCTGCCGCTGCCGCCTCAGCACCACCAGCGCCTGTCCCGGCGGCCGCCGTGCCGGAATTTCGTCCCGTCGAAGCGGTTGCTGTCAAGCGTGAGGCACCCGCCGCCAGCCAGGCGAAGGCTGCCGAGAACGTGCGCGTTCCGGCAGAGCGCCTAGACGAACTGATGGACCGCGTCGGTGAGCTCGTGATCGCGCAATCGCGCCTCAGCCAGCTCGCGAGCGCCAGCACCGATATCGCACTGCGCTCCGTCTCGGAAGAAATCGAACGTCTGTCCGGCGAACTGCGCGACACGATGATGGTGCTGCGCATGGTGCCGGTTGCGACCCTCTTTTCCCGTTTCCGCCGCCTCGTCCACGATCTTGCCCGCGAGACCGGCAAGGTGATCGAGTTGGTGACGGAAGGCGAGAGCACCGAGGTCGATAAAACGGTTATCGAGCGGCTGGCCGATCCGCTGGTGCACCTGGTGCGCAACTCGATCGATCACGGCCTCGAAGTGCCCGCCGACCGCCTTGCCGCCGGCAAGGCCAAGGCCGGCACGGTAACGCTTTCGGCCCGTCAGGCCGGTGGCGAGGTGATTATCTCGATCAAGGACGACGGCCGCGGCATCAACCGTGAACGGGTCCGCGCCAAGGCGGAATCCTCCGGCCTCATCCATCCGGGCCAGCCGCTTTCGGATCCCGAGCTCTTGCAACTGATCTTTGCTCCCGGGTTTTCGACGGCGGCGGCGATCACCAATCTGTCCGGGCGCGGCGTCGGCATGGACGTGGTCAAGAAGACGGTCGAAGAGCTTCGCGGCGCAATCGATATCGTCAGCGTGCCCGGACAGGGTTCGGAAGTGTCGCTGCGCATTCCGCTAACGCTTGCCATTATCGACGGCCTATTGGTGCGTGTCGGTACCGGCCGTTACGTCATCCCGCTTTCTGCCGTTGAGGAATGCCTCGAACTGTCGCTCGAGGAGGATCTGCGCTCGCGCGGCCGCAGCTTCATCTCGCTGCGCGACAGCCTGGTGCCGTTCCTGCGCCTGCGGGATCTTTTCCGCACCGGCACGAAGCCCGACGTGCACCAGAAGGTCGTCGTCATCTCGACCGGCACGGAGCGCGTGGGCCTCGTCGTCGACCAGATCATCGGCGACCATCAGACTGTCATCAAGTCGATGTCGAAACTACACAACGACGTGGCGACCTTTTCGGGCGCCACCATTCTCGGCGACGGCAGCGTCGCTCTCATTCTCGACGTCGGGCATCTGGTTGCCGCGGGTCAGCAACAGGAGGCGCAAATGCGGGTAGCAGGATGAATGCAACAGCAGCACTCGAACACTTCGACAATCATTGGAGCTATGCCGAGGAAGTCGAGGTTCTGACTTTCGATCTCAACGGCGAAACCTTTGCGCTGGAGGCGGTCATCGTCCAGGAGATCCTGGACCTGCTTCCGGAGACGGCGGTGCCGGGAAGTCAGCCCTTCGTCGCTAGCGTCATCAACTTCCGCGGCAAGGTCATTCCGCTTGCCGACCTGCGTCTCGCTTTCGGGATGGAGGCGGCGGAGGCAACGATCGATAGCCGCTTTATCGTCATCGAGATCGATCTGCAGGGTGAGCCGACGCTCGTCGGCCTCAGAACCGACAAGGTGAACGAGGTGACGACACTCGCAAAAACCGCGAGTGAGGCGCCACCGAGCGTCGGCATGCGCTGGCGCGCCGACTACATCAACTGCCTGGTGAAGAGGGGTGGAGAGTTCATCATTCTCCCGAATCTGCAGGCGATTTTTTCAACGCGACATGACGCGGCGGGGGCCGCCAATTGACGTCGGAAAATCCAAGAGGGGTTTGGGACGATGAGACTGACAATCAAGACGAAACTGGTGACGGCGTTCACCTTTATTATTCTCATGTTATTGGGCACTGCTGCTTATGGCATTTTCAGCCTTGGATCACTGAACGATACGATCGGCAATCTTCTTGCCGGCCCGGCAGCCCGCCTCGATCTTGCGCAGCAGATCAACATCGCGCAGCTCGAAGCCATCCGTCAGCAGAAGAACCTGCTCACTGCCCGTGGCGCCGATGAAGCGGCCGCGGCGATCGACAAGGGCAACCAGGCCCGCAAGGACTTCAGTGACGCCTTCAATCAAGTGCTGACGCTTGCCACGGAAGAAGGCAAGGCGCGTTGGACGCGCATCGCCGAGCTTTCCAAGGCTTTCAACGCAGCCGACGACCAGATCCGCGACTACGTGAAGAGCGGCAACGCGGAGGGTGCAAACAACGTCTCCATCACGACGGCGCGGGCTGCTGCCAACAATATCGACTCGACACTCGCCGAGATTCTGTCGCTTGAAAAGCAGCGCATGAAGGCCGCCGACGCCGATGCCGACACGCAGTATGGGACGACACGCACGACGATGATCGCCGTCGCTGCCGTTGCACTGCTGATTGCCGCGATAACCGCCTTCTGGATCGCCAGCACGATTAGCAAAGGCCTCAGCCGCGCCAACACCGTGGTTCGCGAAGTGTCTGAAGGCGACCTGACGAAAATGGCCGAAATCACCAGCCATGACGAAATCGGCGAGCTTCTGGGCAATGTCAACATCATGATCGAACGCCTGCGAGGCGTCGTCGCCGACGCGATCTCGGCCGCCGAGAACGTCTCGTCCGGCAGCCAGGAGCTTTCCGCAAGTTCCGAACAGGTGTCGCAGGGCGCCACGGAACAGGCCGCTTCGGCCGAAGAGGCCTCCGCTTCGATGGAGCAGATGGCCGCCAACATCAAGCAGAATGCCGACAATGCCGCCCAGACGGAAAAGATCGCCCGCCAGTCGGCCAAGGACGCGGAAGCCAGCGGTGAAGCGGTAACGCGGGCTGTCGACGCCATGCGCACGATCGCACAGAAGATCGGCATCGTGCAGGAAATCGCTCGTCAGACCGATCTGCTGGCCCTTAACGCAGCTGTAGAAGCAGCACGCGCCGGCGAACACGGCAAGGGTTTTGCGGTCGTGGCCTCGGAAGTGCGCAAGCTTGCCGAACGCAGCCAGTCGGCCGCAGCCGAAATCAGCTCGATGTCGAGCGATACCGTCAAGGCCGCTGCCGATGCCGGTGAGATGCTCGGCCGCCTGGTGCCCGACATCCGCAAGACGGCGGAACTCGTTTCCGAGATCAGCGCCGCCTGCCGCGAGCAGGATATCGGTGCCTCGCAGATCAACGAAGCGATCCAGCAGCTCGACAAGGTGACGCAGCAGAACGCGGGCGCCTCCGAACAGATGTCGGCAACCTCCGAGGAGCTCGCTTCCCAGGCGGAAGAACTGCAGACCTCGATCGCCTTCTTCAAGGTCGATACGACGGGCAGCGCGCGGTCCGGCGCCCAGAAGATGCGGGCGAACGGCTCAGCCAAGGCGGTCAAGGCCCCGGCCCGCAAGCCTGCGCCGCAGGCCCAAAGCCAGGGCCGCGGTCAGACGGTTTCGGCTCAGCAGCAGCGTCTCAAGGGCTTTGCTCTCGATATGTCGATGGGCGGTCCGGACGCCAGTGACGACGATTTTCGGGAGAGCGCGTAGACGCTTCCTGAGACGCGCATAGCGTTTCCCGGCGAGGCACCTGAGCGCCTTCGCCCTCATCGGATATCTCGGGCCGCCCCGGTGGCCCGAGGCGGAATATCCCCAACGCGTGTAGGCGTTGGCGCTGCGACCGATAAATGTCCGGCTGCCGGGAAGTGAATGTAGTCGCTTTCCCTCTTTCAGACACATCACTCTGAAGTTCGGCGTTCCCTGGACCGGAACGTCTCGCTATCCATCGCTTTGGCGCATAGAACGGGGTATCACATGCGTTTCACCATCAAACTCAAACTGGGCCTTGCCTTTGCAGTCATGACGCTGCTTTTGATCGGCATCGCAATTTATGGAAGCCTGAGCCTCGGCACTTTGGACAAGGCTAGCGGCAATATGATCGATGGGCCGGTGCGCCGCCTGGAGCTGGCGCTGAATGCCAATATTGCCGAAGTCGATGCGATCCGCGCTCAGAAGAACGCGCTGCTTTCGACCGATCACGAAACCGCCGCCGGCTTTTATAAGGAAGCCGACCAGAAGATGCAGACCCTGTTCGACACTGTCGATGCCGGCCTCGCCATCGCCTCGCCGGAGGGCAAGCCTCATTGGGAGAAACTGCGGACGATCGGCGGGAAATTCCGGGAAAAATCTGCCGAACTGCAGCAGCTTGACGCAAGGGGCGACAAATCAGGCGCGCTGGCGCTTTCGCTCGGCGATCTCAGAGTGATGACTGACGATATGGCCGGTGCGATCGCTTCCCTGACCGAGATCCAGCGCAAGGGCATGCAGGCGACCGATCAGGCCAACACCGATCTTTACAATTCGACCAAGCTTATCCTCACCACAGCATCCGGGATCGCCGTGCTCGTGGCGCTCGGCGCCGCATTGTGGATCACGCTCGGCATCAACAATGGTCTGAGGAAGATCACGAGCGTCGCAAACGCCGTGGCAATCGGCGATCTCAATCAGAAAGTCGACGTCAGGACCAATGACGAGATCAAGGATCTCATCGATACGGTCAACACCATGACCGCCAATCTGCGCGCGACCGCCGCCCTTGCCGACCAGATCGCCACGGGCGACCTGACCACGGATGCAAAGCCGCTCTCGGACAAGGACACGCTCGGCATTGCGATGCAGAGCATGGTCGCCAACCTGAGGACCACGGCGGGGATCGCCAACCAGATCGCAAACGGCGATCTCACCGTGTCTCCGAAGCCGCTCTCCGACAAGGATGCGCTCGGCCTTGCCCTGGAGCAGATGGTTGAGCGGTTGCGCGGTGTGGTCGCCGACGCGATCTCGGCCGCCGAGAACGTCTCGTCCGGCAGCCAGGAGCTTTCCGCAAGTTCCGAACAGGTGTCGCAGGGCGCCACGGAACAGGCCGCTTCGGCCGAAGAGGCCTCCGCTTCGATGGAGCAGATGGCCGCCAACATCAAGCAGAATGCCGACAATGCCGCCCAGACGGAAAAGATCGCCCCCCAGTCGGCCAAGGACGCGGAAGCCAGCGGTGAAGCGGTAACGCGGGCTGTCGACGCCATGCGCACGATCGCACAGAAGATCGGCATCGTGCAGGAAATCGCTCGTCAGACCGATCTGCTGGCCCTTAACGCAGCTGTAGAAGCAGCACGCGCCGGCGAACACGGCAAGGGTTTTGCGGTCGTGGCCTCGGAAGTGCGCAAGCTTGCCGAACGCAGCCAGTCGGCCGCAGCCGAAATCAGCTCGATGTCGAGCGATACCGTCAAGGCCGCTGCCGATGCCGGTGAGATGCTCGGCCGCCTGGTGCCCGACATCCGCAAGACGGCGGAACTCGTTTCCGAGATCAGCGCCGCCTGCCGCGAGCAGGATATCGGTGCCTCGCAGATCAACGAAGCGATCCAGCAGCTCGACAAGGTGACGCAGCAGAACGCGGGCGCCTCCGAACAGATGTCGGCAACCTCCGAGGAGCTCGCTTCCCAGGCGGAAGAACTGCAGACCTCGATCGCCTTCTTCAAGGTCGATACGACGGGCAGCCGCCGTGACCGCGCGCCGGCTGCCAGGACAACGGTGCGGAGTCCCGTTCCAGCCGCCGCCCGCAAGCCTGCGGCCAAAAAGCCGGCCGCCGGCAGTGTCGCTGCTCAACAGGCGCTAGTGAAGGGGTTTGCCCTCGACATGTCGATGGGCGGTCCCGACACCGTTGACGACGAGTTCAGGGAGAGCGCTTAGCGCTCCCCCTTGGGGAGAACGGTCCCCTGGAGAAGCGCATGAGCGCTATCTCCGTTCGAAACTGTCGTGGGCCAGCTACATGGCCCATGACGCACACTTCCGGCGCTTGGGGGTGCCTGCGCGGGAGTCTATTTGTTCTCTCCGTGACAGGTTATCGCCTGACGGAATTTCTTTGCTGCATGATGCCGCGCCACCTGGACCATATTTATTGCCTCGCTCTCAGAGAGGAATATTGAGATGCGTATTACGATCAAACTTAAACTCGCAGCCGCTTTCGGCTTTGTCATACTCTTGCTGGTGGGCAGCGCGGCCTATGGAATCTTGAGCCTCAGCTCACTGAACGACGCTGTCAGCGATCTTATTTCCGGTCCCGCAAAAAGGCTGGAATTGGCTCTGGAAGCCAAGACTGCCGAGCTCGATGCCGTCCGCTGGCAGAAGAACGCGCTTCTGGAAATGAATCCCGAAGCGGTCAAGAAGTACTATCTGAATTCGGCAAAAAGCGTGGATGAAATGCGCGCCCTCGCGACAAGCGGCCAACAGCTCGCAACCGCCGAAGCAAAGCCCACCTGGGACAGGCTGATCGAACTGGCGAAACGCTTCGGCGAAGAGTCCAGCAAAGTCGCCTCCATTCAGGAAAGCGGCGACAGGGCGGGGGCCACCGCATTCTCGCTGGGAGAGGTTCGCGCCCTCGTAGCGGAGCTGGAAGAGGTTTTTGAGAACCTCGTCACGCTTCAGCAGAAAGCGATGAAGCAGGCCGACAGCGACACCGACGATCTCTATAGTTCGACGAAGAACATGCTGATCGGTCTCGCAATCGGCGCTTCCCTTATCGCTTTTGCGGCTGCGTTGTGGATCGCGCTTGGCGTCAACAGCGGTCTGCGCAAGATCATGAGCGTCGCAAGCGCCGTCGCCATCGGTGACCTGAACCAGAAGGTCGAGATCAGGACCAACGACGAGATCAAGGATCTGGTCAACATGATCAACACCATGACGGACAACCTTCGCGTCACCGCCGACATTGCGGCGCGGATCGCCGACGGCGATTTGACGGTGTCCCCGAAACCACTTTCGCAGAAGGATACGCTCGGTATTGCGCTGGAGCAGATGGTCGAGCGCCTGCGCGGCGTCGTCGCCGACGCGATCTCGGCAGCGGAAAATGTTTCGGCCGGCAGTCAGGAATTGTCGGCAAGCTCAGAGCAGGTGTCGCAGGGCGCCAGCGAACAGGCAGCTTCCGCCGAAGAGGCCTCAGCCTCGATGGAGCAGATGGCCGCCAATATCAAGCAGAATGCCGACAACGCCGCCCAGACGGAAAAGATCGCTCGCCAGTCGGCTAAGGACGCCGAGATGAGCGGTGAAGCGGTATCGCGCGCCGTGCAAGCGATGCGGACCATTGCCGAGAAGATCGGCATCGTCCAGGAAATTGCCCGGCAGACCGATCTACTCGCACTCAACGCGGCTGTGGAAGCAGCACGCGCCGGCGAACACGGCAAGGGTTTTGCCGTCGTTGCCTCGGAGGTGCGCAAGCATGCCGAACGCAGCCAGTCGGCCGCCGCCGAAATCAGCTCGATGTCCGGCGATACGGTCCAGGCCGCTCAGGACGCCGGCGACATGCTTGGTCGCCTGGTGCCCGATATCCGCAAGACGGCTGAACTCGTTGCCGAAATCAGCGCCGCCTGCCGCGAACAGGATATCGGTGCTGGCCAGATCAACGAAGCGATCCAGCAGCTCGATAGGGTAACGCAGCAGAATGCCGGCGCCTCCGAGCAAATGTCCGCCACCTCGGAAGAGCTCGCGAGCCAGGCTGAAGAAATGCAGGCGTCGATCGCCTTCTTCAAGGTCGATAACACAAGCGACCACCAGTCCCGCATGCCGGCCGCGAGGGTGACCGTCCGAAGCTCGGCTTCCGTCACCGGCCGCAAGCTCGGTGTCAGAAAACTGGCCGCCAACAGCGTCGCCGGGCAACAAGCGCGGGCGAAGGGTTTCGCTCTCGATCTCTCCATGGGCGGTCCCGATGATGGGGACGCCGAATTCAAGGAAAGCGCCTGATCATGGCTCCAACACCTCTGGAAGCGCAATTCGTGACCTTCAGCCTCGGTGAGGAAATTTTCGCCGTGCCGGTCGAGGTCGTGCGGGAAATCCTCGACTATGCGGAAGCTTTCAAGATTCCGAACGGTCCCGACTATCTGCTCGGCCTGCGCGACGTGCGCGGGCAGGGGGTGCCGACGATCGATCTTCGATTGAAGCTCGGCATGACGAAGACCGAGCCCACACCACATACGAGGGTGCTCGTCCTCGACGTGCCGATGGAAAACCGGCTGCTCACTCTCGGCCTCGTCGCCGATCGCGTCTTCGAGGTCACGCCGTTCCGGCGTGACCAGATCGAGGCGGCGCCCGATATCGGCGTGCGCTGGCGTTCCGACTATATTGCAGGTGTCGTTCGCCGCGAAAACGGCTTCGTCGTCATCATCGATCTCGCGCGGCTCTTGTCGCGCGAGGACGCCTCGGCTCTGCAATCGGCCGCCTGACCCTGCATTAACGGAGTACTGCGTCAATGAGTGTGGCAGCAATGGCGGAAACCCAATTGCCAGGTGACCGGATCAGCAAGCGCAATTTCGATAAGCTTGCCCGGTTCATCTACGACTATAGCGGCATCAAGATGCCGCCGACCAAGCTGACGATGCTCGAGGGCCGGCTGCGACGCCGCCTTCGTGCGACCAATCATTCGACCTTCGACGATTATTGCGAGTTCCTGTTCAATCAGGACGGGCTTGCCCAGGAAACCGTCTACCTGATCGACGTGGTGACGACCAACAAGACCGACTTCTTCCGGGAAGCCAAGCACTTCGAATATATGCAGACCGTGGCGTTGCCGGCGATCGCCAATAACGGCGTGCGCACCATCCGCACCTGGAGCTCGGCCTGCTCGACGGGGGCCGAACCCTATACGATGGCGATGGTCCTGGCGGAATTCGCGGAAGGCCGCAATGATCTTTCCTATAGCGTGCTGGCCACCGATCTTTCCACCGACGTGCTGCAGACGGCGCGCCGCGGCATCTATCCGGAAGATCTGATCGCGCCGGTGCCGCGCGATCTGCAGCGCAAATATGTTCTGGTCGCCAAGCAGCCGGGCCGCAAGGAGGTGCGCATAAGCCCCAAGCTGCGCAGCAGGGTGGGATTTGCCCGAATGAACCTGATGGACGACAAATATCCCGTCGGCGACTTGATGAACATCATCTTCTGCCGCAACGTGCTGATCTACTTCGACAAGCAGACCCAGGCCGGCGTGCTGAACCGCCTCTGCGAGTGCCTGGCGAAGGGCGGCTACATGTTCATCGGCCACTCCGAGTCGATCACCGGCTTCGACCTGCCGCTGAAACAGGTCTCGAACACGGTGTTCCAGCGGATCTAGAGGCATTCATGCGCAAGAAAATCCGCGTTCTCATCATCGACGATTCCGCCAGCGTCCGGCAGACGCTGGCCCATGTGCTGGAGCAGGATCCGGATATCGAGATCATGGCGGTGGCGTCCGATCCTTTCGTGGCGGCGCGCAGGCTGCTGGACGAGGTCCCCGACGTCATCACGCTCGACGTGGAGATGCCGCGCATGGACGGCATCACCTTCCTGCGCAAGCTGATGGCGCAGCGGCCGATCCCGGTCGTGATGTGCTCGTCGCTGACGGAGGCGGGTTCGGAAACGCTGATTCAGGCTTTGGAGGCGGGCGCCGTCGACGTCATCCTGAAATCGAAGATCGGCGCCGCCGACAGCCTTGCCGACGACGCCATGCGCATTCGCGAAGTCGTTAAAAGCGCCTCGCAGGCGCGGCTTTCGACCGTGCGCCGCGCCGCGGGAACCATCCGCTCCGCTTCCGCCGAGGGGCCGGCTAAGAAACTGACGGCTGATGCCATGCTGCCGCCGCCGACGGGGCGGGCGATGGCGAAGACGACGGAAATGGTCGTCTGCGTCGGCGCCTCCACCGGCGGCACCGAGGCACTGCGCGAATTCCTGGAGGAACTGCCGGCCAATGCGCCCGGCATGGTGATCGTCCAGCATATGCCGGAGAAATTCACAGCCGCCTTCGCCAAGCGCCTGAACGGGCTCTGCGAGGTCGAGGTCAAGGAGGCCGCCGACGGCGATCCGGTGCTGCGCGGCCATGTGCTGATCGCGCCCGGTGACAAGCACACGCTGCTCGAACGCCAGGGTGCGCGCTATTATGTGAGCGTGAAGACCGGGCCGCTGGTCTCCCGCCACCGGCCTTCCGTCGACGTGCTCTTCCGTTCGGCGGCGCGCTCGGCCGGCTCGAACGCCATGGGGATCATCATGACGGGTATGGGCGACGACGGTGCGCGCGGCATGCTGGAGATGCATGAAGCCGGCGCCTATACCGTGGCCCAGGACGAGGCGAGTTCGGTTGTCTTCGGCATGCCGAAGGAGGCGATTGCAAAAGGCGGCGTCGACCGCATTCTGCCGCTCGATCAGATCGCCCGCGAAGTCCTGATAACGCAGCAGAAGTTCTGAGTCCGGTCCAGTTCCAATGGCAAATAAGGCCGACGCTTTTCAGGCCTGTGAGCAGCCCTCCGTGCCTCCCCTTGAAATTTCCGCGATTTTGTGGTCTTGAGGCCGCCAATCTTTGCTAGCGCTGCCTGTCATGCATGTTCAGGGACATTTCCCGCCCCTGGCAGCGCGCGTCCCGTATCAGTCCCAAGGAAATGCGCCGATGGCCCGTTCAGCTCTTCTCAATGTCATGGTTCAGGCTGCTCTCAAGGCAGGAAAATCGCTGGGGCGTGATTTCGGCGAAGTGCAGAACCTGCAGGTTTCGGTGAAGGGACCGGGCGATTTCGTTTCCGCCGCCGACCGCAAGGCCGAGAAGATCGTCAGGGAAGAACTGTTGAAGGCGCGGCCGACCTATGGCTTCCTGGGCGAGGAAAGCGAGGAGATCAAGGGCACCGACGGCGCGCATCGCTGGATCGTCGACCCGCTCGACGGCACGACGAACTTCCTGCATGGCATCCCGGCCTTCGCTGTCTCGATTGCGCTCGAGCGCAATGGCGAGATCGTTGCCGCCGTCGTCTTCAATCCGGCGACCGACGAACTTTATACTGCCGAGCGCGGCGGCGGCGCTTTCCTCAACGACCGGCGCCTGCGTGTCGCTGCGCGCCGCGTGCTGTCGGATTGCGTCATCGGTTGCGGCGTGCCCGCGCTCGGCAAGCGCAATCACGGCAAGTTCCTGGTCGAACTGCGCCACGTGATGGGCGAAGTGGCCGGCATCCGCCGCCTGGGCGCACCGACCCTCGATCTCGCCCATGTCGCCGCCGGACGTTTCGACGGCTTCTGGGAGGCGGAGCTTGCGCCCTGGGACATGGCAGCCGGTATCCTGCTCATCCGCGAAGCCGGCGGCTTCGCCACCGACTGGGATGGCGGAACGGCCATTCTGGAGGGCGGCGCGATCGTCGCGGGCAACGAACATGTCCATAAGGCGCTGATCGAGGTCATCAAGCGGCCGATTCCCGCCAAGTGAGCGCATAAAAATCCGGCTGTTGTAAAGTCACGGTTTTCGCCACGGCATACTTCAATTCGGCACAATGTTGCTCTAGTCTCCGCCAGCAATGAGTTCGGAGGCTGCTGGACCTATGGAAAATGTGAATGTGGCGGAGATCGGCTCCACCGAAAAGACGGCCGGCGGTTATACCTACAGGCTCTCGAGCCCCATGCCCTTCCTTTGGACGATGCTGCTTTTCCTCGTCATTGTCGGGTTCATTGCCGCGATCCTCTTTCGGCAGACGCAGACCGCCTTCATGCACAATCCGGGCCTCAACGGCCTGATCCTCGGCGTTCTCGCAGTCGGAATCGTCCTTGTTTTCAATCACGTGCTGGCGCTTCGCCCCGAAGTGCGCTGGTTCAACTCCTTCCGCGCTGCCGGCAGCGCGGATAAGGTCAACCGTAACCCGCGGCTGCTTGCGCCGATGCGGGCGCTGATCGGCAGCCGCAAGAGCTCGGTGGCGCTGTCGACGACGGCGCTGCGTTCGATTCTGGATTCGATCGCCACCCGCCTCGACGAATCGCGTGACGTTTCGCGCTACCTGATCGGCCTCCTGGTATTCCTCGGCCTGCTCGGCACGTTCTGGGGTCTCATCGGCACAATCGGCTCGATCAGCGCCGTCATCCAGTCGCTCGATCCCGGCTCGAACGGCACGGGAGACGTGCTCTCGGCGCTGAAGGAGGGACTTTCCATGCCGCTTTCCGGCATGGGGCAGGCCTTCTCGTCGTCGCTGCTCGGCCTCTCCGGTTCGCTCATTCTCGGCTTCCTCGACCTGCAGGCCGGCCGCGCGCAGAATCGCTTCTATACGGAGTTGGAAAACTGGCTCTCCTCGGTCACCGATGTCGGCTCCGATCTCGCGCCGGCGCTCGACGCCGTTGCCGGGTCTTCCTCGGACGACATGCGCGCACTTTCCGAGTATCTGCGCAAGGTCTCCGAAGAAGGCGGTGTCGGCAACCAGCGCTCTGTCGCTGCCATGGCAAGCCTTGCCGAAGGCATTCAGGGTCTGGTCAAGAATATGCGCAACGAGCAGCAGATGCTGCGTGACTGGATCGAGGCGCAGCAGGACGAGGCGAAAGCCATGCGCCGGACGCTCGACCGGCTGGCCGAGCGCATCGGCCTGCAGGAGCGGGGCGGCGAGCGGTCCGAGCGCCTGCGCGAGCGCACGAGCCATGCAGAAAAGAGCGAGGGCAAGTAAGCTATGGCACTTGCCCGCAACCGCCGCCGCGAACGCACGGTGGATTACTGGCCGGGCTTCGTCGATGCGTTGTCGACGCTGCTCATTTCGATCATGTTCCTGCTGACCGTCTTCGTCGTCGGGCAGTTCATCCTAAGCCGCGAAATCACCGGGCGCGACGAGGTGCTCAATCGCCTCAATAGCCAAATCAACGAGCTGACGCAGCTTCTGGCCCTCGAAAAGGGTAGCAATCAGGATCTCCAGGATTCGGTCGCCAACCTGCAGGCTTCGCTCGCGACTGCCGAAGGGGAACGCTCACGGCTTCAGGCGCTGCTGAACGCCGGCTCGGGCGGCCAGGATGCGGCTCAAAAGCGGATCGGCGCCATGACGCAGGAGCTCGACGAGCAGAAGCAGGTGAGCGAACGGGCGCTGAGCCAGGTCGAACTCTTGAACCAGCAGATCGCCGCACTCCGCAGCCAGATCGCCGCGGTCGAAGCGGCGCTGCAGGCATCCGAGGAGAAGGACCGGGTCTCGCAGACCAAGATCGCCGATCTCGGCAGTCGCCTCAACGTGGCGCTGGCGGCGCGCGTGCAGGAACTGAATCGCTACCGCTCCGACTTCTTCGGTCGCCTGCGTGAAATCCTTTCGGATCGCGAGAACATTCGTATCGTCGGCGATCGGTTTGTCTTCCAGTCCGAAGTGCTGTTTCCCTCGGGCAGCGCCGATCTCAACCCGGAAGGGCAGGGGGAGATGGCGAAGCTTGCCGCGGCGTTGCTCGACCTCGCCAAAGAAATTCCGCCGGAGATCAACTGGGTTTTGCGCGTTGACGGCCATACCGACAATGTGCCGCTTGCGGGAACGGGCCGCTATCGCGACAATTGGGAGCTTTCCTCGGCACGCGCGATTTCGGTCGTCAAATTCCTGATCGGCCAGGGTGTGCCGGCGGACCGGCTCGTTGCCGCGGGCTTCGGCGAATTTCAGCCGATCGCACCCGGCGATGCCCCGGACGCCCGTTCCACGAACCGCCGCATCGAGCTGAAGCTCACCGAGAAATGATCAGCCCGACGTCGTCCGCCGCGCTTCGGCGAGCCGATCGACGAGAAAGGCTCGGACAGAAGGGCTGTCGCTGAGGCCGACCGCCGTCATGTAGGCATCGGCCGCGGCCGCATCGTCGCCCGCTCGCGCCAGAAGAAAGGCACGTACGGCCCAGTAGGGCTGATAGGCAGCGATCGCGCGTGGATCGATCCTGTCGAGCAGGGTCAGGCCTTCGGCAGGGCGTGAAGCCCGGCCGATCACCGCTGCTTGGGCGACGCGCGCGCCGAGCGTCGGCTTCATCGTCAGCAACGCGGCATAGAGCGTCGTCAGCGCCTGCCAGTCGGTCACTCCCGAAAGGCGGCGCGCCGCATGCACCGATTGAATCGCCGCCTGGCACTGATAGGGGCCGAAACGGTTGAAGCTTCCGGCCTTGCGCAGCAGCGCGTCCGCCTCCGCGATCATGGTGGCGTCCCAGCCGGCCGGATCCTGCTCATCCAGCGGCATATAACGCCCGTTGCCGTCGCGCCGGGCGCTACGGCGGGCTTCGCAGTGAAGCATCAGCGAGAGGAGGCCGATCGATTCCGGCTCATCCGGAAGTACCGTCAGAAGCGCCCGGCCGAGCCAGATCGCTTCGCCGGCAAGCGAATGGTGCGCTTCCTCGCCATCGAGACCATCCCATCCGAGGCCGTAGGCGGCGTAGACCGCCGAAAGCACGGCGGCAAGCCGCCCAGGCAGCGCGGGCCGAGGTGGTATGGTGAAGGGAATGCCGGCATCACGGATCTTCACCTTGGCCCGCACCAGCCGCTGGCTCATCGCTTCCGCTGAAACGACGAAGGCCCGTGCGATGGTTCTGGCTTCGATGCCGAGAATCGCCTGCAGCATCAGCGCCGTATGCACGGAGCTGTCGATGGCAGGATGGGTGCAGGCGAAGAGTAGCTTCAGGCGTTCATCGGGAAAGACGGAATTGCCGGCCTCGTTCATTCGTGCCTCCGCTTCCTCGAGGGCGAGTGATATCGTCGTTTGTGCGTTGGCCTCGACAGTTCGGTGCCGGGCCGCCTGCATCAGATTGCGGCGGGCGGCCACCAGCAGCCAGGCTTCCGGATTGGCGGGAATGCCGCGCTCCGCCCACACGCGCAGGGCCGAAGCCAGCGCTTCCGACAATGCGTCTTCTGCCGCCGGCACGTCGCGCGAGCGGGCGGCGAGAAAGGCGATCAGCCTGCCATAGGACTGTCGCGCCACTTGTTCGGCGGCGCGTCCGGCATCGGGCGGCATTGCCGCCTCACATCTGCAGGCGCGGGCGCACCTCGACCGAACCCTTGTCGGAGATTGGAATACGGGTAGCCCATTCGAGCGCGGTGTCGATGTCCGGGACCTCGATCAGATAGAAGCCGCCGAGCTGCTCCTTGCCTTCCGGATAGGGACCGTCCTGGACATCGTGATCCTCGCCCTTGCGGCGTATGACCGTGCCGGTCTCGGGGGCTGTCAGCCCCGCGCCGCCGGTCATGATCCCGGCCTGGACAAGCGCCTGGGTGTAGGCAACCCAGCCGTCGCGATAGGCCGGATCGCTACGGCGGGCGAAATCCTCCGGCGCTTCGCGAATGATGAGGGCATATTGCATGGAAAACTCCTGATATCGTTGTTGGCGTTGATCCAGGCCACCGGCGAAAGCCGTCTAGCCTGGTGGAGCGGCTAGCCGTTCCGAGACAATGAGGCGCGATCGCCGGTCGTTTCGACATGGCTTTGAAAAAATATTTGAAAAAGAAAAATCGCGCCGGAAATCACAAACAGGCGAGCCGGTCTCTAAGACACCAGCGCCGCTCGAGGGCGCAAAAAAGCAGGGCGGCATTGATGCCGCCCGTGCCATGCCGCTCAGGCTTCGGCCTTCGTCTGGTCGACGATCTCGGCGCCGGAGGTATTCTTCTTGATGGACTCGATGGCATTCAGGGCGGACGCCTTCGCCTTGTAACCCTCGGAGCTGAACATGGTTTCCCCGTTCGGTGCCTTGAAGCGGAAACGGAATTCGCCTGATTTATCCTTGTAGACTTCGAATTTATACATGGATTTCTCCCGAAACGCTGAATTGCACCATCAGCATCGAGGAGGCTAGACCAAAATGCCGAGCTTTTCCACTGCCTTAATGAGGATTGAGTTCAACTGGTGCTAATCAGCGCTGCGCGGAAGATACCAGGCAAATGTCCTCGCATCATTCCATCTGGATGTTTGCGCCCTTGACGACCGGCCCCCATTTGGCGAGCTCAGCCTTCACGTGGGCGGCAAGTTCCTCGGGCGTCGAGCCGACGATGGTGGCGCTGAATTCCTTCATGCGTTCGGCAACGGCCGGGTCTTTGAGCGCCTTGTTCGCCGAGGCGTTGAGGCGCGTCACCACCTCGCCCGGCGTGTTGGCTGGGGCAAAAAGCGCGTTCCAGGTATAGGTCTCGTAGCCCGGTATGCCCGACTCGGCGATCGTTGGCACGTCGGGGAAGGAGGGCGCCCGCTCGGCGGTCGTCACCGCCAGCGCCCTCAGCGTGCCCGCCTTGATGTGGCTGGAGGAGGAGGGCAGGTTGTCGAACATGATCGGCACCTGGTTGCCGATGACATCGTTCAATGCCGGACCGGCGCCCTTATAGGGGATATGCTGCATGCTGACGCCGGCCATGGACTTGAAGAGCTCACCGGAAAGATGCAGCGGCGTGCCGTTGCCCGACGAGGCGTAACTGTATTTGTCGGGCTCGGCTTTCAGCAGCGCGACCAGTTCCTGCACGGTCTTTGCCGGTAATTCCGGATTGACGACCAGTACGTTCGGCACGACGACGAGCAGCGAGACCGGCGCGAAATCCTTCTCGGGGTCGTAGGGCGTCGATTTCAGGATCAGCGGATTGAGGGCGTGGGTCGCGACGGTGCCCATCAGAATGGTGTAGCCGTCGGGCTCGGCGCGAGCGACGTTGCCGGCGCCGAGATTGCCACCGGCGCCGGCAACGTTCTGGACGATCACTTGCTGGCCGAGATCTTCCGACATCTTCTGCGCGACGATGCGGGCGACGACGTCGGTCGAGCCGCCGGCCGCGAAGGGCACGACCATGGTGATGGCGCGCTCGGGAAAATCCGCGGCAACGGCTGACCTGCCAAGTCCCAGCATTGCAGTCAGGCCAAGAGCGAGCGCCAGGCCCTTGCGTCGCGTCATGTTGGAAAGCGCCATTCCTATCTCCTCCCACGATTTCAACAGCAATCCCCACCCAGGGGCATGAAGAGGGTAGGGCAGGAGGCGGGAAAGACAACCGCAGGGAGGCGCATCCGAAGCCAGACTTTAGTCGCGCGCGACCAGAGTCGCCCGCCGGCTATTTAGCGGCGGCGAGCACATCCTCATTGGCGGCGTCGAACTGCAGCCGGGCGAGGCGGGCATAGATGCCGCCGTGGCGGATCAGACTCTGATGCGTGCCTTCCTCGACGACGCGTCCCTGATCCATGACGAGGATGCGGTCGGCCTTCAGCACCGTCGCCAGGCGATGGGCGATGACCAGTGTCGTGCGACCGTCAACCAGGCCGTCGAGCGCCTTCTGCACCAGCGTCTCGCTTTCGGCGTCAAGCGCGGAGGTCGCCTCGTCGAGCAGCAGCACGGGCGCGTTCTTCAGGATGGCGCGGGCAATCGCGATGCGCTGTCGCTGGCCGCCGGAGAGGGTGACGCCTCGTTCGCCGACCTCGGTCTCATAGCCGTTATCCAGCCGGGCGATGAATTCGTCGGCCTGGGCGGCAAGCGCTGCGGCGCGGACTTCCTCACGCGATGCACCAGGACGGCCGAAAGCGATGTTATCATGGATCGATGCGGCGAAGATGGTGACGTCCTGCGGCACGATGGCGATGCGCTGGCGCAACTCGTCAGGTGTCGTCAACCGCGCATCGACACCATCAATCGCCACGCTGCCCTGCTGCGGATCGTAGAAGCGCAAGAGCAGCGAAAAGACTGTGGTCTTGCCGGCGCCGGAGGGGCCGACAATCGCTACGGTTTCGCCCGGCGAGACAGCGAAGTCCAAGCCATGCAGGGCCGATTTGCCGGGGCGCGAGGGATAGGCGAAATGCACGTCGGAAAACTCGACGCGGCCGCGGCTGGGCGAAGGGAGAGCCTCGGGGTTGGCGGGGGCTGATATCGGCGACACCTCGTCGAGGAGTTCGGTCAGCCGGTCGGCGGCGCCGGCCGCCTGCGAGAGTTCGCCCCAGACCTCCGACAGCGCGCCGAGCGATCCCGCGGAGATGACGGCATAAAGCAGGAACTGGCCGAGCGTGCCGGCAGACAGCGTGCCGGCCAGCACGCTGTGGGCGCCGACCCAAAGCACGGCGACGACGCTGCCGAAGATCAGCGTGATGGCGATGCCGGTCAAGAGTGCGCGCGAGCGGATGGCGGCGCGGGCGGCCTCGTAGGCGGATTCGACGGTGCCGGCGTAACGTCTCGCTGCGGCGTCCTCGCCGTTGAAGGCCTGCACCGTACGGGTCGCGGCGATCGTCTCGTTGGCGAAGGCGGACGCTTCGGCAAGCGTGTCCTGAGCGGCGCGGGAACGCCTACGCACCGAGCGGCCGAAGGCGACGAGCGGGAAGACGATCAGCGGGATCGCTCCGATGACGAGGCTCGACAGTTTCGGCGAAGTGACGACCATCATGCCCAAGGCGCCGAGACAGAGAATGAGATTCCTAAGCGCCACCGAGGCGGTGGCGCCAACGGCGGACTTGATCTGCGTCGTATCGGCGGTCAGCCGCGAGACGATCTCTCCGGACTGGTTGACGTCGAAGAAGGAGGGCGACAGCCGCGTCACATGGTTAAAGACGTCGCGGCGAAGATCGGCGACGATGCGTTCGCCGATGGTGATGACGAAATAATAACGCAACGCGCTCGCGATCGCGAGCACGACGGCCATGACCATCAGCATAGCGAAGTAGCTGTTGATGAAGCTGCCGTCGGACTCGGTGAAGCCGTGGTCGATCATGCGGCGCACGGCGAGCGGCAGCGCCAGCGAGGTCATGGCGGCGAGCGCCAGTGAAATCAGCGCGCCGGCCACCAGCCCGCGATAACGCATGACATAAGGCATCAGCCTGCCGAGTGGCCGCAGCGACCGCCTTCTGTTTTCCTCAGCCCGTGCCTGTTCTGCCAAATCGTCTCCGATCGCCTGCAGGACCCGCTAATGCGGCCTGTTGGCTCTTGTTATCCCGGCGTCCTTCATGTATAGGCACCGCATCCTAATGGGAAGCCGTAGCCATCACGACTGCGGCTTCATTTATTCAATCGGTTCGGTGGCCGCAACTGCATGCGGCAAATTGAACTCCGGTATCGCAGGAAGATTGTTATGAAGGCAGGCATCCATCCCGACTATCACATGATCAAGGTAGTCATGACCGATGGCACCGAATACGAAACCCGCTCGACCTGGGGTTCGGAAGGCGCTGTCATGAATCTCGAAATCGATTCCAAGTCGCATCCGGCCTGGACGGGCGGCAACCAGCAGCTCATGGACCGCGGTGGCCGCGTTTCCAAGTTCAACAAGCGTTTCGGCGGCCTCGGTCTCTAATCGCTTTTGCTCGACGAAATTTCGCAAGGAGCCCGGTTCTGCCGGGCTTTTTTGCGTTGGCAGAACATGCGCAGCGGCAACAAAAAACCGGCCGCGCACTGCGCAGCCGGCCCATATGGATTTAGCAGCTCTGGTCAGTTGTTGCCGAAGGCCGTCTGCAGCAGCGAAAGCTGTGCCTGGACGCTGTTCTGATTGTCATGAACGATCACGGCTTCGGCCGGACGATAGATTTCGCGATCCAGCAGCGCGATGCGGTTCTGCAGGCGCAGGGAGCGCTCGACGAGGTCGCGGAACGATTCCGGCAGATCGCCCCAGCCGGGTGCTGCGCGGTCGACGTTGAAGCCGTCGAGGCGGACCTTGTTCTTCTCGGCCAGCACCTGGTCGCGCGACATCTCGCCATTGTTGACGGCGCGCTGCAGCAGCAGCCACGAGGCCATCTGCATCAGGCGGGTGGTCAGCCGCATCGATTCCGCGGCGTAGAGGACGGATGCCATGCGCGGCAGAACCTTGGAGGCTGCGCGGCCTTGGCCGTCGAGATAGGCGGCCGTCTCTTCGACCAGCGACATGCCTTCGGCATAGAGTGCCTTGAACTGTGAGGATGCAGCCGCGCGGCCCGCAAAACTGATCGTGTTCAATCCAACTTCCGACATCGCAATAGTCCCTGTTGCACGCAGCTACTTATGGTCAGGTAACGCCGGGGTTGACGGAAAAGTTTCCGCGTCCGGTCTTTATGACTTTAAGATGGTATCATTAGCGCAAATGCGCAAGCCGTTTCTTAAGAAAGGGTTAATCTCCACAGTTTCATGGAAATGCGCCGGCCGCAGCAAAAAGAAGAGCCGCAAAAGCGGCTCTCAAGGTAAAACAGGGAGAAAAATCAGACCAATTCACCGCTTGGAAAACTGTCTGAGATCCAGAGAAAGCCTGGATGAGTACAGTAATACCTTATAAAGCTTAATATTTTATTAACATTGTGCCGAATGAAGACTTGAGGCTGGCTCATTTTCCTGCCCATGCTCTTGTTTTCGGAGGCTTTTAGCGGATCACGAGCGGAAGAAGCTTTCAGCGGCCTGCCGCCCGGATGCCTTGCGGCTAGCTTCGGCTTCGAGCCGGGCGATCTCGGTTTTCAGCAATTCCACTCGCGCCTTCAACTCATCCACTGAAAGCATGGAGAGATCGGCGCCGATCTCGTGGGCGGTTTTCTTCTGCGGTCGGTCGTCATCGATAAAGCTCATCGGTTTTCCTCCTTTTGCTGCCGGCAGCATAATGCCGAAAAATGCGGCCGACACGGAATCGGAATTTAGGTCGATCCGGCCCAAATCCAGCCTCGCCCTCCCCATTTTTATTTTTCCCGAGCCAGGGCGAAAACCGCAGTGCGGCTTTTGTAGAGAGGGCCTAACCGAACTTTACAGCAGGATCGCTGCTTTCGGGAGATTTGCCTGTGCCGCGATCGGCCAGCGACATGCTCTGCGGCGTCAGCATCGGCGAAGTGCCGGTCGGGATCGTCGTATAGGCGTCGCGGTCGCTGACTGGGACGGCCGCGCGGATGCGGCTTCTGATGATGGCGTAAACGGTGATCAGCACATGAGCGACGGCGGTGACCAGGAAAAGAGCATGCGGGGTGATTGCCGACATGACCGGGCCGCCGAGCGTCGGGCCGATGACTGTGCCGATGCCGTAGAGCAGCAGCAGGCCGCCGGAGACCTTGACGAAATCCTCCGACGCCGCGAAGTCGTTCGCGTGAGCCACAGCGATCGGATAGAGCGTGTTGGCCACCGCGCCGTAGAGGACAACGAGCCCGATCAGCAAGGCAGGGGATGTCGGGTGAAGCAGAAAGATCAGCAAGCCGGCGATGGCGGCAATCGCCGACAGTGCGGCGAGCACGTAGCGCCGGTCGATGCGATCAGAAAGCCGGCCGGCCGGCAGCTGCATCATGGCGCCGGCGAAGATGGTGGAGCTCATCATGACGGCGATGCTGGTGTCGGAAAGGCCGGCGCCGGCGCCGAAGACAGCCCCGAGCGTGCCGTAAGCCCCGTTGGCAATGCCGACGAGCAGGATGCCGAGGCAGGACACGGGCGAATTGCGGTAGAGCGCCGGCAGGTCGAGGCGCACAGCTTTCAGCGGCTGTGGTGAGGCCGCGGTCGAAAGCGTCGTCGGCAGCATGGCGATGCAATAGAAGATGCCGCAGATCATGAACAGCACCGGCGTGCGCACATCTTCGAGCGGGATCATCATCTGGCCGCCGACGACGCCGAGCAGGGTGATGCCGATATAGAGCGAGAAAATCGCGCCACGGCTCTCGTTGCTGGCGCGCTCGTTCAGCCAGCTTTCGATGATCATCGACGTGCCGGCGGTGGAGAAGCCGGTCACCGCGCGCAAGATCACCCACCAGAATGGATCGATGATGATGCCGCTGACCAGTGCGATGATGGCGATGATCGAGATGAAGCCGGAGAAGGCTCTGACATGGCCGACGCGGCGCACCAGTTTCGGCGCCACCAGGCAGCCGATGACGAAGCCGCCCGCCCATGAGGTGCCGAGCAGACCGAGCGTCGTCGTGGCATAGCCTTCGAGATTGCCGCGCACGGGAAGCAGGATGCCCTGCAGACCATTGCCCATGAAAAGGAAGAGCGTGCCAAAGAGCAGCGCGGCGACGGACAGCAGATTTCTCTTCATTTCCCCAGACTCGGTCTTAACGATTTACGATGGACATAAGGCACGACCTCAGTCAGCCCAGTCTCAAGATGATTGATTGTGCCCCGGAATGTCTTTACGGCGTGTCGAGATCCTCTTGTTCGCGCGGAAAAATGTCCGTCCTGTGACATTCCGAAAAACGGAAAAAATAAAGCATGACAAAGCTGATAGCCTTGCTGCTCATCCTTGCCATGGCGATACAGGTGATCAAGCCGCTCGGGCTTCCCGGCCTCCGGCGGCGGATGGATTTCTGGAAGATCGCGCTGATCGCCTTCGGCATATGGGCGATGGCGCTACTGTCGCGCGATTTCTTGATGTAAGCCTCGGATTCGAGCTTCGATGCGGGCGTTAGTCCCGCAGGATGATTTCGCCGCGCATCACGGCAACGCAGCTTCCCGAGATGACGACGTCAGTGACGGTGCCATCGCACTTCGTGACATCAAGGGCGATGGTGCTGCGGCGGCCCATTTCCACGCCCTGTTCGATCGTGACGCGGACGTTCATGTCGGCCTCCGCCGTCAGTGTGACGAGATAGGCACCGAGGGCTGCGGAAGCGCTGCCGGTCGCGGGGTCCTCGGGCACGTTATCGAGCGGCGCGAACATGCGAGCGCGTATATTCCACGGATCTTCAGATGTCCTGACATAGACGAAGAGCGAGAAGTCATGGCCGCTCGTCGTCTGGTGGCCGGCAGCCGCCTGGAATCCGGCAAGGTCCGGTCGGGCGGCTGCCAGCGCTTCAAGCCCGCTCAACTCGGCAATGGCGAAGTTCAGACCGACCGAGGCAAAGACCGGGGCGTGGTTAGTCTTGACGATTGCGCCGGGTTCGAGCCCGATGCAGCGGGCGATAGTTTCCTCGGCAATGACATCGCCGATTGTCAGCGGCTGCGGCGCGCGGATGGCGGCGGCCGCGACCTTTCCGCCGCTGCGTTTGAGGGCGACTTCGACGATGCCAGCCTGTTCCTCGAAACGCAGCTTCTCGCCAACTGGCTTGCCGAAGATCTCCGCCTGCCGGCCGAGTACACAGGCGGTGCCGACGTTCGGATGACCGGCGAATGGTATTTCCATCGTCGGAGTGAAGATGCGCACCCGGGCCGAATTGCGAGGATCCTCCGGCGGCACGACGAAGGTCACTTCGGAATAGTTAAATTCGGTGGCGATCATTTGCATCGCTGCATCGCTGAGCCCGCGCGCATCGGAAATGACGGCAAGCGGATTGCCCTCGAAACGCGTGGAGGTGAAGACATCGACGGTGACGTAGGGGATGGTATCCATAGCGGCTCCTGTTTCGGCGAGCCTTTATGAATAATCACGATTTTTCGACAGGCGAAGCGGTATCTTGTCGCCGAGACAATGAGGAGGGGCGGCAACATAGCGTTGCCGCCCCTTCCTGCAGGCGATTAAAGGCTCATTATAATCAGGCTGCCTTTTCCAGATCCTTCTGCCAGCTGCCCTTGGCGGCAAGGCTGTTCATTTCGGCGCGGTGCGTGAATTCGCGCTGGCCGGCGGCGACATTTTCCGGTTTGCCGTTCCAGGCCTTGAGCGCGCTGTCCTGCAGGGCGCGGCCGTAGGAGAAGGTGACGAACCAGGGCAGGTCGGCCGTGGCATTGATGGCGGAAAGATGTGCGGTTGCCTCTTCGGTCGACTGGCCGCCGGAGAGGAAGGCGATGCCCGGAACCGCTGATGGGACCGTGCGCTTCAGCACCTGCACGGTGCGCTCCGCGACCTCGGCGACAGAGGCCTTGCGGGCATTCTTGCCGTCGATGACCATATTCGGCTTCAGGATCATGCCTTCGAGGCTGACTCGGGCTTCGGCCAGTTCCTCAAAAACGATGCGCAGCGTGGATTCGGTGACTTCGGCGCAGCGGTCGATATTATGGTCGCCTGGCTTGCCGTCCATCAGGCATTCCGGCTCGACGATCGGAACGATCTTGGCTTCCTGGCAGAGGGCCGCGTACCGGGCAAGCGCCTGAGCGTTGGCGCGAACCGAGCCGCGGGTCGGCAGGGTCGAGGAGATGGCGATGACGCCGCGCCACTTGGCGAAACGGGCGCCGGCCTCATAATAGCGAGCAAGGCGCTCGCCGAGGCCGTCGAGGCCTTCGGTGATGGTTTCGCCCGGGAACTTGGCCATCGGCTTGGCGCCGGTATCGACCTTGATGCCGGGAATGGAACCAGCAGCGCGAATGATGTCGACGAAAGGCGTGCCGTCTGCGGCCTTCTGGAAGAGCGTCTCTTCGAAGAGGATGACGCCGGAAATATATTTCTTCATCGCCTCGTCGGAGCGGAAGAGCATCTCGCGGTAATCGCGGCGGCTCGTTTCGGTCGATTCGAGATTGATCGTGTCGAAACGCTTCTTGATGGTGGAGGTCGATTCATCAGCCGCAAGCAGTCCCCGGCCGCCTGCAACCATCTGCACTGCAATGTCTTCCAGTCGTTCGCTCATTCGTTCTCTCCACAGCATGAAACATCGGCGGTTTAAGAATATAGGACGGCGATAACAGAAGTTTATAGGGAGGAAAATGGAAGGCTAAGTCATTGAAACGATTGAAATCATTTCAATCGTTTGAAAAACTGGGAATTTTTCCGACGCTTGGGCAAAAGACCGCGGAAAGCTTCTCGCCGCCGCGGTCTATCCACATGTAAAACCTGTCAAATCCGCCCAGCGGTCATTTGCCGGCGTTGAGGACGGCGACGCCGGGCAACTCCTTGCCTTCCATCCATTCGAGGAAAGCGCCGCCAGCGGTGGAGACATAGGTGAAATCGTCGGCAACACCGGCATGGTTCAGAGCTGAGACGGTGTCGCCGCCGCCGGCCACGGAGGTCAGCTTGCCGGCGGCCGTGCGCTCGGCGGCGTATTTTGCGGCAGCAACCGTTGCGGCATCGAAGGGCTCGATCTCGAAGGCGCCGAGCGGACCGTTCCAGACGAGCGTCGAGGCGCGCTCGATCCAGGCATTGATGGCCTGGACGGATTTCGGCCCGACGTCGAGCACCATGGCATCGGCGGGGATGGCGTTGATATCGACCGTCTCATTGGCGGCACCAGCCTTGAACTCGCGGGCGACGACGCCGTCTTCCGGCAGGATGATGGCGCAGCCTGATGTCGCGGCCTCGATCATGATCTGCTTGGCGGTTTCAGCGAGATCATGCTCGCACAGTGACTTGCCGACATTGGTGCCACGCGCGGCGACGAAGGTATTGGCCATGCCGCCGCCGATGACGAGTGCGTCGACCTTCTTCACGAGATTCATCAAAAGATCGATCTTGGTCGAAACCTTGGCGCCGCCGACGATTGCGACGACGGGACGGGTGGGATTGCCGAGACCTTTTTCAAGCGCCTCCAACTCGGCCTGCATGGTGCGGCCGGCATAGGCCGGCAGGTGGTGGGCAAGGCCTTCGGTGGAAGCATGGGCGCGGTGGGCGGCGGAGAAGGCGTCGTTGACATAGATATCGCCATTGGCGGCAAGCGCCTTGGTGAAGTCAGGATCGTTCTTTTCCTCGCCCTTGTGAAAGCGGGTGTTTTCCAGCAGCAGAATATCGCCATTCTTCATTGCGGCAACGGCGGAGGCGGCGGCCTCGCCGATGCAGTCGGAGGCCGTCAGCACGGCATGACCGAGCACTTCCTCGACGGAAGGGGCGATTAGGGACAGCGACAGATCCGGCGACGGACCGTCCTTTGGCCGGCCGAAATGAGCAAGCAGGATCACCTTGGCGCCCTTGCCCGATAGTTCGAGGATCGTCGGCGCCACCCGCTCGATGCGCGTCGTATCAGTAACCTTGCCGTCCTTGACCGGGACGTTGAGGTCGACGCGGATGAGCACGCGCTTGCCGCTGATGTCGGAGAGATCGTCGAGGGTCTTGAAAGAAGGCATGGGGAAGATCCAGTCTTGGTTGGCGGAAGTCGCGCCGACCATAGCAAGGATCATTCGAGACGCAAGGCGTTCAACGGCCGTTTTCGCGTCGGGCTTCGTCGCGTCCGGCCGATGCTTTCGGCACGGTTTCGGAGGCCGCCGCTTCGCGGTTGCGGCGTCCGTTCAACCTATCGCGGATGCGCTGGATGATGTCCTTGAGATTGATGAAGATCGGCAGGGTCGTGGCCGGTTCGACCGCTTCGAGCGACATGCCGACGGAGGTGATGTGGTCGTGCTCGTCGAGATCACGGACGATGAGGATGATCGAGCCGAGACGGACGCGATCGGCATAATCAGCCTTGCCGCCGAGGCGCTGCCGCATCAGTTCCGCGATCGTCAGGCCTTTCTCGGATTCGTTGAGCAGGCCGGGCCCATAGGCGGCATCGAGATCGGCGGCGGGACGGGCAGGCGAGAGCGCGAAGGCGCCGAAGAATTCGGCGTCATCCTCATCGACAGGCGCCCGGCTGGCGAAGAGCCGGTCGAGCAGCCGGGAATAACTTGGCACGATGAAGAGATAGATCAGATCGTTTTCGCGCAGCCGCCCGGCATACTGATAACGCATTGACTTGCCGTCGCGGATGACAAGCGAAGGGGTGGCCCATCGCGGAATGCGCTCGCCGCGCAAAACCGGGCTATCCTTGATGACACGGTAGGAGAGAAGCTCATGGTTGGCAGCGCCCGGAAGATCGACCTCGACCTTGTCGACGGCGCCGATGCGCGGCGGAATGATCAGACCGAGCCTCTTGGCGATCGGCTTGATCGTCCAGCCCTGGACGAGCAGGGAAACCAACACGATGATGAAGGCGGTGTTGAAGAAGAGCTGACCGTTTTCCAGGCCGCCGAGGATGGGCATGATAGCAAGCAAAATTGAGACGGCGCCGCGCAGGCCAACCCAGGCGACGAAACCGATCTCCTGCTGCGTATAATCGAATGGAAGCAGCGACAGCCAGATTGCCAGTGGTCGGGCAATGAAGATCAGGAAGAGGGCAAGCAGGATGGCCGGTATGACGATGGCGGGAAATTGTGATGGAGTGGCGAGCAGGCCGAGCACCAGGAACATGATGATCTGCGCCAGCCAGGTCATGCCGTCCTGGAAGCGTTTGATGGTGCCGAGCGCCTGCATTCTCCGGTTTCCGGCGTAGATGCCGGCGACATAGACGGCGAGGAAGCCGCTGCCGCCGACTGCGCCGGCGAAGGAGAAGACGAGAAGGGCAAGCGCCAGCACGAAGATCGGCGTGAGGCCACGATCTGTATCGAGCTTGCTGACGATCAACACGATCATCATGCCGCCGAGCAGGCCGAGGATGACGCCGAGCCCCATCTGCTGCACGAACATGGCGAGCATGCCGATATTGATGCCGGCATAACGCTCGCCGCTCGCCAGGACCTCGACAAGGGCGATGGTGAGGAAGATCGCCATCGGGTCGTTGGTGCCGGATTCGACTTCCAACGTCGAGCGCACCTTATCGCGGATGTTGATGCCGCCGATGCGCAGCAGGAAGAAGACGGCGGCGGCATCCGTCGATGCGACGATCGAACCGAGCAGCAGGCCTTCGAGCCAGGTGAAGTTCAACAGCCACATGGCAGCGACGGCAAAGAGCGACGCGGTGATCAGAACGCCGACCGAGGCGAGCGTCAGAGAAGGCACGGCCGCGAGCCGAAAGGCCTGCATCGGCGTGCCGAAGCCGGAATCAAACAGAATGACCGCGAGAGCAATAGAGCCGAGAATATAGGCGAGATAGTTGTTGCTGAATTCGATGCCGAGCCCGTCGACGCCAGCGGCAAGGCCGATCATCAGGAAGAGCAGCAGCAGCGGAGCGCCGAAGCGGAAGGCGAGCAGGCTCGAAAAAGCGGCAAGAAGCACGAGCGCCGTCGCGACCAGCACCACGATATAGAACGCTTCCATGCCCACCCCTTTCCACCGAATGCATCTGCGGATGCGGCCACCCCTGACCGATCCGCCTGTCTCAACCCCTCCATTCCACGTCGATCCATCAGTAAACGGCAAACCGGCATAGAAGGGTAGGCCTTGCGGCTTACCTCGTCTCGTGCTGCATCATGCTGCTGAACGGCTGCCGGACACCGACACGGAAATGCTACGGGAGAAACTCTCTACAAAGAATGTATAAGAAAATCAGGCAAGAGCAGGGCGAAAGACGGTGCGATCGATTTTTCCTGCAGCTACCCGTAGATCGCAACAGTATAGGACACATTCCTCCGCGCGGCCGGTTTGGCTTTGCCCGATGAAGCGAATAGGTCTGCGACGATGAGCCGACTGTGGCTATGTGGCCGGCCATTGCTCCGCTATCAAAACACCGCCTGAAGTATGATGATGGCGAGAAACGCAACACCGATGAACGCGGCGACCCGGACGACCAGACGATTGGCCTTTGCCAGCACGGCAGGTCGGACGTCCCGCTTGGGGTGAAACCGCTGCCGCCGCTTGAGAGTGCTGTCGGGCAAGCGTTTTTGCACCTCTGCCATTTATCGCCTCCGCTTGGATCATTCAGCCATTGTGCAACGTGATGCACCCTTCAGTTTATCACGCTCCGCGGCCGCAGCGAAATCGTCGCTTCGAGATTGGCTTTTAAACTTGGAAGGCCGATACATATCGACTGTCAGTCTCCGGTGTCCTCACCCTCGTCGGTCAGATCTTCGACCGGGACCAGGAAAACCACGAACTCGTCGTCGATGGTCCTTTCCGGATCGTCGTCGAATTCATAGGCGTGCTCGACTTCGCTTGCTTCTTCAGCAGTCGCCTTGCGCAGGCTGAGTGTCTCCTTGCGGTCCCACAGGGGCTTGCCCTCGGACTCAAGGATGGTCAGGTCGTCGCGAAAATCTTCTGCCTCAAAGAAATGCGTCGCTTCCTCATGATTTTTCGAGCGAAAGCTGGCGACGGCGCGGCCGGCGATTTCAACGGTAAAATAATCCATCCATCCCTCTTTATCTCCCCGAGTGCGATTGCGGCTCCGGGGTTATCAACAATGCCATCACCGGCTTCGTGCGCCTATAACAAAACGGCCCGGTTTCCCGGGCCGTCTGCGATTTTCGATAGCCGGGCGCTCAGATGAGCTTGGCGAAGGCGACTGCCGTGTCCGACATGCGGCTGGAGAAGCCCCACTCGTTGTCGTACCAGGACAGGACGCGCACGAAATTGCCTTCCATGACCTTCGTCTGATCGGTTGCGAAGATCGAGGAGTGGCTGTCGTGGTTGAAATCGCGCGAGACGAGCGGCTCGTCGGTGTAACCGAGGATGCCCTTCAGCTTGCCGTTGGAGGCAGCCTTGATGGCTTCGTTGATTTCGCCGACTGTCGTGGCCTTCTTGGAGACGAACTTGAAGTCGACGACCGAGACGTTCGGGGTGGGAACGCGGATCGAGGTGCCGTCGAGCTTGCCCTTGAGGTGCGGCAGCACGAGTCCGACGGCCTTGGCGGCGCCCGTCGAGGTCGGGATCATGGAGAGGGCGGCAGCGCGGGCACGATACAGGTCCTTGTGCATCGTGTCGAGCGTCGGCTGGTCGCCGGTGTAGGAGTGGATCGTCGTCATGAAGCCGTGGTCGATGCCGACGGCGTCGTCGAGAACCTTCACCACCGGCACCAGGCAGTTGGTGGTGCAGGAGGCGTTGGAGATGACCATGTGCTCCTTGGTGAGCTGGTCATGGTTGACCCCGTAGACGACGGTGAGATCGGCGCCATCGGCAGGAGCCGAGACGAGGACGCGCTTGGCGCCAGCCGTCAGATGGGCGGCGGCCTTGTCGCGGGCGGTGAAGATGCCGGTGCATTCCATGGCGATATCGACGCCGAGTTCACGGTGCGGCAGCGTTGCCGGATCCTTGATCGCGGTGACCTTGATCGGCTTGCCGCCGCCGACGATGATCGTGTCGCCTTCGACCTTCACCTCGGCCGGGAACTTGCCGTGGATCGAGTCGTAACGCAGCAGATGCGCATTGGTCTCGACCGGACCGAGGTCGTTGATGGCGACGACCTCAATGTCGGTACGGCCGGATTCGACGATAGCGCGGAGGACGTTACGGCCGATGCGGCCGAAACCATTGATGGCAACCTTGACTGTCATGTTCATTCACTCCCGATAGAATAGGGCCCGATAGGCCGGGCGGCCTGGAATTGAGGAGATGGAGAGCGCCTCAAGGCGCTCTCATTAAAGCTTTGCTTCGGCGGCCGCAACGACAGCGTCGGCGGTGATGCCGAAATGCTTGTAAACGTCCTTGACCGGACCAGACGCGCCAAAACCCTTCATGCCGATGAAGCTGCCTTCCGGTCCGATGAAGGCGTCCCAGCCTTCGCGAACGGCGGCTTCGACGGCAATCTTGACCGGTGAGTTGCCGAGCACGTCCTTGCGGTAGGCGTCCGGCTGCTCGAAGAACAGTTCCGTGCAGGGCACCGAGACGACACGCACCGAAACGCCCCTGGCTTCCAGAGTTGCGCGGGCGGCAACGGCGATTTCGACCTCGGAGCCCGAAGCGAAGATCGTCACCTTGGCATCGGCATTGCCGGCAAGCGTGTAGGCGCCGAGTTCGCAGAGGTTCTTCGCATTATACTCTGTGCGGACGGTCGTCAGGTTCTGGCGGGTGAGAGCCAGAGCGGACGGGCGGTTCTTGCTCTTCATGGCGATCTGCCAGCATTCCGCCGTCTCGACGGCGTCGGCCGGACGGAAGACCTGCAGGTTCGGAACGGCGCGCAGCCCGGCGATCTGCTCGACCGGCTGGTGAGTCGGGCCATCTTCGCCAACGCCAATCGAGTCATGGGTCAGGACATGGATGACGCGAATGCCCATCAGAGCCGAGAGGCGGATCGGCGGGCGGCAATAGTCCGAGAAGATCATGAAGCCGCCGCCGTAAGGAATGAGGCCGCCATGCAGCGAGATGCCGTTCATGGCAGATGCCATGCCGTGCTCGCGGATACCCCAGTGCATATAACGGCCCTTGAAGTCCGTCGGCGTGATGGAGACCATCTGGCTGGTCTTGGTGTTGTTCGACGGCGTCAGATCGGCGGAACCGCCGAGCGTTTCCGGCACGAAACCGTTGATGATCTCAAGCGCGTCTTCCGATGCCTTGCGGGTGGCAACCGTCGGCTTGGTTTCTGCCAGTTTCTTCTTGTAATCGTCGATCGCCTTGTCGAAACCTTCGGGCAGATCGCCGGCAAAACGGCGGGTGAACTCGGCCTTGGAAGGCGACTTGGCAAGCGTTTCTTCCCATGCCTTGACGATGTTGTCGGAGCGGGTGCCGGCTGCGCGCCATTCATCGAGAAGATCGGAGGGGATGACGAAGGGCTCGTACTCCCAATTCAGCGCCTTGCGGGTGGCTGCGATCTCATCGGCACCGAGCGGGCTGCCGTGAACCTTGTGGCTGCCGGCCTTGTTCGGGGCGCCGAAGCCGATCACCGTCTTGCAGGCGATGAAGGTCGGACGATCGGACCTGTGGGCGGCTTCGATCGCATCGGCGATGGCGGCCTGATCGTGGCCGTCGATCTCGATCGTGTTCCAGTGAACGGCCTTGAAGCGGGCGATCTGATCGGTCGAGTCCGACAGCGAGACGGCGCCGTCGATGGTGATCGAGTTGTTGTCCCAGAAGAGGATCAGCTTGTTGAGCTTGAGGTGGCCGGCAAGGGCGATGGCTTCATGGCTGATGCCCTCCATCAGGCAGCCGTCGCCATTAATCACGTAGGTGTAGTGGTCCTGGAGGTCCGCACCGAATTCCTCGCGCAGCTTGCGTTCGGCGATCGCCATGCCGACCGCATTGGCGATGCCCTGGCCGAGCGGCCCTGTGGTGGTCTCGATGCCGGTTGCGTGGCCGTATTCAGGGTGCCCGGCGGTCTTGGAGCCGACCTGACGGAACTGCTTCAGGTCCTCGATCGTCATGTCGGGATAACCGGTCAGATACAGCAGCGAATAGAGCAGCATCGAGCCATGGCCGGCCGACAGCACGAAGCGGTCGCGGTTCGGCCAATGCGGCTTCTTGGGGTCGAAGCGCAGATATTTGGTGAACAGGACCGTCGCCACGTCAGCCATGCCCATCGGCATACCAGGGTGGCCGGAATTCGCCTTTTCAACGGCGTCCATGGCGAGGAAACGGATCGCGTTCGCCATCCGGTCGTTTTGTTGGAGAGAGGTCATAGCTTTTCTGCAAGCTCCGGGTGTCGGGGGATGGCCTCGAGCCTCCAAGACCATCGAGTGAAAGCGGCTGACACATAGCAGTTGGGGCTGGCGAGTCAATCAATGGCGGGGCAAAACCCAGCGGCCTGCGGCAATTTTTCGACATTTGATCGCGCAACTTTACAAAAGACCAAAGCGGCACGGCGGGCCTGCCCGAACGTTCATCCACAGATAGGCAGGCCGCCGGGTGACGGGATTTATTGACGGGCGGTTGGCGAGCTGCATATCCTCTTGAAATCAAAAGATCGGCAGATGTGGCCGATTCGCAGGTCCTGCACGGGAATCGGAAAGGCATGATGCCCACAGGCAAAACCATGGAAGCAGCGCTCGACGAATTGAGACAGGCGATTTCGAGCCTCGAGAACGCCGTCGACATGCGCATCGAGCGGCAGCGAGAGCAGGGTGAGATCGAGGGCGAGGTGCGACGTGTGCATGCCGACCGCTCCCGTCTAGCCCAGGAGCTCGATCAGGCCGAGTTTCGCGCCAACCGGCTGGAAGAGGTCAATCGTGAGGTATCGCGGCGGCTGGTGACGGCCATGGAGACGATCCGCGCGGTTCTGGACCGCTGATGAGAGAGAATTTGATATGGCGCAGGTGACGGTAACGATCGACGGCAAGGCCTATCGCATGGCCTGCGAGGAAGGGCAGGAGGATCATCTGACCGACCTCGCCACCCGTTTTGACAGCTATGTCGGCCATCTCAAGGGCCAGTTCGGCGAGATCGGCGATCTCCGGATCACCGTCATGGCCGGCATCATGATCATGGATGAGATTGCCGAGCTGACACGTCGCATCGCGGAGCTGGAAACCGAGCTCGAGTCGCTGCGCGGCAACCGCGACACGGTGCTTGCCGCGACTGCCCGCACCGAGGAAAGCCTCGCGGCGGCGCTCGGCGAGGTGTCGAGCCGCATTCGCGGCATCACCGACAAGCTGAATGGCCGGGCCGCCCCCGAACTCAATTGATGTCAATTAAATAGAGTCGGGCTGCGGTCGCCACTGGCGCGCCGATGCAAACGACCTTATATATCGCGATGCGGTCTGCGCCTCTCGACAGGAACCACAATCCCTGGGGCCATACTCGATCCAAAGGGAGCTGTCCCTGTCCGGGCTCGTGGGCCTGGACACACGGTGCCCACCTACGTTTGTAGGCGCCCAGGATCGTAAACATCCATCGGTCGTCGTGGATCGCACTTTCTCTTTATCGTTGGCAGTGCGCCGGATGCAGGAGCGAACGTGAGTTGCACGTCCCCCCTTTCAAGATGTCCTTACTTCTTCAGGGAAGGGTGACCTGGAAGACCTGGAACATCGTGTCGACGTCGGCGCCGCGTCCGCCTTGTAGGCTGCGCCCACCTGGAACCCATCCTTTGTAAGGCCCTTGGCTTGGATGACGCTTTGCGACCCCGGCATTCAGCGTCTTATCTCAGGCGACCGGATAGGGTCCTTCAGCGAAGACTTCGTCATGATACCCTTTGGAGCCGACGTCGAGCGCCAGTGGGCTTCGCCATTCGCGGTTGTCGCGCAGGCAATCCAGCACGAAGCGGAAATCATAGTGCGGATGCCAGCCAAGTTCGCGCGTTGCGCGTTCGTTGACGTAGACGCGATCGAGCGTCGGGAACATTTTCCAGCCGCGTTCGACGTAAAGGGCGTTCGCACCGGGAAACAGCCGCTCGACGACGGCAGGCGCGTCTCGCCTGAGTTCGGCAAGATCGCCCGACGAAAAGGGCGTCGTGGCCGAGACGATGTAGCGGCCGAAACCGATTGCCGGCGCCCTATCCAGAGCCAGCAGATGGGCGCCGACTACATCGCTGATGTCGACGCGGCGGTGAAGCAACTCGTTAGCCTGGGCATTTGCCGCTGAATATCTGTCGCGGATGTCGGGATCGTCATCGCTTTCGGGAAAGAAACGCGATGTCCTGAGGATCACGAGCGGCAGGCGGGATTTACGGGCGAAGAGTTCGCAGACGCCTTCGGCGGCGAGCTTCGTCACGCCGTAGATATTCTTCGCTACAGGAGGCACGTCCTCGGTGACCCACGCGGCGGGTTCGCCGGCGGCCGGCGTCAATGCGGCACCGAAGGTGCTGGTCGTGCTGGTGAAGACGAAGCTTGAAACACCGGAGGCGGCGGCCTCTTCGAGCAGGTTCAGCGTGCCCCCGACATTTGTGTCGAGGAAGTCGCAGTTGCCGTGAGTTGCCACATGTGGCTTGTGCAGCGTCGCGGCATGGATGACATGGCTGACTCCCGCCATGGCTTGCCGGACGAAGTCGCGATCGCGGATCGATCCGACCGTGTCGGTGAAAGCCGAAGGCTTTATGTCGATGCCGCGCGCCCACCGGCTCTGCGCTCTCAAGCTGCGCATAACCGCCTCGCCGAGATGGCCTGCGCTTCCCGTCACCAGTATCGTCATCGCGTCCTCTCCTAACCGTTTAGGCGGCGGACGCTATAAAGACCGGTGTCCTGGGACAACGCATAAATTATGCATGGGCCTGCAGGAAAGCTGCAGGCTCAGCGGGTTGTGGTGACGAGACGGCCAGCGCTGCCGTCGGAAAGCCTGATCCGCTCCCAGGTGACGCGGCCGGGGGCAATCGGCAGGCGCACATTGCCGTTGGCACCGGTGTCGAAGGTCAACGACAGCAGCCTGCCCTCGTGCCAGCCGCACTCCTCCAGAGACATTTCGGCGGCGGCGATCTCGGCTGAGGCGTAGGAGAAAAGAGAGCGGCCGAGAAAAGCGCCGAGCGGGGCGCGCCATTCCGCCTGCCGCGGTCGGGAGGCAGACAGCAGCCGATGGGTGCTATCGCAGATCAGATGCACAGGCCGGACGGAATCCTCGACCAGCCGCTTTAAAGCCGCATCGGCCGCAGCATGTTGGGGCGAGGCGAAAATCCGCTCCAGCTTGACGGCCTGTTCGGGCGAGGGAGCAAGCTGGCTGCGCTCCCAGCGCGAAACGGTCGCCTGGTTGACGCCGAGGAGTTCCGCAAGGTGCTGCTGCTTCATGCCGCGCAGCGACCGCATGCGGCGTATGCCGGCTCCTGATATCGTCATTTGTCCCGAGCTCCTACGCTTCTTTGCCAAGATAGGAGTTCGGCGGGCCGGAAGGCAAGTCGAGTCTTACGCCGGATCACTGTCCGGCTGGCCTTCGAGATCGCTTCTCAGTCGATCGAGGATGGACAGGGCATGACCTGCATAGTCGCTGATCCAGCGGTCATAGATGTGCTTGATCGGCAGGCTGTTCAGGTGGTTCCAGCGTTCGCGGCCCTCCTTCCTGGGGATGATCAGATCTGCTTCCTCAAGCACCTTCAGGTGCTGCATAACCGTGCAGCGGTCCATGTCCGGAAACATTTCGCAAAGCGTTCCGGTGGTGCGGGGCGCGTCCTTGAGCAGGTCCAGAATCTCGCGGCGGCGACGATGCGCCAGCGCCTTGAAGACAGGGTCGTCGGTTGATTCGCTTGACATGTTATGTTTTTATAACATAATGGGCGCAGACACAATGGAGAAGAGGAGAAGTGCCATGTCTCTCGGAATCCGCGTTTCCGGCCGGATCGGCCGTCCCATCGCCGAAGTGTTCGACGCCGTCGTCAACCCACAGAAGCTCAGCAGCTATTTCACCACGATCGGCGGGGCGAGCGCCCCGCTCGTCCAAGGCACGACTGTAACCTGGTGGAAGGACGCGCCGGTCGAAGTTGTCGAGCTTGTGCCGGAAAGCCGCATTGTGCTTCGCTGGGACGGCGGCACTGCCGAGGACAAGACAAGGTACAAGACGCTGGTGGAGATGAACTTCAAGCCGCTGGAGGACGGCGGCACGCTGGTGACGATTGCCGAGAACGGCTGGCGCGAGGACGAGGCCGGCCGGCGCGGCACCTATCTCAACTGCGAAGGCTGGACGCAGATGCTTTGCAGCATGAAGGCCTTCGTCGAATACGGCATCAATTTGCGCGACGGCATGTATCTCAGCGAGATGAAGGGCGAGCCGGCCAGCGCCCCGGATGTCTGACGAGGCTGTCTCGAAGGGGATCGGCGGCCCATCGCCAGACTTTGCTTGCCTGTCACACTGCGGGTGCTAGTTTCCGGAGTCGATACTTCATCTCGGTTTCCAGGAGATTCATTATGCAGCTTGGTATGGTCGGTTTGGGCCGCATGGGCAATTATATGGTCCAGCGCCTGATGCGGGGCGGTCACGAATGCGTCGTCTACGACACCAGGCCCGAAAGCGTTGCCGATTTGGCAGGTCTCGGCGCGACCGGCAGCGCTTCGCTGGAGGAATTCGTCTCGAAGCTCACGCATCCGCGTGCGATCTGGCTGATGCTGCCGGCGGCGATCGTCGACAAGGTGCTGGCGAGCCTGGTGCCGCTGCTGCAGAACGGCGATATCGTCATTGATGGCGGCAATTCCTACTATCATGACGACATTCGCCGCGGCGCTGAGCTGATCACCAAGGGCATTCATTATGTCGACGTCGGTACCAGCGGCGGCGTCTTCGGCCTGGAGCGTGGCTATTGCCTGATGATCGGCGGCGAAAAGGGCATCGTCCAGCACCTTTCGCCGATTTTCGCCACGCTGGCGCCCGGCGCCGGTACGACGGAAGCCTCGCCGAACCGCAGCGCCGAAGCGGCTGCAGCCAGCACCGCGGAACAGGGTTACCTGCATTGCGGCCCGCATGGCGCCGGCCATTTCGTCAAGATGGTGCATAACGGCATCGAGTACGGTTTGATGGCCGCCTACGCCGAGGGCCTCAACATTCTGAAGCATGCCAATATCGGCGCCGCTTCGCATGATGCCGATGCGGAAACTGCGCCGCTCGCACATCCCGAACATTTCCAATACGACTTCAATCTGCAGGATGTCGCGGAAGTCTGGCGCCGCGGCAGCGTCATCACCTCCTGGCTGCTTGATCTCACCGCCGATGCACTACATGCCGACCCCGCACTTTCGAAATTTGCCGGCCGGGTCTCGGACAGCGGCGAGGGCCGCTGGACGATCATGGCGGCAATCGATGAAAGCGTGCCGACGCCGGTGCTGAGTGCGGCGCTCTACGGCCGCTTCTCCTCGCGCGACAATGACGAGTTTGCCAATAAGGTGCTGTCGGCAATGCGGGCGGGTTTCGGAGGTCACGTGGAAAAGCCGGCTTCGAAATCCTAAGGCTCCCTTCACTGAGTCCAAGGCGACCGTCGCCCCGTAAATGGCGGATTGAAGGCGTGGCTCGGGCAGGCGACAGCCCCGGCTGTTCCTAGCCATCGGCATGGTTTTTCTACCGCTTGCTGGCGGCAGCAGTCGCGAGTATCCATTGCAAGATGTCGGCCTCGTTTCGTGCAAGCGCCGACACTTCGTTGGAGGGCGGTCGTGAAGCGTGACAGGGCAGGCGGCTTGACGGCCGCCATATCGGGCATATTGGCATTCATTGCGCTTTTCTCCGTGGCTTCGCCCAGCTTTGCCCAGGCCCAGCCGGCGCAAGCGCCAGCCGCGGCCAACCCGCCGGCCCAGGTGCGTGAGATGATGCAGCTCATGCAGACGCCCGAGGTTAAGCAATGGATGTCGACCCAGATGGCGGCGACGCCTGCGGGCGGTACAGCGGCGGAAAACCAGATGTCTGTCCTGTCGGGTCTGCTGCAGCATGCCCGTCGTCATGTCTCGATGATTTCCGATGCCGCGATGACGCTGCCCTTGCAGATTAGCAATGCATCCTCCCTGCTTTTCGGCGAAATCGCCGCCACTGGCCGGGTTCGCATGATGGCCCAGTTCCTGGCGATCTTTCTGCTGGGCGCGATCATTGAAAGCATTGCCCGCTATGCCTTCCGCCGCCGCCGTCGCCGTCTGGCTCAGATGGCAGGCATGCATCTGGCGCCACGCGTCATCCCGGCACTGATCTTCGCGGCGGCGACCGTGTTGACGCTGCTCAGCCTCTACTGGCCGCCGCTCAGCCAGAGCATTGCCATTGTCTGCGTCGTAGCGCTGATCGTCCAGCGTTTCACGATCTGTCTCGGCGGCGTGCTGGTCGATCTCATCGGACTGGCGCGAGCCGAGGAAGAACGGCAGGGCGTCCCCGCGCCGGCCATGCCGGGACGTGCCGTCGCACTCTTCTGGTATCGCCGCTCTGCAACCTTCGTCATCTATTTTATCTTTGGCTGGGCGGCCATTCAGTCGATGGAGCCGCTCGGCTTTTCCCCGAGCGCCCGGCTGTTTGTGGGATACATTCTAGGCATTGGACTGCTGCTGATCGCCATCGAGGCAGTCTGGTCACGGCCTTATAAGGACGAGAAGCGCGGTCACGAGATTTCCTGGACGCTCACCGTTTATTTCCTGCTGCTCTGGGGCCTCTGGGTCACCGGCTTCAACTGGCTGCTCTGGCTCGGCATCTATGTGCTGATGCTGCCGCGGGTGCTCGCCGTCGCGACGATCGCGGTCAAATCGCTGCGGCAGACCGAGGCGAGTTTCCTTGCCACGCGCCGCATCGCCACCGTGTTGCTTGATCGCGGCGTGCGTGCGCTGATCATCGCAATCGCGGCAATCTGGCTCGGTCGATTGCTTGGTGTCGGCGCTGACACGATGGCTGCCGGCGACAAGATGGCAGACAAGATCGCTCGCGGCGTCATCGGTGGCATTGTCATCCTGCTTGCGGCTGATCTGCTCTGGCACGTCGTCAAAGCCTATATTGACGGCAGGCTGCTCGATTCACCCCTGGATGGTACCGCGACGGACGAAGAAAAGGCGAAACACGCGCGGATCCAGACGCTACTGCCGATCTTCCGCAATATTCTTGCCGTGGTTATCGCCGTCATCGCGGTTCTGATGGTGCTCTCCGGCCTCGGCATCGAGATCGGGCCGCTGATTGCCGGAGCCGGGGTCGTCGGCGTTGCCGTCGGTTTCGGCGCCCAGACGATCGTCAAAGACGTCATCAGCGGCATGTTCTATCTCTGGGACGATGCTTTCCGCGTCGGCGAATATATCGAAAGCGGCAGCCACAAGGGCGTCGTCGAAGCCTTCAGCCTGCGATCGGTGAAGCTCAGACATCATCGCGGGCCGCTGACAACAGTGCCGTTCGGCGAACTCGGCGCGGTGAAGAACTTGAATCGCGACTGGACGATCGACAAGATCAGCCTAAACGTCAAATACGACACCGATCTCGTTAAGGCGAAGAAGGTGATCAAGCAGATCGGCCAGACACTGCTCGAAAACCCGGAATTCGGCCCGCACATCATTGAGACACTGAAGATGAAGGGCGTCGAGCAATTCGGAGAATTCGCGATCGAGATCCGCCTGTCGATGATGACGAAGCCCGGCGAGCAATTCGTCATCCGACGCAACGCACTGGCGATGATCCGCAACGCCTTCAAGGAAAACGGCATCGAGTTCGCCGTGCCGACGGTGCAGGTGGCCGGCGATCGCGAGGCCGATTTGGAGGCTGCCGTCGCGCGTTACGCTTCTCATATGCGAGCCAACGGCGAATCGGCTGCATGAATGCCGCCACCTGAACCTCATTACCGCCGCAAGGCATTCAAGCTTACGAAAATGCAATGTGCCATCAGGTATTCCTGCGCAAATTCGCCCCATTTGAAGATGATTGAGGCGCAGGCGGCGGGGTTGGGTAGCGTCGGCATGGCTTCATAGAGCTTCTATGCCCGTCATGTTACGTCTTCGAAAAATGATTCCCGCCGAATTGGAAACTGCGCAGGTAAGAGATGTCGGGTCACGGCAATTTGGAAGAGATCGAGGCGACGGACGGTTTTTCTTTTCGCACGCTTTTCAGACGTTACAGGACGCCGCTCACTGCGGCCGCGACGCTTATCGTCTTCTGTCTCGTCGGTTACGCGATCATGCAGCTCACCAACGAGGTGCGCTATGACGATGTCGTCGCAGCGCTGGCTGCGACGAGGCCGAGCGCGATCCTGCTTGCTCTGTTCTTCACGGCGCTGAGTTTCCTTTCGCTGGTCTTCTATGATCTCAATGCGATCGAATATATCGGCAAGAAGCTGCCCTTTCCGCATGTGGCGCTGACGGCATTCAGCGCCTATGCGGTCGGCAACACCGCCGGCTTCGGCGCACTCTCGGGCGGGGCGATCCGCTATCGCGCCTATACGCGCCTCGGGCTCTCGCCGGAAGATATCGGCCGCATCATCGCCTTCGTCACGCTCTCCTTCGGCCTCGGGCTGGCGGCTGTCGCGTCAATCGCCCTCATCATCATCGCCAGCGAGATCGGGCCGCTGGTCGGTGTCAGTCCATTTCTTCTGCGGCTGATTGCCGGCTCGATCATCGCCATTCTCGGGGCTGTGATGATCATTGGCCGCGAAGGCCGCGTGCTCGATTTCGGCGCCGCGGCGATCCGCCTGCCGGACTCGCGCACCTGGTCGCGCCAATTTCTGGTCACCGCCTTCGATATTGCCGCCTCCGCGTCGGTGCTCTACGTGCTCTTGCCGCAGACGGCGATTGGATGGCCGGTCTTCCTCGCCGTCTATGCGATCGCCGTCGGTCTCGGCGTGCTCAGCCACGTTCCGGCGGGGCTCGGCGTGTTCGAGACCGTGATCATCGCTTCGCTCGGCAGCGCGGTGAATATCGACGCGGTGCTGGGATCGCTGGTGCTCTACCGGCTGATCTACCATGTCTTGCCGCTGTTGATCGCCGTGCTCGCGGTCTCGGCGGCGGAGTTGCGCCGTTTCGTCGACCACCCCGCCGCCTCCAGCGTCCGCCGTATCGGCGGACGGCTGATGCCGCAGCTGTTGTCGACCTTGGCGCTGCTGCTCGGCGTCATGCTGGTGTTTTCGAGCGTCACGCCGACGCCGGACCAGAACCTGGAATTTCTTTCCAACTATCTGCCGTTGCCGATGGTCGAAGGGGCGCACTTCCTCTCCAGCCTGCTCGGGCTCGCGCTGGTGGTCGCGGCGCGCGGCCTCGGTCAGAGGCTCGACGGCGCATGGTGGGTGGCCGTGTTTTCGGCCGTTGCCGCATTGACCTTGTCGCTTCTGAAGGCGATTGCCCTCGTCGAAGCAGCCTTTCTCGCCTTTCTCATCTTCGGGCTCTTCGTTAGCCGGCGGCTCTTCACCCGGCATGCATCGCTGCTCAACCAGGCGATGACGGCATCCTGGCTGATGGCGATCGCCGTGATCGTCGTTGGCGCCGTCGTCATCCTGCTCTTCGTCTATCGCGATGTCGAATACAGCAACGAACTCTGGTGGCAGTTCGAATTCACCGCCGAGGCGCCGCGGGGACTGCGCGCCTTGCTCGGCATCACCATCATCTCCTCGGCGATCGCCATTTTCAGCCTGCTCCGACCGGCTGCTTTCCGGCCCGAGCCGGCGACAGAGGAGGCGCTGACGCGTGCCGTCGACATTGTCAGGAAGCAGGGCAATGCCGATGCCAATCTGGTGCGCATGGGCGACAAGAGCATCATGTTTTCGGAAAAGGGCGACGCTTTCATCATGTACGGCCGGCAGGGCCGCTCATGGATCGCACTGTTCGACCCGATTGGCGATCATCGCGCCGTGCAGGAACTTGTCTGGCGGTTCGTCGAAGCGGCGCGCGCTGCCGGCTGCCGCGCCGTCTTCTACCAGATTTCGCCGGCGCTGCTTTCCCATTGCGCCGATGCCGGCCTCCGCGCCTTCAAGCTCGGCGAACTGGCGGTGGTTGACCTCCGGACCTTCGAAATGAAGGGCGGCAAATGGGCGAACCTTCGCCAGACGGCGAGCCGAGCCCAGCGCGACGGGCTGGAATTCGCGGTGGTAGAGCCCGAGGACGTGCCTGATATCATCGATGATCTCGCCGCCGTTTCCACGGCCTGGCTCGAACATCACAATGCCAAGGAAAAAGGCTTCTCGCTCGGTTCCTTCGATCCCGATTACGTTTCCTCCCAACCAGTCGGCATCCTGAAGAAGGACGGCAAGATCGTCGCCTTCGCCAATATCCTCGTGACCGAATCACGCGAGGAGAGCACGATCGATCTCATGCGCTTCTCGCCGGACGCGCCGAAGGGCTCAATGGACTTTCTCTTCGTGCAGATCATGGAATATCTGCGTAACCAGGGTTTCACCCACTTCAATCTCGGCATGGCGCCTCTCTCCGGCATGTCGAAACGCGAAGCAGCGCCCGTCTGGGACCGTATCGGTAGCACCATCTTCGAGCACGGCGAGCGCTTCTATAACTTCAAAGGCCTTCGGGCATTCAAATCCAAGTTTCATCCGCACTGGCAACCGCGCTATCTTGCGGTTTCCGGAGGAGGCAATCCGATGATCGCGTTGATGGACGCGACATTTCTGATCGGGGGCGGATTGAAAGGGGTAGTGAGAAAATGATCAGGACAATCCTTCTTGCCACGGCATGCGTCTGCATGCTCGCGGCCGCGCCGGCTGATGCCGCCGAGGAAACCACGCAGAGCTTCGAAAGTGGGCTCATCCCATCGCCGCACATCTTCCTGCCGGAAGGGGAGGTGAAGGGCACCGTGATGCTGATCTCGGATGCCGCCGGCTGGGGCGATTATGAGAAGGCCGAGGCCGACAGGCTGGTCGCCGAAGGCGCTGTCGTCATCGGCGTCGACTTTCCCTCTTATATGCAGGCGCTCAGCCGCTACGACGTCAGCCTCAACGACGGCTGCATCTACATGGTCTCGGATATCGAATCGCTGAGCCAGCAGGTTCAGCGCGCGACCGGCAACAATAGCTATCACCTGCCGATCGTCGCCGGCATCGGCGAGGGCGGGGCCTTGGCCTTGGCGATCGCGGCTCAGACGCCGGATGCGACGATCGGTCAGACGCTTGCGGTCGATCCGCTGGCCGGCATTCCGCTAACCAAGGAGCTTTGCACGCCGGCTTCCAAGAAGGTGATCGGCCAACGCACGGTCTATGGCCTCAGCGACGGCGCCCTGCCGGATCCGATCATATCAGTTTTCACGCCTAAAGCTGACAAGGACGGCCGGGCGCATGCCGAGGCGCTACAGAAAGCCCATTCCGAGATCGAGATCCGCGATTCCACAGACGATGCACAGACGGTATTCGGCGACACGCTCGATGACCTCGTCACTGCCTCCGGCGCCTTCGGCAATCCGCTCGGCCTGCCGCTGGCGGTGCTGGAAGCAAGGCCTGCCTTTGATACGATGGCCGTGATCTATTCCGGCGACGGCGGTTGGCGCGACATCGACAAGGAGGTCGGCGGCACGCTGCAAAAAGAAGGCATTCCCGTCGTCGGCGTTGATTCACTTCATTATTTCTGGTCGGAGCGCAAGCCCGAGGAGACAGCCAACGATCTTTCGAAGATCATCGATTTCTATCGTAAGCAGTGGAAGGTGAAGCATGTTCTGCTCGTCGGCTACTCATTCGGCGCCGATGTCGTGCCCGCTACCTATCAGCTGCTCAAACCGGCCGAGAAGTCCTCGGTGGTGCAGTTGTCGCTGCTGTCGCTCTCGCACCAAGTTGATTACGTCATCTCCGTTCTCGGCTGGCTCGGCCAGAAGACCGAAGGGGCAGGGGGAGATCCGATCAGCGACCTGAAGAACGTCGACCCGAAGTTGGTGCAGTGCATCTACGGCAAGGAAGATGACGATGATGTCGCTTGTCCGGCACTTAAAAATAGCGGCGCCGAAGTAGTCGAACTGCCCGGCGACCATCATTTTGATGAGAACTACGATCTTCTCACCAAGTCGATCATCGATGGGCTGAAGAGACGGCTGCAGGATTAACGCATCAGCCGTTCTTCACTCCAGCCGAGTTCGGCGAGTTCCCTGCCGCGAAACCGCGCATCATCGGCGACGATGAATTCGTCGAGCTGCGGCGGGGCAACGCTGGTGCCGGCAAGCATTGCATGGACCTGGCCGCGATGATGGGTCTGATGCTGAAAAAGGTGGGCAAGCACGTCGTCCATCCGCTCCTGCTGAATACGATCGCCGCGATGGAGACTGACGATCGAGATCAGCCTTTCCGGCGTCAGGACTTCGCAAAGGTCGATCAGGCGCTGATCGACCTTTGCCTGCGCTTGGGTCAGTGACTCGACATCGTCGAAGGGTTCGTCCACCTCGAAAGCCTGGAAGCCGAGCGTGCCACCTTCCATGCCGTCGACATAGAACCAGTCGACGGTGATGATATGATTCAGGGTCTCCTTGATCGACGGAAAGAAGCTCGTGCGCGGCGCTTCGAATTCGCCCGCCTTCAACGCCGCGCAGGCGTGAAGCAGCCGGTGGTTGGCAAGGGCGTTGTTATAGGCAAGCTTGCGAAACGCCCTGGCGGGATCGAAGGTCGACATCGGCGGCTTTCCTCTTTCAGCACTCCGGAATGTTTGCGTCAGTCATCGAGATTGCCGTCGCGCCAGACGAGATGACGTGTGCCCCGGGCAGGTTCTCGATTTCATCAGCGATGAAATAGGGCGGGATGTCGAGCGCGGTCAGGGCCGCGCGCGTTGCCGGCACCCATTTGAATTCGAGATGGTTGTCGCCATCTTCGACGCGATGGATGATCTCATGCGACTGAAAGGGAAATTCCGCCGGGATTTCCATCAGATAATAGAAGCCGAGTTCATGCCAGTCGCGTTGTTCGTAGTGGAAAAAGTTCTCGACGATCCAGAGCAGGCGCAAGACGGGCAGCTTGAGGCCAAGCTCCTCCATCATCTCGCGTTTCAGCGTTTCCTCCGACGTCTCGCCGATTTCCGCCCGACCGCCCGGAAAGGTCCAGAAGGGCTCGTGCACGGCGCGATGAACAAGCACGTGACCATCGCGAAAGCCGAGGCCGGCAATGCGGTAGTTGAAACGCGCAGCACCCTGAGTCAGGCGGATGGGAGTGCGCTTGCTCATGTCGTTCTTATCCGAGATCGATTACGACGATTTCCGGTGGTACGCCGAAGCGGACAGGAGCAATGGAGCAGCCGAGCCCACCGGAAACGATGATATTACGCCCCTCCTCGACGATATGGCCATAGGCGTAGCGATCGCCGTAGCGCGACGGGACAATCGGTGAACGACCGAAGAAGCGGATCTGTCCGCCATGGGTGTGACCCGAGAGCGTCACCGAGACGCGCTCGGGCACGCGGGGAAATATATCGGGCTCATGGGCAAGTAGGATGACGGGCGCGTCATCAGTGACCTGAGCCATCGTTCCATCGAGATCGTCGAGGCCGGTCATGCGCGTGCGCCCCCATTTCCTGCCCGGGAGCAGCGCCAGCTGATCTTCGAGCCCTGCGAGCCAGAAGCCGCGGCCATCCTTTTCGAGCCGGACGGCGCGGTTGCTGTAGACAGGGATGCCGACATCGGCAAGAGCCCGGTGCCCGAAGGTTTCCATCCCGCCGTTCTTCTGGGCGGTCCTGTCTTCCCACCAGTCGTGATTGCCCATGATTGCGTGGACGCCGAGTGGTGCCTGCAGTGCGGCCAGCGCCTTGGACCATTGGCTCGAATGCACGTACTGCGTCACCATGTTCATGCCCGAGGCGTAATCGCCGAGTAGGACGGTCACGTCGCCTTCGAGTTCATTGGCCCGGTGGCAGATCGAGGTAATGCGGTTTGCCGACATCCAGGGTTCGCAGGCGTGGATATCGGCGAGTGCGACAACGCGAAGCTTCAGCCCCGATGTCCATCCCGGCGGCGTCAGTCGGTAGCGGGCGATGCCGAGCCGCGCCAGCGGTTCATAGGCGAAGGCATAACCGCCGAGCGCCATGACGCCTGCGACACCCCCGCCAAGAACCTTGAAAAATCCGCGGCGGGTGATCACTCAGTCGTCCTCCTGGAACAGCCGGAACTGCGCAGCCTCCATCTCCTTGGGCGGTTGCATTCCCAGATGTTTCCACGCGATTGCGGTCAGAACGCGGCCGCGCGGCGTACGCTGAATGAAACCCTGCTGGATCATGTAGGGCTCGATAATGTCCTCGATCGCGTCGCGCGGTTCCGAAAGGCCGGCGGCGATGGTTTCGATACCGACCGGTCCGCCGCCGAAATTGACTGCGATCATGTTGAGGTAACGTTTGTCGAGCTGGTCGAAACCGACATTGTCGACCAGCAGGCGGGTCAGCGCTTCGTCGGCGATCTCGCGGGTGACGGCCTCGGCCCTTGCCACTTCGGCGAAATCACGCACGCGCCGCAGCAGCCGGCCCGCAATGCGCGGCGTGCCGCGGGCCCGCCTGGCGATCTCGCGGGCGCCTTCTTCGGTCATCGGCAGGTTCATCAGCCGCGCGCCGCGGCGCACGATCAGCTCCAGTTCCTCGACGGTATAGAAGCTGAGCCGTACCGGGATGCCGAAACGATCGCGCAGCGGTGTCGTCAGCAGGCCGAGGCGGGTAGTGGCGGCGACAAGCGTGAATTTCGAGAGGTCGATCTTCACCGAGCGAGCGGCAGGGCCTTCACCGATGATCAGGTCGAGTTGGAAATCCTCCATAGCGGGATAGAGGATTTCTTCGACCGCGGGGTTGAGGCGATGGATCTCGTCGATGAAGAGCACGTCGCGCTCCTCGAGGTTGGTAAGCAGGGCGGCGAGATCGCCGGCCTTGGCGATGACAGGACCGGATGTCGATCGGAAGTTGACACCGAGCTCCTTCGCCATGATCTGCGCCAGCGTCGTCTTGCCGAGGCCGGGCGGGCCGACGAACAGCACATGATCCAGTGCCTCGCCGCGGTTCTTCGCCGCCTCGATGAAGATCTTGAGATTGGCGCGCGCCTCAGCCTGGCCGGTGAACTCGTCCAGCGATTGCGGGCGTAGGGTGACATCAAGGTCTTCACCCCGCTTTTCCGGCGATATCAGGCGGGCGGGCTCGCTCATGCTCTCATTCCGTTTTGAAACCTGTTACAGCAATACACCAAAAGTCGGCTGCCTCGACATCCATTCCTAGGTTTTCCGGTCGTCACCGTGCCAGTTCTTTCAATCCGAGCCTGATCAGCTTGGCGCTGTCTGCGCCTTCGCCAGCCGTTTTCAATGCCGAGGCGACGGCATTCGCAGCCTGATCTCTGCTGTAGCCGAGGTTGGTTAGCGCGGAAACCGCATCGGCAACGGGTGCGGCGGCAACGCCTTCGCCGAGTTCCTGTTTGAGGGCGATATTGATCGCCTCGCCGGCATAGGCCGGCGCCCGATTCTTCAGTTCGGTGACGAGACGCATCGCCACTTTCGGGCCGACGCCCGGTGCGCGCGAGACGGCGGCGCGGTCCTGCAGGGCGATCGCATTGGCAAGCTCGCCCGGCGTCAGCGTCGAGAGCACGGCGAGCGCCACCTTGGCGCCGACGCCCTGGACGCTCTGCAGCAGGTTGAACCATTCCCGCTCCAGTGCGGTCATGAAGCCGAAGAGCTTCAGCTGATCCTCGCGAACATAAGTCTCTATGAACAGTACGCAGGCCTCGCCGGCCGAGCCGAGCTTCGACAGCGTTCGGGCCGAGCAATAGGCGACGTAGCAGACGCCGTGCACATCGACGAGCACGTAGTCTTCGCCGATCTCGTCTATAGTGCCTTTCAGCTTGCCGATCATGGGTCGCGGTCTCTCAAGGGTGCGTTTCGGGAGAAATGATGTCCAATTCCGGGAAATAGGAGCGGTAGCGCGCGCCATCGCGCGTCAGAAGACGATGCGATCGAACGACGGCGTGCGCACCGATGAAAAAATCCGGCAGGGTGCGCTCGCGCAGGCCGCCGCTCCTCCGGTACTGTGCGTGCGCCATGCCGGCCCGATAAGCGGCGGAAAACGGCAGGGCCTCGCGGATCAGGTTTAACCGTGACAGCAGAAACGCAAGCGTTTCCTCGCGCGGGGTCATGCTTGCCAGCTCCGCCCAGACGACGGGTGTCATGATGAATTGTGAATCCGGGCGCAATGCGCTCAAGGCACGTGCGGACCATTGACTGAAAGGATTGTCCGGGCCGAAGATATCGATGAAGATGTTCGTATCAACCAGGACCGAGATCATCGCGTGGTCCCCTCAGCCATTCCATGAACTCATCGGTCGTCATGCCGTTGGTGTCGAAAGTGCCGCTCATGCTGCCGAGCCAGGATTCAAAATCGTCCTGCGATGATTCCGTGCGGCTGGACAGAACGACTAGGCGGGCGCCCTTTTCATCAGCAATGAAATCAACCTCGGATCCCGGGCCGATCTTCAAGCGATCCCTGATGTCCTTGGGAATGGTCACCTGGCCTTTTTCGGTCACTCGCATGGTAATACCTCCGCGGTATTACTTATCATGGGAAAAGAACAGGTCAAGAACGAATTATCCGGCCAGCGCTTGACGCATCCGGTGGCCGCCGCGATTGTGAGCATGACAAATTGCGATCGCCAAGGCGTCGGCGGCGTCATTACCTTTGAATTCGACCTTCGGCATCAGGATCTTCAACATCATGTGAATCTGCTGCTTTTCGCCGTGACCGACACCGATGACCGCCTTCTTCACCGCGTTCGGGGCATATTCGGAAACCCGCAATCCAGCGCGCGCCGGCACTAGCATGGCGATGCCGCGGGCCTGGCCGAGCTTCAGGGTCGCCACCGCGTCCTTGTTGACGAAGGTTTGTTCGACGGCGGCTTCATCTGGCTGGTAGCTATGGACGATGTCGGCCAACCCATCATGCAACTGGCAGAGGCGGGAGGCGAGATCCATCTCGCCATCTGAGGTCACCGTCCCTGAGGCCACGAATTTCAGAGAATTGCCTAATGTGTCGATGATTCCCCAGCCAGTGCGGCGAAGACCGGGATCGATACCGATGACGCGAATCGTATTTTGCATGGTTCAACCTATAGCGATTGCAAAATAAGTGCCATCGATATGTGAACAAAACAAAAACATCGTTGTTTTCGGATGCGCCATTTACCGCGAATTAAAAGAGATGCCTGAATTCTTGTTTGTCGAATGTGCGTGGGGCTTCGTTCCGCAAGAATAAGCCCCCGATATTCTGTTGAGGTCAGCCGGCCGCGCGCCCAGGCTGGCAGGCGCCGTTCAGAGGGTTCATCGTATATGGCTCAGAGATTTCAATCCCTGTCCTTCAAGGTCATTGCCACATTCATCCTGATGACCGTGCTGTCGATCGCCGTCATCGATGTGCTCGCCTATTTCGCCAGCAGCCGCATCTCCGACGAGCAGGCGCTGAAGGCCAAGGAGAGCGTGCTGATCTTCCGTGGCGACATGCTGCAGGACCAACTGGTGCAGCTCGAGAACCAAGCCAATTCCATCGCGCGCATCGAGGCGCTGCAGATGTCGATCACCAGCTTGAAGAGCGGCTGGAAGACAATCCAGAAGACTTCGGGGGATGCCCGCGCCGAGCTGAAGAAGGTTTTTGTCACGGGCAATCCCAACCCGGCAGACCAGCGCGAGAAGCTGATGAAGCCGGAAGGGCCGAGCGGGTTCTATTATTCAAACCATGAGCAGACGCAGGGCGAAGTTGCCCGTGACCTCGAAAACACCGCTTTCAGCGATCTGCTGATCGCCGATCTCGATGGTAGCGTACTCTATTCCTACAAGAAGGACGACGACTTCGCGGAGAATCTGAAGTCGGACGCCTGGAAGACAACCGGCGCCGGCGTCGCTTTCGCCAAGGCGATCGAGAATACCGCCAAGGCGACGGATGACGCCGCACCGACGGGCTTCTCCGGCCTCCGTGTCGATGCGGCAAGCGGCAAGCCCGCGATCTTCTATGCCGTGCCGATCGTCAAGCTCGGAGCGGCCAAGGGCATTATCCTGTTCAAAGTGCGCGACGACATCATCTCGAGCATCCTTGCCAAGGGCATCGTCCAGGGCAGCACCGCGCGGGCTGCGATCGTCTCCAGCGATGGCTCCGCTATCGCTCTCGATGCCGGCGGCAAGCTTGCGACGCTCGATGCCACCCCCTTCACCTTCATCAAGGACGCGCTTGCCAGCTCCGCGATGACCGTGGCCGATTTCGACAGGGCGGATGGCGCGGCCCGTGCCTATGTCCGCGGCGTCGACTATCGTGGCGACCGCTTTCTCGTGGTCGAGAGCGTGCTGCTCAGCGAGCTCAATGCCGGCTCGATCGAAATCGCCACTTTGCTGACGATGATTGGCTTGGGTGTGCTCGTCGTCATGGCGGTCGCAACCGGACTCGTCACGAATTTCCTGTTTTCGCCGCTGGCGCGGCTTGCCGGCGTCACCCGCGATGTCGCCGACGGCAAGCTCGACAGCGAGATCGGCAGCCTGAACCGCAAGGACGAGATCGGCACGATGGCCAATGCGCTTGCCCGTTTCCGCCAATCGCTGATCGACAGCCGTAAGCTCGAAGCCGCGAGCGAAGAGACGCGCCTGCAGGCCGAGCAGGAGCGCCAGCGGAATTTCGCAGAACGGGAGGTCGAGGCGAAGTCGCTGCAGCAGGTGGTGGAGGCGCTCGACGAGGGTCTGCATCATCTGGCAAGCGGCGATCTCGCCTACCAGATCGACACCCGCTTCCCGATCGAGCTCGAAAGCCTGCGCGTCAATTTCAACGAGGCGCTCGCAACGCTCAGCGAAACTATGACGGCGATCGGCGGCAACTCGATGGCGGTGCGTGCCGGCTCCGAGGAGATGCGCACCGGCGCCGACGAGCTTGCCGGGCGCACCGAACGTCAGGCCGGCTCGATCACCGAGACGGCGAATGCGATCAGCGCCATTACCCAGTCCGTTCGCCGTCAGATCGAGCGGGCAGAACAGGCTGAGCGTATCGCCCGAGACGCCAAGAAGGAGACGACCGGCTCCGGCCAGATCATGCGTGAGACGATTGCGGCGATGGAGGCCATCCAGACTTCATCGCGCCAGATCAACACCATCATATCGGTTATCGACGACATCGCCTTCCAGACCAATCTTCTGGCGCTGAACGCTGGCGTTGAGGCGGCCCGCGCGGGGGAATCGGGCAAGGGCTTTGCCGTCGTCGCCATGGAAGTCCGGGAGCTCGCCCAGCGCTCATCGAGTGCGGCAAAGGAGATCTCCAGCCTGCTGCAGAAGTCCACGCATGAGGTCGAAAGCGGTGTCGCGCTGGTCGAGAAGGCCGGCGTTGCCCTTACCGGCATCGGCGCCCACGTAGAGGCGATCAACGGCCAGATCAACGAGATCATGGGTGCGACCCGCGACGAAGCCAATACGCTGCGCGAGATCAACAATGCAGTGGCCGAACTCGACGCGATGACGCAGCAGAACGCCTCAATGGTCGAGGAGACAACGGCGGCGATCCACCGCCTGGCGACGGAAGCTCTGGAAATGGACCGCCAACTCGGCAATTTCACGCTGCCGCAGGGGCACCACAGACCGAGCGCCGAGGTGCATGTGTTGCGCCGTCACCGGTGAGGCATCGCTTCCAATATTCGACCAGAGCCGCCTTCGCGCGGCCCTTTGTTTGCGTGCATGGTTTGGAATGGGGCGGGCGCCAACCTACATAGACGGGATCCTTCAACTGCCCGGCGGGTTTCCATGGTTCCCTTCTCCATACTCGACCTTTCTCCCATTGCCGAAGGCCGCACCGTGCGCCAGTCGCTCGAAAGCTCTGCGCGGATGGCTCAGAAGGCTGAAGAGTTCGGTTACAAGCGCTTCTGGCTAGCCGAGCATCATGGCATGCCGGGCATCGCCAGTGCTGCGACCGCCGTTGTCATCGGCCATGTCGGGGCTGCGACAAAACGCATCCGCATCGGCTCCGGCGGCATCATGCTGCCCAATCATTCGCCGCTCGTCATCGCCGAGCAGTTCGGCACGCTGGAGGCGCTCTTTCCCGGCCGCATCGATCTCGGCCTGGGACGGGCGCCGGGAACGGACATGCGCACGGCACAGGCGTTGCGGCGCAACCTCGATGCCGGCGCGAACAGCTTCCCGAATGACGTGGTGGAATTGCAGCAGCTTCTCGGCACGCCGCTCAAGAACCAGGCGATCCTTGCGGTGCCCGGCAATGGTTCGCATATCCCGATCTGGCTGCTCGGCTCCAGCCTCTACAGCGCCCAGCTTGCTGCGATGCTCGGGCTTCCCTATGCCTTCGCCTCGCATTTTGCCCCTGATATGCTGCTCGACGCCATCGCAATCTATCGCGACCGCTTCCAGGCCTCGGCGGCGCTCGACAAGCCCTATGTAATGGTCGGCGTCATGGGCGCTATGGCGGCGACGGACGAGGAGGCGCGCTACCATTTCACTTCCGCCCAGCAGCAGTTCGTCAACCTACGCCGCAATGTCCGCGGCCCGTTCCCGCGCCCTGTCACCGATATGGAGAGCTTCTGGTCGCCGATGGAGAAGATGAACGTCGAACACACGCTGCGTTATGCCGTGGTGGGCTCGCCGGCGACGGCTGAGGCGAAACTGGCGGAGTTTCTCAAGGAAACGAAGGCCGACGAGGTGATCATCTCGATGCCGATCCATGATATCGAGGCGCGGCTGAAGTCGGTGGAATTATTCGCAGGCCTTGGGAACTTCATGCGGGCGGCCGCTTAAGATTTTCCGAGCAGTCGCCAGAAATGGAAAAACCCGGCGCCAAGGCCGGGTTCCGATTGTTGAGCGGCTCAAGCTGAAAGCTTCGCCAGAACCTCTTCCGAGACCTCGAAGTTGGAATAGACGTTCTGCACGTCGTCGTCGTCTTCGAGCGAGTCGATGAGCTTCATCAGCGACTGTGCTTTTTCCTCGTCCACTGGCACGTTGTTCTGGGCGCGCCAGACAGCCTTGACGGTTTCGGCTTCGCCGAGGCTTGCCTCCAGGGCTTTCGACACTTCGCCAAGGGCTTCGAAAGCGCAGGTGATGTAATGGCCCTCTTCGTCGGTCTCGACGTCATCAGCGCCGGCTTCGATCGCGGCTTCCATTACCTTGTCGGCGTCGCCTGCGGAAAGTTTGTAGGTGATTTCGCCGACATGATCGAACGAGAAGGAAACGGAACCGGTTTCTCCGAGGGCGCCGCCTGCCTTCGTGAAGATCGAGCGGACGTTGGAGGCGGTGCGGTTGCGGTTGTCGGTCAGGGCTTCGACAATGATCGCCGTGCCGCCCGGACCATAACCCTCGTAGCGGACTTCATCATAGTTTTCGCTGTCGGCGCCAGCTGCCTTCTTGATAGCGCGGTCGATGTTGTCCTTCGGCATGGACTGGGCCTTGGCGTTCTGGATTGCCAGGCGAAGACGGGCGTTCATCGTCGGGTCGGGCAGGCCGGCCTTGGCGGCAACGGTGATTTCGCGCGCAAGCTTGGAGAACATTTTCGACCGCACGGCATCCTGACGGCCTTTGCGGTGCATGATGTTTTTAAACTGTGAATGGCCAGCCATGGCACCCCTGTTCACGTCTCATTGTTCGGAATGGGCCGCCTTATAAGAGCGAAACGGCAGCCGTTCAAGGGGAAAGCAGTTCGGAACAAAGGCGAAAGGATGACGTTTCAACCGAACTCCACCCAACGGAAAGGAACGGTCATGGCAAGTCTCAGCGAGGCGCGGGAACAACCAGCACGTCAGCTTTGGGATCAGGTCAACGGTGTTCATGCCGGCATGCTCGGAATTTCCGGGCTTGATATGCACATGCAGCCGATGGCGCCGCATGCCGATCCCACCACCAACACGATCTGGTTTTACACCAAGACCGACGCCGACATCGTGCGGGCCATCAAGCCCGGCAGCCGCGCGCATTTCTGCGTCATCGGCAAGGATCACGATTATCACGCCTGCCTTTCCGGCGTCATCGAGGTACGCCCCGACCCGTCCAAGATCGAGGAATATTGGAGTTCGATGGTGGCGGCCTGGTATGACGGCGGCAAGAAAGACCCGAAACTCACCATGCTTTCCCTGCATGTCGATGATGCCGAGATCTGGGTTTCGACAGGCAGCACGCTAAAATTCGGTTGGGAGATCGCCAAGGCCAATCTCGACGACGACAAAATGCCCGAGGTCGGCGTCAAACGCCACCTACAATTTGCTTGATCAGCGAGGTTTGGAGGGGCCCGCCGGGCTTTTACTGCACGCCCTTCATCACATAGATCAGCGGCTTCCTGGGAAGCGTGCGCATGGAAACGGTGAGGCTGTCATCAGGCGCATAAGTGATATCGAAGTCCTTTCCGAACATGGAGACGAAGGCATTGACCGGCGGGCCACGGCGGTGCATCGGCAGGATCAGCGACGAGCGTAGCCGCTTGATGACGCGGCTCATGCTGTCGGCACCCATGGTCAGGCCGCCGTCGACGGGCACCATGACGACGTCAAGGCGGCCGATTTCGGTATAATGGCTATCAGTCAGCTCGTAGTGCAGATGGCCGAGATGGCCGATGCAGAGACCGGCAATCTCGAAGATGAAAATCGAGTTTCCATCCTCCTGCGACCCGCCGATGCCGTAGCTGAAGCGGATATCGGTCGTGACGTTGCGGATATAGGCATCGCCGACGACGAGATTGATGCTGGCCTTCTCGCCCGGCACGTCGCTCCAGCCGTGGAGCACATGCTTGATGTCGGGCTCAGGCGTCAGGGTGAAGTGGGTCGTATGAGCCTTGTTCATCGTGACGACATCGGGGGTCGTCGCCGGCTTGTACCAGCCATTATAATCCGTCGCGATAATGATGCCGCCGGGTGTCTCGATTTCGAAGGTGGAATGGCCGAGATAGGTGAATCTAACATTCTCGCCTTCGGATACAGCCGGCATCGGCGCCGGGGCGACGGAGAAACTGGCGAAGGTCGCCTTGGGCATATTCTCGGCGATCACGTGGCATTGGCTGGCTCGCCGGCGCTGCTCCTGTGCCTCGGCGGGATCTGATGCGGCGAAGGCCGTCAGGCATGTGATAGCGAGGATAAGATAATGCGGCCTCATGCCACCTCCTCCGGCGCTTTCATTGAGCGGCGGAGGATGCGTCATGAGGTCGCAGCGGTCCAGAGCCGCGATGCTCACAATTGCGTGTTGGAGCGGCTGGATTACCGCCAGAACTCCGGCACCGTTTCGGCCAAACGCGGCCCGAGCCGAAGCGGCGCGATCTTTTCGGCCAGTCCGGTGGCATCGGAAATCTCGACGCCGACGCCGCAGATCGTCGCCGGGCCGCTTGCCGCTTCCATGCGACCCTTCGGCATCTTGGAGATGAAGCGGTTGAGTGGCTCCTCCTTGTCCATGCCGAGGGAGGAGTCGTAGTCGCCGCACATGCCGGCATCCGACATATAGGCGGTGCCGCCGTTCAGGATCTGCGCATCGGCGGTCGGCACATGGGTGTGGGTGCCGACGACGAAACTGGCGCGGCCGTCGACGAAATGGCCGAAGCATTGCTTCTCGCTGGTCGCTTCTGCATGGAAATCGAAGACGATTGCATCGGCCTGCTCTTTCAGCGGGCAGGCATCGAGGATCGCTTCCGCCGATTTGAAGGGGTCGTCGAGTTCCGGATGCATGAAGACGCGGCCCATGACATTGGCAACGAGCACGCGCGCACCGTTCCTGGCATAGAAAAGGCCGGAGCCGCGCCCGGGCGTGCCTTGCGGATAGTTGGCCGGCCGCAGGAATTGATCGTGCCGCCCGGCAAAGGCGACGGCTTCCTTCTGGTCCCAGACGTGATTGCCGGTCGTCACCACATCGGCGCCGGCATTGATCGTTTCGAGAAAGATGTCCTCGGTGATGCCGAAGCCGCCGGCGGCATTCTCGCCGTTGACGACGACAAAGTCGAGCCTGAGGTCGGAGATCAGGCCGGGGAGGCGGTCCCAGACCGCCGTGCGTCCCGTCTTGCCGACCATGTCACCCAAAAAAAGCAGACGCATTCCCTATCCAATCCAAGAAGCAAAAAAGCGAAGGCCGCTTTCTGTCAGGATGGCATCCAGGCTTATGTCATGCGGCTCGTCGGGCACATGTGCCACTTCCTGGCAGTCGAATGCAATGCCGATCAGCTTGGGGTGCAGGCCTTTCTCTCTGAGCCGGCTGATGGCGCGGTCGTAGTGGCCGGCGCCGTAGCCGATGCGGTGGCCTCTGACATCGAAAGCCGAAAGCGGCACCAGCATGATCTCGGGATCGAGGACGGCGGCATGCTCGGTTGGGCCGACCGTGCCGAAACCGGTAGCGACAAGCGGTGCGCCTTCCGCCAATTCGCGAAAGACGATGGTCTGCTTGTCGAGGATCGCCGGCACGCAGAGCCGCGCGCCGCGTGCTGCAAAGCGCGACATCAGCGGCCTAAGATCGGCCTCCGACCGGATCGGCAGGAAGCCGGAGATGATGGTGCCCGCCTCGAAGGCGACCGCCTCGCCGGCGTGATCGGCCATTGCAAGGCTTTTGGAGATGCGCTCTTCAGGAGCGATGGCGTCGCGGGCGGCCAGCCGTTCGTTGCGCAGCTGCGCTTTCAGTTCTTTTGCGGTCATTCGATCTGCCGAATTGAGAGGTCTAACCGAGCATAGCCGGCTGGAGACCCGATGCAAATGCCGGCTGCGACAGGGCTGCACCCGTTTCACGTCGTATCACCCTGCGGTTACCGATCGTCAGACGAGGATGCCTATCGATACTGCGCAGATTCGTGCCGCGGCGACACCGGCAAGGCGGCCGCCAGCCACCGCATCGTTTCCTCGAACAGAGGAGTTCCACCTGGCAGCCAGCCGAGCGCACGGATTTTCGCCGTGTTCATCGGATTGAGGGCAGCCTTGTCGGCGGTGGCCGGCAAAGCGTGGGGACAGCTCGTTTCACGGCGGATAGCCGCGAGAATGTCGCGCGTGTCGACTGTTATGTCCGATATGTTGAAGACTTCGCCCGAGATGCGGGTGCTTTCCGTCTCCAGCATCAGCCGCACCGCGCGGCCGAGGTCGCGACCATGAACCTCCGTCCCGGCGCGAGCAGCGACCGGCCGGCCGGCGAGATAATCGGCGACGAGGCCATCCCATTTGTTCGGTGGGAGATCGCCATAGACACCAGTTGCCCTCAGGCTTACGCCGGCAAAACCCGGCGTCGAGAGATGGCTGAGCGCGCCTTCGGCGTCGAGTTTCACCTGGCCGTAGAGCGTCTCCGGTTTTGGAAGCATCGTTTCGACAAGCTCCGTTCCCGGCGGTTGATCGCCATAGGCAGCGCGGCTGGACAGGAAGACGCAACGGCGCGTGCCGGCGCGTTTGGCCGCTTCGAAGAGCCGGACGGTGCCGTCGAGGTTCAATCTGTGGAAGCTCTCGGGATCGTCGCCCTCGCCGCCGCGATATTTGCCGGGGACATGGCTGAAGGCGGCGTGCACGAAGAAGTAAGCGTCGTCGAAGACGTCGATCTGATCCTTATCGGGATCGAGGGAGAGTGCTGCGAACTCGACCGGGCGAGAGAAGAAACGCGGCAGCGGCGCCCGGCGCCCGCCGACAATCACCTGATAGCCGGCGGCCAACAGCTCCTCGACGACGTACCGGCCGACGAGACCCGTTCCCCCGGATACCAATACTTTCATGCCGTCCCTTCCGGATTTCCCAGCGCCGTGATCTGAGGCAAGTCGCCATGATCGTGTATATTGTGCCACAGGTCGATCAATGGTTGTAGTTGTTTTGCCTTTGGATGATCCTTTTCCCACGGTTTTTCATACTGATAGTGCACGATCGAAATGCTCTTCCAGTCCCAAAGCTCCGGCATGGTGAACCATACATATTGCAGCATGTTGAAATAGACCGGTAGGCCGTGCCATTCCGGGAAGAACGTCTGCAGAAAGGTCTGGTCGGTGCGTCGCCAGAAAGCCTCGGGCGTGTCGAGGCTTTCGAGCATTTTCCCGAATGTGTCATGCGACGGCGTGGCGACGAAGACGCCGGAATTCAAGCGGCGAAAGTCGGCGAGGCTTTCATAGACGTTTGGAGCGGCAGAAAATTCCGGATAGAGGAAGAGCCTGTCGACGTTCTTCAGCACCAGGGCGTCGGCATCGAGGAAGACGCAGCGATCATACTGCACCAGCTGCCAGAGCCTGAGCTTGCAGAAATTGTCGAGCGGCGAATGGAACTCCGGCTTGCGGCCTTTAGTGAAGGGGGCTGCAGAATGGAGATGGCCGCGGGCGTGGCGCTCGTTGAAGTCATCGGAGAGCGGCAGGTGCTCGACCTCAACGAGCTGGCAACCGAGCGCGTTCAGCGGAGCGAGGGCGGCCACATCGACGCCGCCGGTGTGCAGGACGACGATATCGGCATTGGTACCGGTCCGGCGCAGGGAGCGGGCGAGGGCGGTTGCGCCCATCGCATAATCAGCATTGGTGACCAGGGTGACGTAGGCGAAACGGCCGGGGATGGCGATCACTCTCGTCATATCGCCTTCGCTCATGACACGGACTTCAGCCGCTTGCCTTCCGGATCGTGATCGATGGTCGCGGCAATGTCTTTAGTCCAGGCGGAGACGGCCGGCACGCGAGAGCGGTCGACGCGATAGGCGAATTTCTTCGCCACGTCGACGATTTCGCCCAGCAGCCCGGCTTCCAGCGTGGTCGGTTCAAGGCCAAGGTCGAGGAACTTTTCGTTCCGGACGATCAGCTCGTTTTCGGCAGCCTCCTTGCGCGGGTTCGGCAGCCAGGCAATCTTGGCGCCGCTCATTCTGGCGATCATCTCGGCCAGGTCGCGCACCCGGTGGGTTTCCGTCATTTGATTGAAGATCTCGACGCGGGCGCCGCGGACGGGCGGGTTCTTCAGCGCCAGCTCGATGCAGCGCACCGAATCCTGGATGTGGATGAAGGCGCGGGTCTGGCCGCCGGTGCCGTGCACCGTCAGCGGATAAGCGATCGCTGCCTGAATGAGGAAACGGTTCAGCACCGTGCCGTAATCGCCGTCGTAATCGAAACGGTTGATCAGCTGCGCGTGGCGGCGCGTCTGCTCGGTATGCGTGCCCCAGACGATGCCTTGGTGCAGGTCGGTGATCCGCAAGCCGTCGTTCTTGGCGTAGAATTGGAAGAGAAGCTGATCCAGGCACTTGGTCATGTGGTAGATCGAGCCCGGATTGGAGGGGTAGAGAATCTCCTGGCTGACCGTTTCGCCATCCACGGTTTCAACGCCGACCGGCAGATAGCCTTCGGGGATGGCTGCACCGACCGTCGAATAGCCATAGACGCCCATGGTGCCGAGATGGATGAGGTGGGCGTCGAGATTGAGATCGGTCAGCGCGTTCAGGAGGTTGTGCGTGGCACTGACATTGTTGTTGACCGTGTAGTTCTTGTGGCGGTCGCTCTTCATCGAATAGGGCGCGGCCCGCTGTTCGGCAAAATGGATGATCGCGTCCGGCCGGTGTTCCGAAAGCCATTTCTTCAGAAGTTCGTAATCCCTAGCGAGATCGATCAGATTGAAGTGGATACGGCGTCCAGTTTGTGCGTGCCAGATGCGCGTGCGCTCCTGGATCGAATCCATCGGGGTGAGCGACTGAACGCCGAGTTCGGTGTCTATCCAGCGGCGCGAGAGATTGTCGAGGATATGGATGTCATGACCGGCATCGGAAAGGTGGAGCGAGGTGGGCCAACCAATGAAACCGTCTCCGCCCATAACCGCAATCTTCATCGCATCGTCTCCTGATCGGTCGCTATTATCGGGAATAGTTAGGAATTATGACAATCATTCAATGCCTGCCGGCGGCGCATTCCATGCCGGACGGGCCGGCATTCAATGCTTGCCTGCCGCCAAGCGTTGCGCCAAAGAGGGCACCTCACTTTGGAGAAAATTATGACCGAACGCCCTTTTTCCATTTCGGGAGAGCTGACGGATGCCGGACACCGCCTCGTCCAGCGGGTCTATTATGAAGATACGGATTTCTCCGGCCTCGTCTATCACGCCCGCTACCTGCATTTCCTCGAGCGCGGCCGCACCGATTATCTGCGCTGCCTCGGCGTCGAGCAGCGCGAGCTCGTCAGCGCCGATGAAGAAGGCCTCGTCTTCGTCGTCCACCGCATGGAGATCGACTTCAAGAGCCCCGCGCGCATGGATGACGTGCTGACGATCCTGACGCATACTGAAAAGGCCGGAGGCGCCAAGATGGTGCTCAACCAGCAGATCCGGTCGGGCGAAACTCTGCTGATTGCAGCCAAGGTGATCATCGCCGTCATCAACGCCAAGGGGCGGCCGCGACGGCTGCCGGAAACGCTGGCGGCAAAGTTCCTGGAAGGCAGCCGGCCGCTGTAGTTCCGAATCGGCCTTGTCAAAACTTGAACTTTATGTGAAGGAATTCCCGCGCCGCAGGATGAGCGCTCTTTCGGCAGCCGGACCATGCTCCGGTCAAGTAATCCATGGAACAAAACCTTCCGAACACAGGCTTGCTGTCATCGTCTGGCACTAACGATCTATTAACCATAATAGTGTCTTACTGGGAAAGTCGGAGTTTGTGCGGTGCACGCCTTCCTTTGACCAAATTTGACGGCAAGAAGGCGGAAGAAGAGCTTGGAAGCTTGACCAGGGCTTTGGGCGGCGGTCCCGGACACTTCTTGCGAGATCATTTTGTGCCGCCCGGTCCAGCGCCGGGCGTTTGGATTCGGGGATTTTGGATCAATGGAACAAGTAGGATTGGCAGCAGCCACGACGGACGTCAGCCTCTGGTCGCTTTTCATGCAGGCCGGCATCGTCGTCAAGCTCGTCATGCTCGGGCTCATCGCGGCCTCGGTCTGGACGTGGGCGATCGTAATCGACAAGTACCTGGCCTATGGCCGCGCAAGGCGCCAGTTCGACAAGTTCGAGCAGGTTTTCTGGTCGGGCCAGTCGCTGGAAGAACTCTATCGTTCGCTGTCCGAACGCAACAACACCGGCCTGGCGTCGATCTTCGTCGCAGCCATGCGCGAATGGAAGAAATCCTTCGAACGCGGCGCTCGCTCGCCGATCGGCCTGCAGATGCGTATCGACCGCGCCATGGACGTGACGCTCGCCCGTGAAACCGAATATCTCGGCGCCCGTTTGGGATCACTCGCCACCATCGGTTCAGCCGGCCCGTTCATCGGCCTCTTCGGCACGGTCGTCGGCATCATGACCTCGTTCCAGGCGATCGCCGGCTCGAAATCGACGAACCTCGCGGTGGTCGCACCCGGTATCGCTGAAGCATTGCTCGCCACCGCGATCGGCCTCGTCGCCGCTATTCCGGCCGTCATCGCCTACAACAAGTTCTCTGCCGATGCCGGGAAGCTCTCGGCGCGCATGGAGGGTTTCGCGGACGAATTCTCCGCCATCCTTTCGCGCCAGATCGACGAGAAGCTGCAGCCCCGCGCTGCCGCGCAGTAACCAACGGAGTATTCTCACATGGGTATGGCTGTTGGAGGCAATGGCGGCGGAGGCGGCGGACGCCGCCGTCGCGGCGGTCGGAACAAGGCCGTGATCTCCGAAATCAACGTGACGCCGCTCGTCGACGTCATGCTCGTGCTTTTGATCATCTTCATGGTCGCGGCGCCGATGATGACCGTCGGCGTGCCGATCGACCTGCCGGAAACGCAGGCCAAGGCGCTGAATTCCGAGACGCAGCCGATCACGATCTCGGTCAAGAACTCCGGCGAAGTCTACCTGCAGGAAACTCCGATCCCGGCCGCCGAGATCGCCGCCAAGCTCGAGGCGATCGCTACCACCGGCTACAATGAACGCATCTTCGTGCGCGGCGACGCGACGGCGCCTTATGGTGTCATCGCCGACGTGATGGCTCGCATCCAGGGGGCCGGTTTCAAGAATATCGGCCTCGTGACGCAGCAGAAGAAGGACCAATAGCGTTCAAGATGAAGACCAGCGTCGTCACATCTGCTGTTCTGCATTGCCTGGTGCTCACCTGGGCGATGGTGTCGCTGAGTGCGCCAGAATCCTTCAAGGTCGAGGATTTCGAGGCGATGCCGGTCGATCTCGTGCCGGTAGAATCGATCACCCAGATGCAGCAGGGCGACAAGAAAGCTCCGAAGAAGGAGACGTCCGCGCCCGTGCCGACGACACGGCCGCCGATCGCGCAGCCGTCTGAGAATGCCGGCGACAACAATGCCGACCTGAAGACGCCGCCGGTCCCGAACGCCAAGCCCAGCAACAGCGAAGCTGCGGCGGCGAATTCGAGCGAGAAGCCACTGCCGACGATCGATCCCAAGCCGAACGACGTCAAGGAAGTCAACAAGGAAGAGACCGAGGTCGAGCAGCCGAAGGAGGTTGCCTCCATTCCGCCGCCAAAGCCCGTCGAAGTGACGCCGCCGCCGAAGCCGGAGGAAAAGCCGCCGGAAGAGCAGGCCAAGCCGGAAGAGCCGCCGAAGCCGGATGCCGAGGCGTTGCCGGACAAGGTACCGACACCGGTCGTCAAGCCGCAGGTAAAGCCGCCTGAGCCCCAAAAAGCCGCCGAGAAGCCGCCTGAGAAGCCTGCGGACGAACCCAAGGCCGCCGACAAACCGACGGACAAGAAGAAGGCCGACAAGAAGCAGGAAGTGGCGAAATCGGCCTCGACGATGAAGAGCGATTTCAATGCCGATGAGATTTCGGCTCTGCTGAACAAGACCGATCCTTCCGCCGGCGGCGCCAAGCGCTCGACGCAGGAGGCGTCGCTCGGTGCGAAGAAGAGCAATGGCGGTTCAAAGCTCAGCCAGAGCGAAGAAGATGCTGTGCGGGGCTTGATCGAAGGGAACTGGCTTATCACGCCGGGGATGGAAGGCCTTTCCGGCATGGTCATCAAGGTGCATATGAAGCTCGATAGGGATGGCAACATTATCGGCCAGCCCGAAGTCGAGTCATCGGGCGGCAGCAGCAGCGATGCCACACGCCGTGCGTTGGAAGGCGGCGCATACAGAGCCGTCATGAAATCCGCACCCTTCTCGATGCTTCCGAAGGACAAGTATGACGCTTGGAATGAGTTCGACCTTAACTTCGATCCAAGCAGCATGGGAATCTAGATGCTGATGGACCTGTCCCATGGCAACAAGTCTATTGCAGCCGCCATCATGCTTGGAACGATTCTGGCTTGTGTGCCTGAAGCGTTGGCGCAACCGGTCGACGCGGCGATCTCTGATAACTCGGCCGCGGATTTGCAGCACGCAATCGCTTCCTCCTCCAAAGTTCCTGGGCAGGCGAGGGACGGCGGAGTCGTGATTACTATCCACCTGTGGCGTGATAAGAATGGTGCGATCGTTGGTTCACCCAAGGTAACAGCCTCGGGCGGCACCGAAGCTGCTCGGAAAAGCCTGTCGGCTGCGGCCCTCCACGCCGTCCGGCGTTCCGCGCCATTCACCATGCTCCCGAAAGAGAAATATGAATCCTGGAGGGAGGTCGTCCTGCACTTCGATTCCAGCGATCCGACTCCATAGATGCTGAAAGGCTGTTTGGTATGACAAAGTGTTCCTTTTTCCGCGCCATTTTGGTCGCAGTCGGTCTGATGACCACTGCCGTCTTTGCGACGCCGGCCAATGCGCTCGTCACCCTCGACATTCGAAAAGGCAACGTTCAGCCGCTGCCGATCGCGGTGACGGATTTCCTGCAGGGCGATATGGGTGCGCAGGTCTCGCAGGTGATCGCCGCGGACTTGCAGCGTTCCGGCCTTTTCGCACCCATCAACAAGAGCGCCTTCATTGAAAAGATTTCCAACCCCGATGCCGCGCCGCGGTTTGAGGATTGGAAGGTCATCAACGCCCAGGCGCTGGTCACCGGTCGTGTGACGCAGGAGGCCGATGGACGTCTTCGCGCCGAATTCCGTCTCTGGGATCCCTTCGCCGGGCAGCAGATGACCGGGCAGCAGTTCTATACGCAGCCGGAGAATTGGCGCCGTGTGGCCCACATCATCGCCGACGCGATCTATAAGCAGATCACCGGCGAAGAGGGATACTTCGACACCCGCGTCGTCTTCGTCTCCGAATCCGGCACCAAGCAGCAGCGCAAGCGCCAGCTGGCGATCATGGACCAGGACGGTTTCAACGTGCGGACGCTGACCGACGGCAGCGATCTCGTGTTGACGCCGCGCTTCTCGCCGAGCCGGCAGGAAGTCACCTACATGTCCTTCGCCAACCAGCAGCCGCGCGTCTACCTGCTGCAGCTCGAAACCGGGCAGCGTGAAGTCGTTGGCAACTTTCCCGGCATGACCTTCTCGCCGCGTTTTTCGCCTGATGGCCAGAAGGTGATCATGAGCCTCCAGCAGGAAGGCAATTCCAACATCTATACGATGGACCTGCGCTCGCGCACGACGACGCGGCTGACCTCGACGGCGGCGATCGACACCTCGCCCTCCTATTCGCCTGACGGTGCCCGCATCAGCTTCGAAAGCGACCGCGGCGGCAAGCCGCAGATCTACGTGATGAACGCCGATGGCTCGGGCCAGACCCGCATTTCCTTCGGTGACGGCTCCTATTCGACGCCGGTCTGGTCGCCGCGCGGCGATCTCATCGCCTTCACCAAACAGTCCGGCGGCAAGTTCTCGATCGGCGTGATGAAGCCAGATGGCTCGGGCGAGCGCATCCTGACGTCCGGCTTCCACAATGAAGGCCCGACCTGGGCGCCGAACGGCCGTGTGCTGATGTTCTTCCGCCAAGCGGCAGGCGCGGGTGGCCCGCAACTCTATTCGATTGATCTGACTGGTTATAACGAGCAGCTTGTGAAGACGCCGAGCTATGCATCCGACCCGGCCTGGTCGCCGCTGCTGGAGTAGCGAGTGCATCACTGCCTTTATGTCGCCTCAAAGTCGTGGAAACCGGGCGACACGGGACAAATCAGTAAACTGTTAACCATAATCTTTGAGGGGCGGTTAACCGAGTGCGGTTACTGTCCGGAAACCCTGATGAACTCGCAAGGAGACCGGCCATGAGCCGAATTCATACCCCGGCAATGAGCCGTATGCAGAATTTCGCCCGCAACCCTGTCATGATCGCGCTTCTGGCCGGTCTCGCGCTTGCAAGCTGCGCGAACAAGAAGAACGGCGGCATGCCGAACAGCGCCGGCGACATGGGTCTCGGCGCAGGCGCCGCGACGCCGGGCTCGACCCAGGACTTCACGGTCAATGTCGGTGACCGCATCTTCTTCGATACCGACTCCACGTCGATCCGCGCCGATGCCGCTCAGACGCTCGACCGTCAGGCACAGTGGCTCGGTCGTTACCCGAACTACCAGATCACTGTTGAAGGCCATGCCGACGAACGCGGCACCCGCGAATACAACCTCGCACTCGGCGCCCGTCGCGCTGCTGCCACCAAGGACTACCTCGCTTCGCGCGGTGTTCCGGCACAGCGCATGAAGACGATCTCCTACGGCAAGGAACGTCCGGTCGCCGTCTGCGACGATATTTCCTGCTGGTCGCAGAACCGCCGCGCGGTCACCGTGCTCGGCGGCGCCGGCATGTAATCTTCGGATATCATTCGTTTTCGCAGAGGCGGTCCCGCAGCGGGCCGCCTTTCTTTTTGACCACACTTTGGCCAGACTCCGTTGCTTTTTGACAGCAATTGGAAAAATCTCCTGTTCGTGCCTCATGGCGCGAAGAATCACTGGGACAGGACGATACATATGAAAAAACTTGTCGTGGCAGGCATGCTGTGCCTGGCGGCTATCACCGGGAGCGAACGGGCGGCTTATTCGGCCTCGTTCTTCGGGCTGCATCTCGGCGGCCGATCCGCGGAACAGCAGCCGGCCCCGCCCGTCGTCAAGGTGCAGAGCGGAGACGCGGAAATCCGCGTGCAGCAGCTCGAAGAGCAGATGCGGCAGCTGAATGGCCGAATCGAGGAGATGAGCTTTCAGCTTCTGCAGATGCAGGAGACGATCCGAAAGCAGCAGGAAGACAATGAATTCCGCTTCCAGCAGCTCGAAAAAACCGGTAGCGGTGGCGGCGCCAAGGCTCCGGTCAAAAAGAGCGAGACCGATGCCGCTCCGGCAGCGTCCGGCAGCGACGACGTCGCCAGAGTGATTCAAGCACCGCAGGGGGCCGAAACGGCTCCCTCCACCGATGTGCCTGCCAATACCGGCCTCGGCCAGCCGCCGAAGCAGCTCGGCTCGATCGAGTTCGACCAGAACGGCAATGCGATCGGCGGAAGCGTCGATGAAAACGCCACCATCGGTTCCGGCCCGGTTCCCACTGCCAACAGCGGCACGCCGCAGCAGACGGCCTCGCTCGGCGGCGAGGCGGATCAGTATAAGTCAGCATATGGCCACGTGCTCTCGGGCGATTACGGCACGGCCGAGCAGGAATTCAATCAGTACATCGCCCGTTACCCGAGCAGCGCACGCGCGGCGGACGCCAATTTCTGGCTCGGCGAAGCGCTCTATTCGCAGGGCAAATATAACGAGGCGGCCAAGACTTTCCTCAACGCACATCAGAAATACGGCAGCTCGGAAAAGGCGCCGGAAATGCTGTTGAAGCTTGGCATGTCGCTTGCTGCCCTCGACAACAAGGAAACCGCCTGCGCGACCCTGCGCGAAGTCTCGAAGCGTTATCCGAAGGCGTCACGCGCCGTCATAAGCAAGGTTGCGAGCGAACAGAAACGCCTCGCCTGCTGAGGTCTTCCGGAATGTCTCCGGACGCCGCATCGCCTCGACAGGCGATCCGCCAGTTTCTCGCATCGCTTCGAAGTCCTGCGCGCATTCTCGTCGCGATCTCTGGCGGCAGCGATTCTACCGGCCTGCTTCTCCTCCTCGATGAAGTCGTAAAGGCCGCGCCCCATCTTGAAATTTCCCTTTGTGCCGCGACCGTCGACCACGCGCTGCGTGCCGGTTCCGCAGACGAGGCGCGAGAGGTCGCAGCCCTCTGTGCAGCCCTCGGCATTCCCCATATGAGCGCCACATGGCAGGGCGAAAAACCGAAAACCGGCATCATGGCCGCGGCACGCGAGGCCCGTTACAGCCTTCTAGCCGAGGCGGCCGAAGCGCTCGGCGCCAACCTCATCGTCACCGGCCATACGCTTGACGACCAGCGCGAAACGCTTGCCATGCGTGGCATGCGAACGGAGCAGGTTTCGACCGGTATTGCCGATGCCGTGCTTTTCGACCGGCGATTCTGGATTTTGCGTCCGCTTCTATTTTCCACTCGGATGGATATCCGCGCTTTCCTGCGGGCGCGGGGCGTGCGGTGGATCGACGATCCGAGCAATGAGGATACGAATTACGAGCGTGTGCGGATGCGCCGGCAACTTTCGGCCCATACATCTGTGGAGAGGGATATACGCGCCGCCTGGGCGGAGCGGCTCACTCTCTCGTCTCGAGCCGCCGAATGGCTGGATCGCCATTTCCAGCTTCACGGCGGCGTGCTTGGGCAGGTGATGCCTGGCGGGTTGCGGCAGGACCGAGCGGTCCTCGACTATACGCTCGGCCGGCTGACGGCGGTATTCGGCGGGCAGCCATTCGCGCCGGGCAGGGTGAAGATGGAACGTATTCTCGCATTCGTCGCCGGCAGCAGCGCGCCGGGACGGATGACCGCCGGCAGAGTGGTGTTCGATCTGAGGCGCGACGGGCTTTATCTGGCGCGCGAGTACCGAGGGATGGTGCCGCTGATATTGCAGTCGGGGGAGACGGGGGTTTGGGATGGCAGGTTCCGTGTTGAAAACCGATTAGGAACGACCATGAGGGTGGAAGCTCAGGCCGCGCGCTCCTCTCTCATTCCTGTGCCTGGAATCCAGCCACCGCGCGTCGGCGCGGTGAATGACTCACCGATGCGTAACGAGTCTTCTGCGCCCAAGGACTTGGGCGCGCTGGATTCCTGTGACGAGCACAGGAATGAGGGAGGGCGAGGCAGGGGGCTTCCCACATCCGCATGGAAACGCGCAATCGCGTCGGCGCCTGCCTTATCCTCAGATGGAGCCTATTTATCTCCAGAATCCGCTTCAATGGTTGAACTGACGCCTTATTTCGCACCCTTCGACCGCTTTTTGACACGATTTGATTTCATCTTTGCCGACAGGCTTTCGGCGGTTTTCGCGATGGCGCCCTATGCGGGGCTGCCTTTAAGAAGTATTGACGGAAAAACCATCTGACTTGGGGGATTGCCTTGGCAATAGCGCGGGGCAACCCTATGTTAGAACCTAATAAGACGGTCGCCATGAGGCGGCTGTTGCAGTGCTGGGGAGTTCAATGAACCCTAACTTACGTAATTTCGCATTGTGGGCGATCATCGCGCTTTTGCTGATCGCCCTTTTCAGCATGTTTCAGACGGCGCCGGCGCAGACGGGCTCCCGCGATATCCCTTATTCGCAGTTTCTGCGTGAGGTTGATGCGGGCCGTGTGAAGGAAGTCGTGGTCACGGGCAACCGTGTCTCCGGAAGCTATGTTGAAAATGGCTCCACCTTCCAGACCTATTCGCCTGTCATCGACGACAGCCTGCTCGATCGCCTGCAGCAGAAGAATGTGCTGGTGTCCGCCCGTCCCGAAACGGATGGTTCTTCGGGTTTTTTAAGCTATCTCGGCACGTTGTTGCCGATGCTTCTCATTCTCGGCGTCTGGCTGTTTTTCATGCGGCAGATGCAGGGCGGCTCGCGCGGCGCGATGGGTTTCGGGAAATCCAAGGCCAAGCTACTGACGGAAGCGCATGGCCGCGTTACCTTTGAAGACGTCGCCGGCGTCGACGAGGCCAAGCAGGATCTCGAGGAAATCGTCGAATTCCTGCGTGATCCGCAGAAGTTCCAGCGTCTCGGCGGCAAGATCCCGCGCGGTGTGCTGCTGGTCGGCCCTCCTGGCACGGGTAAGACGCTGCTCGCCCGCTCGGTCGCCGGCGAAGCCAACGTGCCCTTCTTCACCATTTCCGGTTCCGACTTCGTCGAGATGTTCGTCGGCGTCGGTGCAAGCCGCGTGCGCGACATGTTCGAGCAGGCGAAGAAGAATGCGCCCTGCATCATCTTCATCGACGAAATCGATGCCGTCGGCCGCCATCGCGGCGCCGGTCTCGGCGGCGGCAATGATGAACGCGAGCAGACGCTCAACCAGTTGCTCGTCGAAATGGACGGCTTCGAGGCGAATGAAGGCGTGATCCTGATCGCTGCCACCAACCGCCCTGACGTTCTCGATCCCGCGCTGCTGCGCCCCGGCCGTTTCGACCGCCAGGTCGTGGTACCGAACCCCGACATCGTCGGCCGTGAGCGCATTCTCAAAGTGCATGCCCGCAACGTTCCGCTGGCGCCGAATGTCGATCTGAAGGTTCTCGCCCGCGGCACGCCCGGTTTCTCCGGCGCCGACCTGATGAACCTCGTCAACGAAGCCGCTCTCATGGCTGCCCGCCGCAACAAGCGCGTCGTCACCATGCAGGAGTTCGAGGACGCCAAGGACAAGATCATGATGGGCGCCGAGCGCCGTTCCTCGGCAATGACCGAAGCGGAGAAGAAGCTGACCGCCTATCACGAGGCCGGCCACGCCATCACCGCGCTCAACGTCGCCGTTGCCGACCCGCTGCACAAGGCGACGATCATTCCCCGCGGCCGTGCGCTCGGCATGGTCATGCAGCTTCCCGAGGGCGATCGCTACTCGATGAGCTACAAATGGATGGTCTCGCGCCTCTGCATCATGATGGGCGGGCGCGTCGCCGAGGAGCTCACCTTCGGCAAGGAGAACATCACATCGGGCGCCTCCTCCGACATCGAGCAGGCGACCAAGCTTGCCCGCGCCATGGTCACGCAGTGGGGCTTCTCCGACCAGCTCGGTCAGGTCGCCTATGGCGAGAACCAGCAGGAAGTCTTCCTCGGTCACTCGGTTTCGCAGTCGAAGAATGTTTCGGAAGCGACCGCGCAGAAGATCGACAATGAAGTGCGCCGCCTGATCGACGAAGCCTACGACCAGGCCCGCACGATCCTAACGGAAAAGCACGATGAGTTCGTCGCGCTTGCCGAAGGCCTGCTTGAGTACGAAACGCTGACCGGCGATGAGATCAAGGCTCTGATCCGCGGCGAGAAGCCGTCCCGCGACCTCGGCGACGATTCGCCGCCGAGCCGCGGATCGGCCGTTCCGAAGGCTGGGGTGCGGCCAGCCACCAAGGGCGATGAGCCCGAAGGCGGCCTTGAACCGCAGCCGCATTGAGCTGCGACACGATCTCGAAAAAGGCCGGATTTCCGCGATGGGAGATCCGGCCTTTTTCATTGGTAACGGGATATAATCATTTTTCTCGCTAATTTACGTGCCGATTGCCACAATTTGTGGCATTCCGCTGAAGAGAAGCAAGCATGAATCACGCTCCTGGACTGACGACAATCCATTGAAGCCGGATTTGCTTGGAACGATGCGCTGCCTTGAATGGCGCGCCAAAGCGCAGGAGTGCAGATGAAAAGACGCTATTTCGGTACGGACGGTATTCGCGGTCAATCCAACGTCTTCCCGATGACACCGGATCTTGCCATGCGGGTCGGCATCGCCGCCGGCACGATCTTCCGCCGGGGCAACCACCGTCATCGCGTCGTCATCGGTAAGGATACGCGCCTTTCCGGCTATATGCTTGAGAATGCGATGGTGGCAGGCTTTACGGCTGCGGGCCTCGACGCCTTCATTCTCGGCCCGATCCCCACGCCTGCCGTCGCCATGCTGACGCGTTCGCTGCGCTGCGATATCGGCGTAATGATCTCTGCTTCGCACAATCCTTATGAAGATAACGGCATCAAGCTGTTCGGTCCCGACGGCTACAAGCTGTCGGACGACATCGAGGCCGAGATCGAGGACCTGCTCGAAAAGGACCTGAACGCGCAGCTTGCCAAATCCGACGATATCGGCCGGGCCAAGCGCGTCGACGGCGTGCATGACCGTTATATCGAACATGCTAAGCGCACGCTGCCGCGCGACGTGACGCTGCAGGGACTGAGGGTGGCGATCGATTGCGCCAATGGTGCTGCCTACAAGGTGGCGCCCGCCGTGCTCTGGGAACTCGGCGCCGATGTCGTCACCATCGGCAACGAACCGAACGGCACCAATATCAATCTCAATTGCGGTTCCACCAGCCCCGTCGCATTGCAGAAGAAAGTCGACGAGGTTCGCGCCGATATCGGCATCGCGCTCGACGGCGACGCGGACCGCGTCATCATTATCGATGAGAACGGTTCGATCGTCGACGGCGACCAGCTGATGGCCGTCATCGCCGAGAGCTGGGCCGAGAGCCAGCAGCTGCGCGGCAACGGCATCGTCGCCACCGTCATGTCCAATCTCGGCCTCGAGCGTTTCCTCGACGAACGCGGCATGGCGCTTGCCCGCACGAAGGTCGGCGACCGCTACGTTGTCGAGCATATGCGCCAGCACAATTACAATGTCGGCGGCGAGCAATCGGGCCATATCGTGCTTTCGGATTACGGGACGACGGGCGACGGTCTGGTCGCGGCGCTGCAGATCCTTGCCGCGGTCAAGCGCACCGGCCGCACCGTCAGCGAGGTCTGTCGCCGCTTCGAGCCGGTGCCGCAGCTCCTGCGCAATGTCCGCATCAGCGGTGGCAAGCCGCTGGAGGATATTCAGGTCCAGAAGGCGATCGCCGATGCCGAAGCCGAGCTCGCCAGAAACGGCCGGCTCGTTATCCGGCCTTCCGGCACCGAGCCGCTGATCCGCGTCATGGCCGAGGGCGACGACCGCGCCCAGATCGAGCGCATCGTCAACGAGCTGATCGGCACGATCTCGAATGTCCGGACCGCTGCCTGACCCTGCAAGAACAGACAATCAAAAGGCCGGTGCGTGAGCGCCGGCTTTTTTTGTTGCGTAGGTGGCATGTATCACTGCGCAAACCATTTCATGACGCGGTCGATCTTCTGTTTCATGCGGCCGAGATGCTTGAAATCAAAGTAAACAAGCGTGGTTAAGCAGCTTTTAACGTTTCCAATTCATTATCCATGCAAAGCGTATCAGATTGGCAGCGACGGAGCTTGCCGACGCAACGGGATTTTGGAGTGAAATCCATGAAAAGAAGCTTGTCCGGCGTCCTCGCCGCATTCTTGATAGCGACAAATGCCTATTCTGCGGATCTCGCGCCTGCCGAGCCCATTCCGGAGCAGCCGCCGGAGGTGACCGTCAGCGAAGCGACCGGCTGGTATCTGCGCGGCGATGTCGGTTATGCTTTCACAGATCTGCGCGGCGCGCGCTATTTCCAAGGCAGCAACGCCACGGAGGTCGATTTCGACGACGCCGATCTCGATGACGCATGGACGGTTGGTGGCGGTGTCGGTTACCAGATCAACAGCTATCTGCGCACCGATCTGACTTTCGACTATCTCACCCAGGCGGATTTCAAGGGCTCGACATCTGGGCAGTGCGGCTTCCCGCTGGTGGATTGCACCTCGAGCGACCGCTCTTCGCTGACCGCCTACACGCTACTGGCCAACGCCTATGTCGATCTCGGCACCTACGGCTATGTGACGCCCTATGTCGGCGCCGGTATCGGCGGTTCCTACGTCAAGTGGAAAAACCTGCGCAACGTCGCCTGCGCCGACGACGGCAGCTTCTGCGACGATGAGGTGACCCATGGCGGCAAGGGCAACTGGCGCTTCACCTATGCGCTTATGGCCGGCGCCTCGATCGACGTGACCTGCAACATCAAGGCCGACGTCGGTTACCGCTATCTGCATATCGACGGCGGCAATATGTTCGGCTACGCCGATAATGGCGGCCCGGGCCGCGACAGGGGCCTCAACGCCCATGAAGCCCGCGTGGGCGCCCGCTACCTCTTCGGTGGCTGCGCTCAGCCGGTCGCCTACGAGCCGCCGGCAATCCCGCTGCAGCAGCCGGTCTACAAGTAGGCCGATCAACCATCGCATCAGAAAGCCGCCCTCGCGCCGGGCGGCTTTTTCATTTTTTCGCCACCCTGCCTGCGTCAAAATATCTACAGCTTGCGACACTTCGATCTTGACTATGACGCTTCCGATCCATACACACGGCGGCGGGACACCCTTCCCCAACGAAGGGCTTTCTATCTGAGAGGATAGCATCATGGCGAAGACCGCAAAGCCGGACATCCGTCCGCACAATACCCATTTTTCTTCTGGCCCCTGCTCGAAGCGCCCCGGTTGGTCGCTCGAAGCCCTTTCCGACGCGGCCCTCGGCCGTTCGCACCGCGCGAAGGTCGGCAAGGCCAAGCTCAAGCAGGCGATCGACCTTACCCGTGAAATTCTCGAAGTGCCGGCAGATTACCGCATCGGCATCGTGCCGGCTTCCGACACCGGCGCCGTCGAAATGGCGCTCTGGTCGCTGCTCGGCGAACGCGGCGTCGACATGCTCGCCTGGGAAAGCTTCGGCGCCGGCTGGGTCACCGATGTGGTCAAACAGCTGAAGCTCAAGGATGTGCGCAAGCTCGAAGCGGGTTACGGCGAGCTTCCCGATCTATCCGCCGTCGATTTCGACCGCGACGTCGTCTTCACCTGGAACGGCACGACCTCGGGCGTGCGCGTGCCGAATGCCGATTTCATTCCTGCCGACCGCAAGGGTCTGACGATCTGCGACGCCACCTCGGCCGCTTTTGCCCAGGAGCTCGATTTCGCCAAGCTCGACGTCGTCACCTTCTCCTGGCAGAAGGTGCTGGGCGGTGAGGGCGCCCATGGCGTCATCATTCTCTCGCCGCGGGCCGTCGAGCGTCTCACCACCTACACGCCGGCCTGGCCGCTGCCGAAGATTTTCCGCATGACCTCGGGCGGCAAGCTGACGGAAGGCATTTTCCAGGGCGAGACGATCAACACGCCGTCGATGCTCTGCGTCGAGGATTATATCGACGCGCTGCTCTGGGCCAAGGAGATCGGCGGTCTCCAGACGCTGATTGCTCGTGCCGATGCCAATGCCAAGGTCATCCACGATTTCGTCGCGGCGAACGACTGGATCGCCAATCTCGCCGTCAAGGCGGAAACGGCCTCCAACACCTCCGTCTGCCTGAAGATCGTCGACAAGGACATCACCGCGCTCGATGACGACAGCCAGGCGAATTTCGCCAAGGGCCTCGTCGGCCTCCTGGAAAAAGAAGGTGTCGCTTATGACATTGGCCATTACCGCGACGCGCCGTCCGGCCTGCGCATCTGGGCCGGCGCCACGATCGAAGCATCCGACATGCAGAAGCTGATGCCGTGGCTTTCCTGGGCTTTCGAAACGCAGAAGGCGCAGCTCGCTCAGGCCGCTGCCTGACGTGATCGCATCCGGCTCCGCCACTGGGCGGAGCCCCTGATTTCAATCATCGCTGAACACTTTTGAAGGAGGCCACAATGGCACCTCGCGTTCTCGTATCCGACGAATTGTCGGAAACCGCTGTCCAGATCTTCCGCGACCGTGGCGTCGAAGTCGATTTCGAGCCGCAGCTCGGTAAAGACAAAGATCGTCTGCTCGAAGTCATCGGCAAATATGACGGCCTTGCCATCCGCTCCGCCACCAAAGTGACGGAAAAGATCATCGCAGGGGCGACGAATCTCAAGGTCGTCGGCCGCGCCGGCATCGGCGTCGACAATGTCGATATCCCGGCCGCCTCGCGTCGCGGCATCATCGTCATGAACACGCCCTTCGGCAATTCCATCACCACGGCCGAACACGCAATCGCGCTGATGTTCGCCGTCGCCCGCCAGCTGCCTGCGGCCGATACCTCGACGCAGGCCGGCAAGTGGGAAAAGTCGAAATTCATGGGCGTCGAAATCACTGGCAAGACGCTCGGCGTCATCGGCGCCGGCAATATCGGCTCGATCGTCTGCGCCCGCGCTATCGGCCTGAAAATGCATGTCGTCGCCTATGACCCGTTCCTGTCCAAGGAGCGCGCCGAGGAGATGGGCGTCACCAAGGTCGAGCTGGACGAGCTTTTCGCCCGCGCCGATTTCATCACGCTGCACGTGCCGATGACCGACAAGACGCGCGGCATCCTCAACAAGGAAGCGCTGGCCAAGACCAAGCCCGGCGTGCGCATCATCAACTGCGCCCGCGGCGGCCTCGTCGATGAGGCAGCCCTTGCCGAAGCCATCAAATCAGGCCACGTCGCCGGCGCTGCCTTCGATGTCTTCGAGGTCGAGCCCGCCAAGGAAAGCCCGCTCTTCGGCCTGCCGAACGTCGTCTGCACGCCGCATCTCGGCGCTTCGACGACCGAAGCGCAGGAAAACGTCGCGCTTCAGGTCGCCGAACAGATGTCGGATTACCTCGTCAACGGTGCCGTCTCCAACGCCATCAACATGCCGTCGATCACTGCGGAAGAGGCGCCGATCCTGAAGCCGTTCATCCGGCTTGCCGACGTTCTCGGCGCCTTTGTCGGCCAGGTCACCGAAGAGCCGATCAAGGAAATCGAAATCCTCTATGACGGCGTCACCGCCAACATGAACACGCGGGCGCTGACGAGCGCGGTGCTTGCCGGCCTCATCCGCCCGCAGGTCGCCGACGTCAACATGGTTTCGGCGCCGATCATGATCAAGGAAAAGGGCATCGTGCTTTCCGAGGTCAAGCGCGACAAGACGGGCGTCTTCGACGGTTACATCAAGCTGACGGTGACCACCGAAAGCATGACCCGTTCGGTCGCCGGCACGGTGTTTTCGGATGGCAAGCCGCGCTTCATCCAGATCAAGGGCATCAATCTCGATGCCGATGTCGGCTCGCATATGATCTACATCACCAATACCGACGTCCCCGGCATGATCGGCTTCATCGGCACGACGCTCGGCACTGCCGGCGTCAACATCGCCAACTTCCAGCTCGGCCGCGACAAGCAGGGTGGCGACGCCATTGCGCTGCTCTATGTCGACGGCGAGGTGGATGATGGCGTGCTGGCGCAGTTGACGGCGCATCAGGCGATCCGGCAGGCAAAGCTGCTGACCTTCAACATCGACTAAAGCGCGTCGCGGCGCGACCTGCTCTGGTTTCCTCCTCCCAAGGAAAACATGGAAAACCCGGTGCCGGAAACGGCGCCGGGTTTTCTACGTTGGGGAATGATGATTTTCAGTGGTGCCGGCGTTTGCGGCGGACCATCTTACCGAAGCGGGCTCTGTCGTCCTCGGCCTTCGTGCGGTGAAGGAAGGCGAGTCTGCTTCCGTCAAAACCCTGGAAGAACTCGTCCCAGGAGATCTCCTCCTGTGAGTCCGCCGAGAAATCGACGCGAACAGTTTCGCTATCCCTCGCATCCTTGATCCGGGCGGGATGACCGCCGCGCGCCTCGATCCAATCTCTGATCCTGCTGTAATCTGTCGTCGTGCCGAACCTGGCCATCAAACCCTCCGCAGCATTCGATTGCGACATTGATTACTTCCAACGCATGATCGACGGAATAGTTCCATAGGGTGATAATTAATTGTCCGGCGATATCCAGTTGAGCTAGTTGATGTTCAAGCATTCGTTATTTTGAGTTAATTCATATGGGCTGAAATGGAGGATGATGTGAAACGCTATTCATTCTCGATAATCGTGTCTGTTGTCATCGCCAATCCAGGCATCGCATTCGCCTGCAACAAGCTGATCGGCACCTGAGCCGCACCCAGCTTCCAAGGCGTGACTTCGGCCGCGCCTTCCTTTGTGACGCGATTGCGAAACGATCGGCTCCCCTTGCGTCCTGCTGCAATCCTTTCTATATCGGTCGCTTACCCAGAAAGGCGGCCGATCCCGCCTGAGATCAGCAATCCGCCGCAATTGCAGCGCAAGGGCGGGTTATGAGCGCGCAGAATTTGGCACCACCGTTGAACACACTGGATTTTGACAAGAAGCCGGAAGAGACCCGCGTCGTCGTCGCCATGTCGGGCGGCGTCGATTCCTCCGTCGTGGCCGGCCTTCTCAAACAGCAGGGTTACGACGTGCTCGGCATCACGCTGCAGCTTTATGATCATGGCGCCGCTGTTCACCGCGCCGGCTCCTGCTGCGCCGGCCAGGACATCGACGACGCCCGCCGCGTCTGCGAAACGCTCGGCATTCCGCATTATGTGCTCGACTACGAGAAGCGCTTTCGCGAAACGGTGATCAATCCTTTCGCCGAAAGCTATGTAGCCGGCGAGACGCCGATCCCCTGCGTCTCCTGCAACCAGACCGTCAAGTTCGCCGACCTTCTGGCAACGGCGAAGGAGCTCGGCGCCGATGCGCTGGCGACCGGCCACTATATCCGGTCGCGGCCGAACCCCTCGTCTGAACATCCCGGCCGCCGCGCGCTATTCCGTCCGGCCGATGCCGACCGCGACCAGAGCTATTTCCTCTTCGCCACGACGCAGGAGCAGATCGACTATCTCCGCTTTCCCCTGGGCGGCCTGCCGAAGGCCGAGACCCGCCGACTTGCCGAAGAAATGGGCCTCGTCGTCGCGAAGAAGGCCGACAGCCAGGACATCTGCTTCGTGCCGCAGGGCAAATACTCCGACATCATCACCAAACTGAAGCCGAATGCGGCGCTCGCCGGCGAAATCGTCCATCTCGACGGCCGCGTGCTGGGAAACCATGAAGGCATCCTGCATTTCACCATCGGCCAGCGCCGCGGCATCGGCATCGCCACCGGCGAGCCGCTCTACGTCGTCTATCTCGACGCCCGTTCGCGCCGCGTCATCGTCGGGCCGAAGGAGGCGCTGGAGACGCACCGCGTCTATTTGCGCGACGTCAACTGGCTGGGCGACGAGACGCTCGCGCAGGCTGCTTCCGGTGATGGCTTTGCCTGCTACGCCAAGGTCCGCTCGACGCGGGCACCGGCGCCTGCCGTACTGCATGTCGATGCGACAGGCACCTATGTCGACCTGACCGTCGGCGAGGCGGGCATCGCGCCGGGGCAAGCCTGCGCGCTTTATTCGGCGCCCGGTGACGACGCCCGCGTCTTCGGTGGCGGTTTTATCGAACGCTCCGAACGCGAACCTTCGGCCGAAGCCTCGCTGAAGGCTCTGCTGGCCGGCCCCGTCGCCGCCTGAAACCCATCGGAAACGACTGGCGGCAAAGCTCAGCGTTTTTCTCCATCCTGCGCTTGACACAGAGCCGAAGCGCACCTTATAAGCCGCTCATCCCACGAGCCCGCAGCGCTTCGCGAGCAGGTATCGTTTGGGCAGTGGCGGAGTAGCTCAGTAGGTCAGAGCAGAGGAATCATAATCCTTGTGTCGGGGGTTCAAATCCCTCCTCCGCTACCATCTCTTTGTTAAAGAATTTGTGATCCTTGCGCTCGATATTGAGCTGCATTCACGCGGACGCGGTAGCACATTCCAGCTCCAAACGCTGCGGCAAGCGGACAAAACAGTTCAGCCTCAGGATATCCGCTACGCCGAGAACAGCTATCTGTAGAGCGCCAAATGCAATAGAGGCATTTTCATCGCGTAGAGATGGGATGCGGCAGCGATGATAGCAGCCCATACGGCCAGTGAGAACATGACCGCCGCCAACTTAATTCCGACTGACTGCATCATTTCCTCCATGCCAGTATGATTTGTGCTCCTCCGCACGATCGAAGGCTAGCAGGGTGGAGGTCGATCAGCTATCGCAAGAAATCGCTACCAGAAAAGCCGCTCGGTAAGCTGGGAAAGCCTTCGGGAACCCGATACCTCCCCCATTCTCAAACGACAAAGTAAAAATTGTCGTATTGCGCGCCATAGTAATCAGGCCCGCTCGTTTCGGTAATGACGGGTTCGGTGTCGAGTATGAGATAGTCGATCAGCCCATAGGCACTGAGATCAATCACTTGCGGGTCATGAATGCTGTCGGCGGTCACGTTGACCGTGACCAAGAACACGGTATCGCCGTTCAGCCTCCCTTCGATCGTCAGAACGTTGTCATAGTCTGATGCGCCGTTTGCCACGCTGAATTGCTCGATCTGAAAGGTGCCGCCATCTGCGGCCTGGATGGGCGTCCAGAATACGCCGCCTGAGAGATAATGATTGCCATCAGCTTCCTTTTGTATCGTTGCATCGTCGCCATCGTGCCAGGCGCCCCAATCGAAGCCCTTGTAGCCTATGGGGAAATCGTGTTTGCCGACATCCTCGAAATTGACGAAGATGTCGCCGCGCTCCGGCAGGTCGACAGCGATATTGAGCAAGCCAAAGTCGGTAGCGCCTCTACCGTCCGAAATCTTGAAACTGAACTGGTCGAGGAGTTGATCTCCCGGGCCGAGCGCTGATACCACCGGATTGGAGGGATCGAGTTCATAGGTGTAATAGCCGTTGGAATAGACGGTCAGCGTGCCGTACTTTCCCTCGATCGTCGTCGTGGCCGGTCCATCCGGATTGGGCGGTTGCGGAATTCGCTGCCCGTTCACGAAGTTGAGACGCACAAGATCTCCGTCGGCATCAATGTAACTGGTGCTGTCCAGAATGTTGCCGTCAATCGGTTTGTCGACATCGAAAATAGGCTGGTATACGTCACCTGCGATCGGCTTGTGGTTTGCCATTTCCACCTCCCGTCTGAAGTATTGTTTGAATATGCAACCCTTTCGGGTGCTTGGCAACGAAATTGACGGAGCGTCAGATCAATTCAGCTGTCAAACCCGACAGGCGCAATTTTCTGCAGCTCAAATATCCAAGTAGAGGCGTCGGCTTCGACGTCTGCCAGTCTGATGATGACGTGATCATGACGATATACTGCATTGATTGCTTCAATGCAGGCCGCCCACTCCGAGCAAGCTTTCTACTGCTTCGTGATCCTTCGACAAGTCCGACGGCGTTCCGGTCCAGGCCACCCTGCCGCGTTCGAGAATGATGACCCGATCGGCGAAATCGAGCGCGCTCTGAATGCGTTGTTCGACCAGAAGGATCGTCATGTCGCCTGATTTGGCGAGTTCTGTGAAGGCCGCCATCAGTTCCTCGCAGATCACGGGGGCCAGGCCCTCCAACGGTTCGTCGAGCAATAGCACGGACGGGCGTCCGAGAATGGTGCGGGCTGTTGAAAGCATCTGCTGCTCGCCGCCGGAGAGCTGGTTGCCGAGGTTTCGGCGGCGCTCCTTCATGCGCGGGAACATGGCATAGGCTTCCTCCAGCGCCGTCTTCGGCCGCGCCTTCAGACCGACGAAAAGGTTCTCTTCGACCGTCAACGTCGGAAAGACGCAGCGTGTCTGAGGCACATAGCCGAGGCCCCTATGGGCGCGCATTCCGCTCGGTGCTGCGGTGACATCCGAACCACCGAGGTGGATCTGGCCTTGATACCGCCTGGTCTGGCCGGCAAGCGTTGCCAGCAGCGTGGTCTTGCCCATGCCGTTACGGCCGAGCACGGCAAGACGGGCGCCCGCCGGCACGGTGAAGGAGATGCCTTCGAGCACCCGCGTCGGCCCGTATCCGGCCGACAGGTTTTCAACCTCAAGCGACAGGGCTGGCATTGGCATAGCTCCCGAGATAGGCCTCGCGCACGCGGACATCCTTGGTGACATCGGCCGGCAGGCCGTCGAAGATGATCGCGCCGGCCGCCAGCACGATGACGCGCTTGGCAAAACGGAAGACGAGATCCATGTCGTGTTCGATCATCAGGACGGCGAGATCGGCGGGAAGGTCGGCCAGCGCCTGTTCGATTCGGCCGGTATCGCTTTGCGGCACGCCGGCCGCCGGCTCGTCGAGCAGCAGCACCTTCGGCCTCAGCGCCAGCGCCACGGCAATTTCGAGGAGCCGCTGCTGGCCATAGGCGATCTCGCTGACTCTGCGATGCATTAGCGAGGCCAGCCCAAGTTTACCCAGGAGATCGTCGACCTCCGACATGACGTCGGGCATGGCGAGGAAATTCCCGAACATCTTGCGGGTCTTTCCGTCACGCTGAAGGACGGCGAGCCCCACATGTTCGGCGGGCGTCATATCCTGAAAAAGCCGCGTCACCTGAAAGGATCGGACGAGGCCGCGTTTGACCCTGCCGATCGCATCCACCTTCGTCACCGCCTCGCCGCCGAGGCGAACCTCGCCGGAATCGGGGGAGAGATTGCCGGTGACGAGGTTGACGAAGGTGGTCTTGCCGGCGCCGTTCGGGCCGATCAGCGCGATGCGGTCGCCGGGCGCCATTGCCAGCGAGACATCATTGGTGACGGCAAGGCCGCCGAAGGCTTTCCTGAGATTGGTTACTTCGAAGACCGGGCTCATGCGCGCGTCTCCTTCCGGCGGCCGATCAAGGCGGCGGCCGTTCCGTAGAGGCCTTTCGGCGCAAACAGCACGACGGCGATCAGCAGGGCGCCGACCATGGTCAGCCAGTGAAAGGGGTTGGCGGCCGAGACATAATCTTCGAAGAACATGAAGATGACGGTGCCGGAGAGCGCGCCGAAGAGGAAGCCGGTGCCGCCGAGCACGAGCATGACAAGCGCTTCGGCCGATTGCGTGAAGGACAGGCTGTCGAGCCCGACGACCTGGGTCGAGATCGCATTCAGCGCGCCGCCGACGCCGGCAACGGCGCCTGAGATCACGTACATCTTGATGAGAGCGGCCTTCGGCGAGCCGCCCATGGCGCGGATGCGCAGCGGGTCTTGCCGGATGCCGCGGCAGAGCATGCCGAAGGGTGAGCGAACCAGCAATCGCAGCAGCACGAAGACGATGACGAGCAGTGTCGCTCCGAAGAAGAAGGCGGTGTGGCCGTAGAGATCGAATTCGAAAATGCCGAATATCGGATCCGGCGCGATGCCGGAAAGCCCGTCGCTGCCTCCCGTCCAGGCGGAGGCCTTGTTGGCAAATTCATGGAAGAGGTGGACGAGCGCAATCGACAGCACGAGCTGCGGCAGCCCATGCGCGCGCAGGATGATCGCGCCGCAGAGCAGCCCGGCAACCGCACCCCCTGTTATGCCGGCAAGCATCATCAGCAGCGGGTCGTTGATGCCGTAATGCGCCGACAGGATCCCGGCGGCATAGGCGCCGGAGCCGAACAGCGCGGCATGGCCGAGCGTTGCGACGCCGCAATAACCGGTCACGAGATCGAGCGACAGGACGAGCAGGGCGATCGTGATCATCCGCGTCAGAAGCGCCAGATTGTCGGGAAAGGCGAAATAGCCGATCGCGGCGATGGCCGTGATCACCGCTACTCCGAGAAGATCGGCATTCACTGCGCGCCGATGCCGGAGGCGTTCGGTTTCGTTGTTCATGACGAGCGTCATCCTATTTCATCCTTCCGGCAAGGCCGCGCGGGAAGACGCAGATGATAGCGATTACGGCGAGATAGAAGAAGAATTCCCCGAATTCCGGCATCAGATAGCGTCCCGTCGTATCGATGGCGCCAAGCAGCAGGCAGGCAATCAGCGCGCCCGGAATGGAGCCGGCGCCGCCGACGGAGACGACGACGAGGAAGGTCACCATATAGCGCAGCGCGTAGTAAGGTTCGACCGGCAGCAGCTCGGCGCCGACCACACCGCCGAAGGCGGCAAGCCCGACGGCAACGGCAAAGCTCACCGCATAGATGATCTCGGTGCGCACGCCGAGTGCGGCAGCCATCGCGGCATCGTCGACGGAGGCGCGCAGCTTGACCCCGAAGCTCGTTCGCTCGATCGCGAACCACAGGGCGAGCGCAACGGCGAGACCGCAGAAGATGACGAAAAGCCGGTGCACGGGAATGGTGCGGAATCCGAGATCGACCGATCCCTGCAAGGCGCCGGCAAGCGGTATCGTCTTCAGCGTCGGTCCCATCACGTAGTTCGCGATGCCGATGACGCAGAAAGTGATGCCGATTGTCATCAGCACCTGGGTCAGTTCAGGGGCGCCATAGATCCGGCGGTAGAGAAAACGCTCGAGCGGAATTGCGATGATGATCGTGACGACGACGGCCGCGACGACTGCGACAGCATAACTAAGACCGAGGTCACGGGCGGCATAGGAGGCGATGTAGCCTCCGATCATGGCGAAGGCGCCATGCGCCAGGTTGACGACACGCATCAGCCCCATGGTCACGGAAAGGCCGATCGAGATCACGAAGAGTGCCATGCCATAGGCAAAGGCGTCGACGGCGATGCTGAAGACTGTCTGCATGAAAATACCTTACTTTGATGCGGCGGGCGCGATGCGCGAGCCCGCCGCCGGTCCGGATGCCGCAATCTTACTTGGCCGCCGCGAGGCCCGGATCGCCCTGCTTCTCGAACGTCTGGATCTCCTTGTTGATGTAGGTCCCATCATCGGCCTTGACGACTTCGCGCAGATAGATGTTCTGGGTGATGTGCCGGCTTTCCGGATCGATCGAGACCGGGCCGCGCGGGCTCACCCAGGCAAGGCCCTTGACCGCGTCGACAGCCTTCTCTGCATCCTGCTTGCCACCCGTCGCCTCGATCATCTTGTAGATGACATACATGCCGTCATAGGCGCTGACCGAGGGGAAGGAGAGTTCAGCCTTGTTGCCGATCGCCTTAGCGGCAGCCTCGACGAAGGCCTTGTTCTCGGGCGAGTCGTGGGAAACGGCATAGTGGAAGGTCGTCTGGATGCCGAGTGCGGCATCGCCGAGCGCCGGCAGATCGGATTCCTGCGTCAGATCACCCGGCGCGAAGAACTTGATACCGGCGGCCTTCAGGCCGTTTTCATTGTAAGCCTTGACGAAGCCGAGTGTCGTCGGTCCCGACGGTAGGAAGGCGAAGACGCCCTCTGCACCGGAATCCTTGATGCGCTGCATGATCGGGCTGAAATCGTTGGTGGCAAGCGGCATGCGGATCGCCTCGACCACCTGACCGCCGGCCTTTTCGAAGCCGGCCTTGAAGGCATTCTCGGCGTCAATGCCGGGGCCGTAATCGCTGACGACCGAGATCACCTTCTTGACGCCTGCGTCGAAAGCGACCTTGGCGATCGGCGTCGAGGTTTGCCACGTCGTAAAGGAGGTGCGCACCACGAGCGGGCTCTTGGTCACGATCGCCGAAGTGGCGGCGTTCATGATAATCATCGGCACGTTGCCCTGCTTCAGGATCGGCGTCACCGCCATGGCGTCGGGGGTGAAATAGAAGCCGGCGAGATACTGGACCTTTTCCTTGACGATCAGTTCCTGCGCCAGCGCCTTGGATTGGGCCGGATCGGCCTGCGGCACGTCGCGGTAGACGATCTCGACCGCGTCGCTGCCGACCTTGTTGCCGTTGACAGTCATATAGGCTTCGATGCCGGCCTTGAAGTTCTTGCCCTGGAGCGCGAAGGGACCGGAGAACGGCCCGATGACGCCGACCTTGATCGTGTCGGCATAGGCGCTGGTGCCCATAACAATTGCCGCAGCGGCGGCCAGAAACAGCTTCCTCATTTTTCTCTCTCCCTTTTCGGCGTACTCCAGCGCCGTATTGAATTTCTGGTTAGCTTGTCATGCGAAATGGTGATGTAAAATGAAATAAATCCCCAAACACATGATTTGCCGGTTATGGTTCTGCGTGGTCATAACCACTCGTTGTTCGCTGCGTCTATGCGCGACTTTCATGCTCGATCTTCGTGTCAGAACGGCAATCCCACGTAGTTTTCCGCGAGCACCGTCGAGGCCGCACGGGAATGGGTGAGATAGTCGAGTTCGGCTTCCTGGATCTTCTGATCGAAATCGCCGGTATCCGGAAATCGGTGCATTATGGTCGTCATCCACCAGGAAAACCGCACGGCTTTCCATACGCGGGCGAGCGCCGTCTGCGAATAGGCGTCGATGCCGCTGTCGGAGCCTTCGCGGTAATGCTCGAGGAGCCCGCAGAACAGGTAATGGACATCGCTAGCTGCAAGGTTCAGCCCTTTGGCGCCGGTTGGCGGCACGATATGGGCGGCGTCGCCGACGAGAAAGAGCCGTCCGAAACGCATGGGCTCGGCGACGAAGGAGCGCAACGGAGCGATCGATTTTTCGAAGGATGGGGCGGTCGTCAATGCTTCGGCGTGATGGGCCGGCAGGCGCCGTCTCAACTCGTCCCAGAAGCGCTCGTCGCTCCAGTCTTCGATCTTCGCGTCAAGCGGGCACTGGATATAGTAGCGGCTGCGCGTGGCCGAGCGCATCGAACAGAGCGCGAAGCCCCTCGGGTGGTTGGCGTAGATCAGTTCATGGCTGACCGGCGCCACGTCGGCGAGTAGGCCGAGCCAGCCGAAGGGATAGACCTTCTCGAAACTTCGGATCGCCCGTTCGGGAAGGGCTCGGCGACTCGTTCCATGAAAGCCGTCGCAGCCGGCGATGAAATCGCAATCGATGCGGTGGCAGATACCATCCTTCGTGTAGGTAACGAAGGGCGAGCCACCGTCGAAATCATGCGGAGCCACATCGGCGGCATTATAGATCGAAAGGACGCCACAAGCTTCTCGCCGCTGCATGAGATCGCGCGTCACCTCGGTCTGTCCGTAGACGGTCACGCGCCTGCCGCCGGTCAGTTCGTGAAGATCGATGCGGTGGTCGCGCCCGTCGAAGGCCAGCGAGAAGCCGTCATGCGGCAAACTTTCGGCATGCAATCTATCTCCAGCTTTGGCCTCGTCCAACAGCCCGACAGTGCCTTCCTCCAGCACGCCGGCGCGGACGCGGCCGAGGATATAGTTTTTGCTCACGCGGTCGAGGATGACGTTGTCAATTCCAGCTTCGGTCAGAAGCTGACCGAGCAGAAGGCCGGATGGCCCCGAACCGATGATGGCGACCTTAGTTCGCAAATGCTTCCTCCCTCGCATTTTTGCGTTTTGTCAGATTCTGCCGTGCCGCCATTGCCGCAACAATGGACATTCCGACCGAAAAATTGCACTTATCGAACATTGGCACAGGAGAGAGCCGATGAGCAGGCATATACCGACCTACGAGCTCTATGGCGAAAATACCGGGCGATCTCCGGAATTCTGGTTGCATTGCGAAACAATTCGCTCCCGCAGCAGCCTGCATCAATGGGAAATTCGGCTTCACCGCCACGAGAGCTTCTTTCAGATATTGTACATCGAAGCCGGTTCGGGCGATGCGATCTTCGGCAACAGGAACCACGCCATCTGCCCGCCTGCGATCATCACGGTTCCCCCTGGGCTCAATCACGGCTTTCGCTTCTCACGTGATATCGACGGCCTGGTGATCACTATATTGAGGTCCCATCTTAGCCACCCGCCAGGCGAGCGAAGCCAGCTGGGCGAGTGGCTGGCGATGCCGCTTCTGACGCCGCTCGCTCCCGATAACGCCGAGGCTGCCTATGTCATGCAGACGCTGAGGCGGCTCGGCGACGAATTCGAAAACCGCCGCGGTGGCCGCAACGAGGTGTTGGCTGCCTATGTCGGGCTGGCGTTGCGGCTGACGGCGCGGATTTCGCATGAAGGACATGCACAGGAGCTTCCGTCAAACGAGAACGAGCGGCGGATGGAGATGCTGGACGAACTGATCCAGCAGCATTTTCGATCGCACAGGCCGGCTTCCTTCTATGCCAAGGAACTCGGCATTTCGTCGACGCATCTCAGCCGTATCGTTCGCTCCATGACAGGAAACACCCCGCATGAGCTGATCGCCGGGAAATTGATCGAAGAGGCGAAGCGCCAGCTCGTCTTTACCATCGGCAGCGTTCAGGAGATCGGATTTCGCCTTGGCTTTGCTGATCCCGCCTATTTCTCGCGCTTCTTCCTGAAATATACGGGCGAAACGCCGCGGGTCTGGCGGATGAACGAAAAAGCTCGGCTTGAACGGGCATAGGGTCCGGCATTCGGTCGTCCGACATCGCGTGCGTCAGTCGCAGATGTCTCACGCGGCTGGCCACATCCAGTTCCGCACCTCCGGCATGTCCTCGCCATGTTCCCTGACGTAATCATGATGTTCCGCGAGCTTGCCGCGGAAGGCGGCCAGCGCGTCCTTCGCCTTCTCCTTCAGGCCCGGCACGCGCTCGATGGCTTCGATGGCGAGATGGTAGCGGTCGAGTGCGTTAAGGACGGTCATATCGAAAGGCGTGGTCGTCGTTCCCTCCTCGACGAAGCCGCGGACGTGGATGTTTTCGTGGTTGGCGCGCTTATAAGTCAGGCGATGAATGAGATAGGGATAGCCGTGATAGGCGAAAATGACCGGCTTATCGGCGGTGAAGATCGCGTCGAAGGCCTCGTCGGCAAGGCCGTGCGGATGCTGGTCTCTGGATTGCAGCGCCAAGAGGTCAACGACATTGACGGTGCGGATCTTCAGCTCGGGAATGGCCTTGCGCAGAAGATCGACGGCGGCGAGCGTTTCCATCGTCGGGACATCGCCGGCGCAGGCCATGACGAGATCAGGCGAGATCGTGTCCTCCTCGTTGCTTGCCCAGTGCCAGATGCCGATGCCGGTCTCGCAATGTTTCACCGCCTCGTCCATCGACAGCCATTGCGGCTCCGGCTGCTTGCCGGCGACGATGACGTTGACGCGGTCATAGGTGCGCAGGCAATGATCGCCGACCCAGAGCAGGCTGTTGGCGTCCGGCGGCAGGTAGATGCGGACGATATCGGCTTTCTTGTTGGCGACGAGATCGACGAAACCAGGATCCTGATGGCTGAATCCGTTATGGTCCTGTCGCCAGACATGCGAGGTCAGCAGGTAGTTCAGCGATGAGATCGGCTTTCGCCATTCGAGCTCGCGCGTCACCTTCAGCCATTTGGCGTGCTGGTTGAACATGGAATCGATGATGTGGATGAAGGCCTCGTAACAGGAAAAGAGGCCGTGCCGGCCAGTCAGGAGATAACCTTCCAGCCAGCCCTGGCAGAGATGTTCGGAGAGCACCTCCATGACACGCCCATCGCGAGAGAGGTGGACATCATAGGGTTGGATGTCCTCCATCCAGACACGGTCGGTGACGTCGAAGACGCTGCCGAGGCGGTTCGATTCCGTCTCGTCGGGGCCGAAGATGCGGAAGTTTGCCGCCTTGGCGTTGAGCTTCATCGTGTCACGCAGGTAATGGCCAAGGATCTCCGTCGATTGGGCGACAACGCTGCCGCGCCTGCCGATGTCGACTGCATAATCCCGAATATCGGGCACGGCCAATTCCTTGCGCAGCAAGCCGCCATTGGCATGCGGATTGGCGCCCATGCGGCGTTTGCCAGCGGGGGCAAGGGCGCGCAGTTCCGGTTTCAGTCGGCCGTCGGCGCCGAACAGGTCTTCGGGATCATAGCCGCGCATCCAGTCCTCGAGAATCTTGCGGTGGTCGTCATTCCCGCGGCAGTTGGAGACCGGCACCTGGTGGGCTCGCCAGAAATCTTCCACCTTCTTGCCGTCGACCTCCTTTGGGCCTGTCCAACCCTTGGGGCTGCGCAGCACAATCATTGGCCAGCGCGGGCAGCCGGCTGTGCTCTTGCCGCTGCGGGCTTGCTCCTGGATCTCGCGGATGCGCTCGAAGACCCGGTCCAGCGTCGAAGCCATTTGTTGGTGCATGTTGCGCGGCTCATGGCCGGTGACGAAAAGCGGCTCGTAGCCGTAGCCTTCGAAGAGACGTCGGAGGTCGTCGTCACCGGCCCGGCCGAGAATGGTCGGATTGGCGATCTTGTAGCCGTTCAGATGCAGGATCGGCAGAACGGCGCCGTCGCGGGCGGGATTGAGGAACTTGTTGGAATGCCAGCTGGCGGCGAGCGGCCCGGTTTCGGCCTCACCGTCGCCGACGATGCAGGCGACGGTGAGGTCGGGATTGTCGAAGGCGGCGCCATAGGCATGGACGAGGGCGTAGCCGAGTTCGCCGCCCTCATGGATCGACCCCGGTGTTTCCGGCGCCGCATGGCTCGGAATGCCGCCGGGAAAGGAAAATTGGCGGAAGAGTTTGCGCATCCCCTCGGCGTCTTCGGAAATATCGGGATAGATTTCGCTGTAGGTGCCTTCGAGATAGGTGTTGGCGACCATGCCCGGCCCGCCGTGGCCGGGGCCGCATATGTAGATGATGTCGAGATCGCGGGCTCGGATGAGGCGGTTCAGATGCGCATAGATGAAGTTGAGGCCGGGCGTCGTGCCCCAGTGGCCGAGCAGACGGGGCTTGATGTGCTCTGACTTCAGCGGCTCGCGCAGCAGCGGATTGGCAAGCAGGTAGATCTGGCCGACCGAGAGATAGTTGGCGGCCCGCCAGTAGCGGTCGATCAGGGTGAGTTCAGCATCGGTCAGGGCGGCGGCGGTCGAGACATGCTTTTCCATTGGCTTCTCCCGTTCGAAAACACGTTCAACGTCAGTTCTAGCCGTTAGCGCCGGCGCGCCATTGATCTGGATCAGCGGGCGCGAAGAACGGACAGCGCTTCATCGGCGATCACCTGTTCTTCGTCCGTGGCAATGACATGGGCGACAATGCGGCTTTCCCTGGTGCTGATCGTGAAACCATTGGCGGCATTGGCCTTCTCGTCGATCGAAAGGCCAAGCCAGGACAGGTGTTTCGCCACGCCGGCGCGGATTTCCGGCTGATGCTCGCCTATCCCGGCGGTGAAGACGACGGCATCGAGGCCGCGGAGGGTTACCGCCATGCGGCCGATCTCGCCGGCAATGCGCAGTGTGAAAAGGTCGATCGCCTGGCGCGCTTCCGGCCGGCCGTCCTTCAACAGATCGCGCGTGTCGGCGCTGATGCCGGAGACGCCGAGCAGGCCTGAGCGGTGATAGAGCAAATCCTCGATCTCACCCAGAGACCGTTTTCTCTCTCCTGCCAGGTGCAGGATCACGCCGGGATCGAGGCAGCCCGGGCGTGTCGCCATCGGGATGCCGTCGAGGGTCGAAAAGCCCATGCTGCAATCGCGGCTGATGCCGTCTTCCATCGCACAGAGGCTGGCGCCGCTGCCGAGATGGGCGACCACAGCCCTTGCCGTATGCGGCGCCTTGCGAGCGAGTTCACTGGCGATGAACTTATAAGAAAGCCCGTGGAAGCCGTAACGCTTGATGCCCTCCTCATGCAAGGAACGGGGTATGGCGAGGCGGCGCACGAGATCGTCCTGCGTGGCATGGAAGGCGGTGTCGAAGGAGGCTGTCTGGACAAGATGCGGCTTCAGATGGCGGAGCGCGCGGATGAAGCGCAGCGCTTGCGGTTGGTGCAGGGGCGCGAGCGGGATCAGCGCTTCGATCCCATCGGTGGCGGCGTCATCAAGCGCGACGGCGCTCGTGAAGCGCTCGCCGCCATGGACGACGCGGTGGCCGGCCACGGCCGCCGCTGCCATATCGAAGTGATCGGCGAGACGCGTGAAGGTCTCGTCGATGACCCCGTGCAGATCGTACGTCACCTCCGCCTTCAGGGACATATCGAATGTCTGCGATCCCTTGGTCAGGACAAGCGAGAGCGGCTCGGCGCGGAGATCGATGACGCCCTTTCCTAGGTGTCGTGCCTCGGCACCATCAATCGAGAAGACGCCGACCTTCACCGTCGATGAGCCGGCGTTGAATGTCAGGAGGAGGTCGGTGGATGACATGTCTTCAGAGACTCCGCACAGTCGTCACGATGACCGAACTTAGCGCCGAAACTCCCGCCGGAAAGGCATGGCCGCCCGAGCGCCACATGCTGACGGCGCGTGGCAGCCTTGGGACAGTTTTGTCGAATTACGCGGGGGTCAGGCGGTTGACGCCAGATTGGCGTTGCGATCGCGGATGAAGATGCTCGCCTCGGCGGCGGGCATCGCCTTACCGAAAAGATAGCCTTGGCCGATGTCGCAGCCGAGCTGCAGCAGGAAGGCAAGCTGGCCATGCTCCTCGACACCTTCCGCAGTCGTCTTGATGTTGAGGCTTCTGCTGAGGCCAAGCATGGCGCGGACGATTTTTTCCTGGCGTTCGTCGTCGCGATAGGTGGCGATGAAGCTCTTGTCGATCTTGATCTTGTCGAAGCGGTAGCGGGCGAGCTGGGCAAGGCTCGAATAGCCCGTGCCGAAATCATCTAGGGCGATCTGGATGCCGGCCGCATGCAGCTCTTCGAGAATGATGGCTGCGATAGCGGGATCCTGGATCAGCGCGTTTTCGGTGATCTCAATCTCCAGGCGTTGCGGCGGCAGCCGGCTTGCTGAAAGGACCTTGAGGATGCGGGAGGCCAGCAGCCTGTCTTCCATCTGCACCGGCGACACGTTGAAGGACAGGGTGACATGCGCTGGCCAAGTGAGCGCATCGCCGCAGGCCTGCGCAAGGAGATCCTCGAACAGGGCGGTGATCATCCCGGTTTCCTCGGCAATGTCGATGAAAACAGGCGGCGGAATATTGACACCATCCTCGCCGACCCAGCGCGCGAGGGCTTCGAAACCGCAAAGCTTGCCAGTCCTCAAATCAATCAGAGGTTGATAGAAAGGCATGATCGCCTTGTCGGCGATTGCCGCACGCAGCCTGCTTTCCAAAGAGGCGCGTTCCGTTACCTTGTCCTGCATCGAAGCTTCGAAGACGAGATAATGGTTAGGGCCGCGTGATTTGGCCTCATACATGGCGAGGTCCGCACGGTGGGCGGCGTCTTCCAGCGGCTCGCTGCCCTCAAGCCAGCGATCGTAGCCGACGCTGGCGCCGACTTCGACGGCAAAGCCATCGATATGGATCGGCCGGGTGACGGCCTGGATCAGCAACTTGGCGAAACGCTCCTCGCGCTCTGCCGTCAGGGAAAAGGCGACGATGATGAATTCGTCACCGCCGAAGCGGTAAACGCAATCCGCGTTGCCAAGCGCGCAGATGCGTCTGGCAACTTCGACCAGCAACACGTCGCCGCCCTTGTGGCCGACCAGATCGTTGACTTTTTTGAAGCCGTCGAGGTCGACGGAGAAGATCGTGACGTTGTCGTCCCATTCCTCGATCTCGGCCTCGCCGCTTCTGACCGGCCGTGAGAGTATTTTGCGCTCGAAGGCGTAGCGGTTCGGCAGCTTGGTCAGATGGTCGTGGGTTGCCGTCCAATCGGCCTTAGCCTGTTCGGTGGCGCGCAGCTCCATTTCCTTGCGCAGGTCGGCGATGCGCAGCACCGAATAGATGAAGCTCATCGCGCCAGCGATGCCGAGAGCCAGAACGAGCTTATCCGCCCCGTACTCGCCGAAACCGGTCATGAAGGAGACGAGGCGGTCGTCGAAGTGCAGCACCGTACCGAGGATCCAGAGGGTTACTCCGAAAACCACAACCGACACGCATTGCCTTCCGGCCCTGCTTCGGAAAAACGCAGGCATTATCGCATTCTCCATCTCCACCCTGTGCCGGACTATCACGAAAATCTGAAATGTTCGTTGAAACCACAAGGCGAATTGTTGGAGGTGGCAGCCCGTCCGTTGCGGTGCTGTCGGGACGTCGGCTGCGCTACGGCGTTTCGCTGGTGCTGCTTCGAAGACTAGAGGATGTCCGGATTCAAGACGAGGGGAGCCCCACGAAAGAACGAGGGCGAGCGTGCTGTCGCATCGCTCGCCCTGTCTCGCTCTTTAGGCGGTGACGATCAGCAGCGGAACGCTGACGACCAGACCGACCATAACTAAGGTGAACGTCACGACCCTCATCAAGCGCAGGCGCCGCGTACGCTCCCCACTCCAATCATATGCCATAGCTTCCATCTCCTTGGGACAAGGAAGTAGTCCCGGTCAGACCCGGTTCAATAGAGATGACGCGATTTGCTTGCGTAAGGCTGGATAGTATGAGGGATGTCTAATTCTCTAGAGGCGCAGCGACCAGCGCTGTCCATTGCCGGTCATCCGAACGACCACCAGCGGCTCGACATCGACGAGCCAGAAGGAGGGGAGGGGAGCCTGAAGCACATGCGCAATCGCTGTTCTTATAATCGATGCGTGGGTGACGGCTATCACATGGCCGCCGAGCGTGGATTGCTCATCCATCCAGCCGGCGACGCGCGTCCGCAGACCGAGAAAACTGTCGCCGCCATGTGGGGCGGCTTCCGGATCGCTCATCCAAGCCATGAGGTTCTCCGGCTCTTCGGTGCCGATTGCCGCAATCGGCCTGCCGGCCCAGCGGCCATTGTCGCAGTCGGCAAGCCGCTGTTCTATTTGAGCGTCGAGACCGAGGGCTGTAGCGGTCTGGCGGGCACGCAAAGCCGGGCTCGTGACGATCCGGTCGGCGCGAGGCAGGGCAGTCATCCGGGCGGCTTCTTCAGAGGCCTTGTCTTCCAGCGGCTCATCCAGTGGGAACAGGGCCTTGCGGCTCGCCGCCGTGGCGCCGTGACAGATCCAGGTGAGGCGGGTATTCACGGTTGTTCCGATCTTCGCAATATGGTGGGGACGACCCTTCGCCGGCGTCTCGAAGTTTCGTTGACAGTCTCTTCGGCGTCCAGATATAACCGTGCTGTTGCGGGTTTGGAAGCCGGTGGAAATCCGGCGCGGTCGCGCCACTGTGACCAGCGGTTCGAAGTTCTTTACGCTGGAAGTCAGACCCTGCCGCACAACACTCTTTCGACTGAACGCGTCATTCCGGAGGGATACATGTCTGACACCACTTTCGCGCCCGTTGCGGCACCGGCGCCAATCCCTGTAGGGGAAATCCTGCCCTGGGCGGTTTTCGGCGGCCTGCTGATGCTCATCGTTCTTTATTTCGTCGGCACCGAGGAAGGCGCGATGGCGCTGTTCAACGGCATGTATGTGCACGAATTCGTGCATGACGGCCGCCATCTCCTGGGCTTTCCCTGCCACTAAAGCGCATCGCGATCTTTCAAATTCGCTTCTCGCGCTTTAGGTCTTTGTTTACGCATGTCGTTATCGCAAAACTGCTGCACACTTTTGTGCGACATGCTTAGTGGGAATATTGAGATGGTTGGAAAGCTTCTGCTTCGCGGCATGCTCGCGGGCCTGATTGCTGGCATCCTCGTTTTCGCTTTCGCCCATATCTTCGGCGAGCCGCTGGTCGATGCGGCAATCGCCTTCGAGGAGGCGAGCGCTGAGGCGGCGGGCGAAGCTGCCGAACCTGAAATCGTCAGCCGGGCCACGCAGGCTGGTCTCGGCCTTTTCACCGGCGTCATGGCCTATAGTATCGCCGTCGGCGGGCTCTTCTCGCTCGCCTTCGCCTTCGTACATGGCCGCTTCAGCAGCCTCTCGGCGCGCGGCACCTCGGCCGTCATCGCCATTGCCGCCTTCGTGGCAGTGGTGCTTGTTCCCGGAATCAAATATCCGGCCAACCCCCCGGCGGTCGGCAATCCCGAAACGATCGGCGTCAGGACCGAGCTGTTCTTCCTGATGATTGTCGTTTCGCTCGCCTCGCTGGTTGCCGCGGTCGCGCTTTCGCGCCGCCTTGGCGAGCGCTTCGGTCTCTGGAACGGCGCGATCATCGCCGGCATCGCCTATCTCGTCTTCATCGGCTTCGTGCTTTATCTGTTGCCGCCGATCAACGAAGTGCCCGAGAATTTCTCGGCGATGGTACTCTGGCGGTTCCGCACCACCTCGCTCGGCATGCATGCGATCCTTTGGGCAACGCTCGGTCTGGTTTTCGGAGCGCTGGCAGAAAGGGGTCTTGCCGCCAAGAGTGGACTGCGGCCGGCGTTCCGGTGATGCAGCATATTGGCAGGTTTGCTTTTCTCGGTCTCATCGCGAGCCTGTTGCCAATGTTTATCGGAAATGCTTTCGGCCATGGGAGCAGCTCTGGCGGCTCCGATACCGGGCTCGATATTCCGGCAATTTCCCACGGCGAGATGGCGATCATTTCGGAGTATCGCAGCAGCATCAGCATGCTGGCGTCACGGGCGGCCGATACGAACGAATCGTTCCGGCGTGTCTTGAACTACTCGGAAATCCAATATTCCTATTGCCTCTGGGGCCGAGTGCCGGGCAGTGTGACCGACGAGGAAAGCCCGTTCAACGAATGCGCCCATGCCTATCTCGCGGCGACGAAAGCCGTGCTGATGGCGATGCGTGAGATGCCGCGGGAGGCAACCGCGGCGGGCGAAATCATCTCGGCCATCGACGCCGAGATGGCGGGTCGCGGGCTTGCCTTCATTACCTGCCAGTTCAGCGGCGAGGCATTCAATACCGCCAATATCGTCAAGCCGAGCTGGAGCAAGGTGCCGCTTCATCCTGCCAGCATGGCGTCCCTGACGGGGTTGGCCGCCATGTTGGGGCTTGCCATCCTGACGCTTCGCCGTTTCCTGCGGCCGAAGGCTCAGTCGTCTGAATAGCGCTGCTCGCGCCACGGATCGCCATACATATGATAGCCGTTCTTTTCCCAGAAGCCGGCCTCGTCGGCGGCGAGCAACTCGATGCGGCGCAGCCATTTGGCGCTTTTCCAGAAATAAAGATGCGGCACGACGAGGCGCATTGGGCCGCCGTGCTCCGGTGTCAGCGGCAGGCCTTCCCAGGAGGTCGCCAGGATCGCATCCTCGGCGGCGAAATCGGCGAGCGGCAGATTGGTGGTGTAGCCGTCATAGCTCGTCAGCATCACGTAGGCTGCTTCCGGTTTCGGCATGGCGCGATCGAGCAGATCCCGCGTCGAAACGCCTTTCCAGTTGTTGTCATAACGCGACCAGGTGGTGACGCAGTGGATGTCGCTCACCCCAGTGCTCTGCTCCATCGCCTGGAAATCGGCCCAGGTGAGGGTGAGAGGCGTTTCGACCAAACCACGCACTTCAAGCTGCCAGCTCTCGGTTGAAATGACCGGCTGCTGGCCGAGATCGAGCACCGGCCAATTCTTGACGAGGTGCTGGCCGGGCGGCAGGCGCTCGGTCTCGGGCCTGCTGATGCGCCCGGTCAGGAACTTGCCCTCTGACGCCCAGCGGCGCTTGGAGTTGGTGAGTTTGCTGTCGGCGGGCGTTTGGTCGTCGCTCATGAATGGGTTTCCTTGCGGTGCAGCAATAGGACATCCGTCCCTGCCGAGTGTCAAGTTCCGGTGAGCCCTTGGAAATCCTCGCTTGCCTCATTAAACTGAGCCGTCGGGCATGCCTTGCTGGGGAGTGAAGGCAGAAAGGGAGGAGCCGGATCTGTCTTCGAGATATCGTGCCATCGCGGCGCTGCTGGTGGTGCCGTTTGTCATCTTCGCCTTCTTCACCTATGGAAGCGCGATTGCGACGCGCGCCTATATGCAGGAGGCTTCCGCTCAGGCGGGAACGGCGCTGCGCCTTGCCGTCTCGGCGCTCAGCGGCCACCTCAACCGCTACGAGGCGCTGCCGGCGCTGATCGCCGATCACGACGATATCAAGGAACTGGTGAGCGCGCCCAACGATATGGCGCTGCGTGATGCGGCCAATCTCTATCTCAAGGAGATCAACGGGCTTTTAAAATCCTCCGACATCTATGTGGTGAAGCCGGACGGGGAGACGATCGCGGCCAGCAATTACGATGGGCCGGGAAGCTTCGTCGGACAGAATTTCAACTACCGGCCCTATTTCCAGGAGGCGATCGAGGGCCGGCAGGCGCGGTTTTACGCCCTCGGCACCACGTCGTTAAAGCGCGGCTACTATTTTTCGGCGCCGATCAGGGTCGGCGCCGATATTCGCGGCGTCATCGTCTTCAAGGTCGATATCGACATGATCGAATCCTCCTGGAGCGGCGGCGAATACAAAATCTTCGTCTCCGATCCGGAAGGCATCATCTTCATGTCCGGCAGCCCGGAATGGCTCTACGGCGCGATCCTGCCGCTGACGGCCGATCGTATCGCCCGCACGGAAGCGTCGCGGCGCTATGCCAATGCAAGACTGACAGCCCTGCCGGTAACGCGCCATCGCTTCGAGCCGCATGATCTGATGACGCTTGCGAGTGATCGGGGCGCAAGGGAGTATCTGGTGCTGTCGCATTACATGCCGGCCGAGGACTGGACGGTGAATGTGCTGATGGAGACAAGCTCCATCCGCGCTCAGGCGCGCACCGCGCTTGTCGCCGTCTTTCTCATCCTTTGCATCGCCGGCCTTGCTGTCGCGGTCATTCGCCAGCGGCGGGCGCGACTTGCCGAGCGCATGCAGATGCAGGCCGAAGCGCGGGGTGAGCTCGAGCGGCGGGTGGAGGAGCGCACGGCGGATCTTGCCCGCGTCAACAGCCGCATCGAGGAGGAGATCGCCGAGCGGCGGTTGACCGAGCAGCAGCTTCGCCAGACCCAGGCCGATCTCATCCAGGCGGGCAAACTCGCTGGGCTCGGGCAGATGTCGGCTGCCCTTTCGCATGAATTCAATCAGCCGCTCGCCGCCGCCAAGACCTATACGGACAGTGCCTCGGTGCTGATCGATCGAGGCCGGACGGAGGAGGCGCGCGACAATATAAGGCGGATCGGCGGGTTGATCGACCGCATGGCCGCGATCAGTCGGCACCTGCGCAATTTTGCCCGCAAGCCGAACGAGAAGCTCGGGCCCGTTTCGCTCGACGAGGCGATGCGCGATACACTCGAGATCATCGCCTGGCGGCTGAAGGCGGCGGACGCCGAGCTCCGGCTCGATCTCGGAACGCAGCCGCCGGTGGTGCGCGCCGGCTCGGTGCGGCTGCAGCAGGTGCTGGTGAATGTGATCTCCAACGCGGCCGATGCGGTGGAGGGGTTGGATGACAGGCGCATTGAGGTTTCGGCCTTCGAGGAGGCCGGCAAGGTGGTGCTGACGGTGCGCGATCACGGACCCGGCGTGTCGGCGGCGATCGCCGAGCGCATCTTCGATCCCTTCTTCACGACCAAGGGTGTCGGCAAGGGGCTCGGCTTGGGGCTTTCGATCTCCTACAACATCGTCAAGGATTTCGGCGGCAGCCTGACGGCTGCCAATCATTCCGAAGGGGGCGCGGTGTTCCGCATTGAGCTGCAATCGGCGGCAGGGCTGATTCCGGAGGCGGCTGAATGAATGATGCGAAGATCCTGCTCGTCGACGACGAGGAAGAATTGCGCCGCTCGACGGCGCAGGCGCTGGAACTCTCCGGCTTCAGCGTCGAGACCTTTTCGAGCGGCGAACATGTGCTGGAACTGATTGGTTACAGTTTTCCCGGCGTCGTCGTCAGCGATATCCGAATGCCCGGCATCGATGGAATGACTTTGATGCAGAAGATCCGTGAGATCGATCAGGAGGTGCCCGTGATCCTCGTCACCGGCCACGGCGATGTACAGCTCGCGGTCAAGGCGATGCGCGAAGGCGCCTATGATTTCATCGAGAAGCCGTTCACGCCTGAAATGCTCGCCGGCGTCATTCGCCGGGCAATGGAGCGGCGCGGGCTGGTGCTCGAAAACCGACTGCTGAAGGCGGTTGCCGGCAAACGCGACGACATCGAGGCGCGGCTGCCGGGGCGCACGCAGGTGATGGTGGATCTGCGCTATCGCATCCGCGCGATCGGCGCCAGCGACGCCGATACGCTGATCGTCGGTGATACCGGGGCGGGCAAGGAGGTCGTGGCCCGCGCACTTCACGATATCAGTGCCCGGGCGAGCCGGCCGTTCATTGCGATCAATTGTGCCGCGCTGCCGGCGAACCTGATCGAGAGCGAGCTCTTCGGCCACGAGCCTGGCGCCTTCCCGGGCGCGGTCAGGCCGCGTTACGGGAAGTTCGAACATGGGCGCGGCGGCACCATCCTGCTCGACGAAATCGGCTCCATGCCCTTCGATCTGCAGGCGAAGTTCCTGCGGGTGCTGCAGGAGCGGGTGATCTCCAGGCTCGGATCGAACGAGGTCGTGCCGCTCGACGTGCGCTTCATCGCGACGAGCAAAGTAGACCTAGAGGCGGAGGTAGCAGCTGGCCGCTTTCGCGCCGATCTGTTTTACCGACTGAACGTCGCGACGCTGCATGTGCCGTCGCTGTCGCAGCGGCGGGCGGACATTCCGCTGCTTTTCCTGCAACTGGTGCGCGAAGCGGCCGCCCGCTACGGCCGCGACGAGGTGGCCGTGCCGCCGGAGGTGATCTCCGACATCGCCCAGCGCGACTGGCCCGGCAATGTGCGGGAACTGAGGAATGCCGCCGACCGTCTGGTCCTGGGTCTCGACAATGGCGGACGGCATACCGAGGAGGCAATCGGACTTGCAGAGCGGGTCGCCGAATTCGAGCGAGGGATTATCGCCAGCGCGCTGGTGGCGCATGGGGGCAGCCTCAGGCCTGTTTATGAATCCCTCGGCATCTCCCGCAAGACCCTTTACGAAAAGATGCAGAAATACGGCCTCGACAAGCGGATGCTGACTACCGAAAGCTGATCCTGGTTTGCGTCGTGCATTCTCCGGGACAATGGTGCTCCAGCCCGGAACGTTGCGCGTTGGGTGGAAATCCACCCATCGCCTATGCCGTTTGTTTCCAAATCGACCCATGCTGCATTGCACTGCCGCAGAATCATCTTGCGGAAGCGACGGTAATGATTGCGGCGCGATTTCTCTCGGCGGCAAATAGGTCATCCCCGGCGGAGGATGTGTCGGCGGGGCGGCTGTTTCATCAGGGAGGAAACGATGAAAATCCTGAAGGCCGTGCTCGGCCTGACCGCGGCTGCCGCGGTCTCTCTTCTCGCCGGCGTCGCTTCGGCGCAGACCTACCCCGAACGCACCATCACCATGGTCGTCCCCTTTGCGGCGGGCGGCCCCACCGACACCGTTGCGCGCCTTGTGGCGGAATCCATGTCGAAGGATCTCGGCCAGCAGATCGTCGTTGAAAATGTCGGCGGCGCCGGCGGCACGCTCGGCGCCGGCCGGGTGGCGAGCGCCGATCCCGATGGTTACACCATCCTGCTGCACCATATCGGCATGGCGACCAGCGCCACGCTCTATCGCAAGCTCGCCTACGACACGCTCGGCGCCTTCGAATATGTCGGACTCGTCACCGAGGTGCCGATGACGATCGTCGCACGCAAGGATTTCGAGCCGAGCGATCTCAAGGGACTGATCGACTACGTCAAGGCCAACAAGGAGAAGGTGACGGTCGCCAATGCCGGCATCGGTGCGGCTTCGCATCTCTGCGGCATGATGTTCATGAGCGCCATCCAGACGCCACTCACGACCGTACCCTATAAAGGAACCGGCCCTGCGATGACGGATCTGCTCGGCGGCCAGGTCGATATCATGTGCGACCAGACCACCAACACGACGAAACAGATTAAGGGCGGCACGATCAAGGCCTATGCGGTGACCTCGCCGAAGCGTCTCGATGTGTTGAAGGATGTACCGACGGCTGTCGAAGCCGGCCTGCCGGGCTTCGAAGTGGGCATATGGCACGGCATCTACACACCGAAGGGTACGCCGGCCGCGATCAACGAGCGCCTGTCCAAGTCGCTGCAGCTGGCGCTGAAGGATCCGAATGTCGGCGCCCGCTTCGCCGAACTCGGCACGGCGCCGTCTTCCGATGCAGATGCAACGCCTGCTGCTTTGAAAGCCAAGCTAGAAAGCGAGATAGCCCGCTGGAAGCCGGTGATCGAGGCTGCCGGGGAATATGCGGATTAGTGAGGGATGTGCCAGGAATAGCCCCTCACCCTAACCCTCTCCCCTAAACGGGGAGAGGGGACCTGCCATACGAGACATGGCGAGGGACGGAGAGGCTGCGGCATGTTCCCTTCTCCCCGCGAGCGGGGAGAAGGTGCCGGCAGGCGGATGAGGGGCCATCGCGGCAGTGACGGCATCACGTGAACCATCTCCAACTTCAGGAGACACCATGAAATCTATCAGTCTCGATAGCACCAATGCGATCTGCGGTGCGCTTTTCGTCGCGATCGGCGCTTTCTTTGCCTATCAGTCGGTCGGGCTCGATGTCGGCACGGCATTGCGCATGGGCCCCGGCTATTTTCCGTTTATCCTTGCCTGCGCGCTGATACTTCTCGGCGCGATCATCTTCATTCAGGCGCTGCGTGTGGAGGGGGAGCCGGTCGATCCCTTCGCCTGGCGCGGTATGCTCTTCATTCTGCCGGCTCCCGTCTTCTTCGGATTGACGGTGCGCGGGCTCGGATTTGCGCCGGCGCTGTTCTTCACCGCCTTTATCGCCTGCTTTGCGTCGCGCAAGATGAATCTGGTGTTCGCGGTCATCCTGTCGCTGCTGCTGACGGTCTTTTCGGTCGCCGTCTTCAGCTATGGGCTCGGACTGCCGTTCGAGCGTTTCGGCCCCTGGGTCCGGTTCTAGGAGGCGGCGATGGATCTTTTCAGCAATCTCGCGCTCGGCTTTGCCACGGCGGCAACGCTCGATAATCTCCTCTTCTGCCTGATTGGCGTGCTGCTCGGCACGCTGATCGGCGTACTGCCCGGTATCGGCGCCACGGCGACGATCGCCATGCTTTTGCCGATCACCTTCCAGCTCGAGCCGGTCTCCTCACTCATCATGCTCGCCGGCATCTACTACGGCGCGCAATATGGCGGCTCGACAACGGCGATCCTCATCAACATGCCGGGCGAATCCTCCTCGGCCGTCACCGCGATCGACGGCTATCAGATGGCGCGCAAGGGCAGGGCGGGGGCGGCGCTGGCGATTGCCGCGCTCGGCTCGTTCTTCGCCGGTACGGTCTCGACCTTCCTCGTTGCGGTCTTCGCGCCGCCGCTGACCGACATCGCGCTGCAATTCGGATCGGCTGAATACTTCTCGCTGATGATCGTCGGCCTCGTTTCCTCGATCGCGCTGGCGCATGGCTCGGTCGTCAAGGCGCTGGCGATGGTGGCGCTCGGGCTGCTGCTCGGCCTCGTCGGCACCGATATCTATACCGGCACACCGCGTTTCACGCTCGGCATCCGTGAATATGCCGACGGGCTGAATTTCGTGGCGCTCGCCGTCGGCGTCTTCGGCGTCGCTGAAATCCTGCGTAATCTCGAGGGAGAGTCGACAAGAACGGTGCTGATGGCCAAGGTATCGGGCCTCTTGCCTTCGCGCCAGGAATTCAAGGAGATGGTCGCGCCCATCATTCGCGGCACCGCCATCGGCTCGGCGCTCGGCATCCTGCCGGGTGGCGGGGCGATCCTCGCTTCCTTCGCCTCTTATACGGTGGAAAAGCGCTTGTCGAAGACGCCGAAGGAATTTGGCCAGGGCGCGGTTGCCGGCGTTGCAGGCCCGGAATCGGCCAATAATGCCGGAGCGCAGACCTCATTCATTCCGTTGCTGACGCTCGGCATTCCGGCCAATCCGGTGATGGCGCTGATGATCGGCGCCATGATCATCCAGGGCATCGTGCCAGGCCCGAACGTCGCCACCGAGCAGCCGGCGCTGTTCTGGGGCATCATCGCCTCGATGTGGATCGGCAATCTGATGCTCGTCATCCTCAATCTGCCGCTGATCGGGCTCTGGGTGAAGCTGTTGACGGTGCCTTATTACGTACTCTTCCCCATCATCATGGCCTTCTGCTCGATTGGGGTCTACAGCGTCAATTCCAACGTTTACGATCTCTATGCCGTCGCCTTCTTCGGCCTCATCGGCTATGTGCTGGCCAAGCTGCGCTGCGAGCCGGCGCCGCTGCTGCTCGGCTTCGTGCTCGGGCCGCTGCTGGAAGAGAACCTCAGACGCGCCATGATCCTGTCGCGCGGTGACCCCAGCACCTTCATCACGCGGCCGATCAGCGCCACGCTTCTGGCTATCGCGGTCGCCGTGCTCATCGTCGTCTTCCTGCCGAGCGTCAGGAAGAAGCGCGAGGAGGTATTCGTCGAAGAAGCTTGAGGGTTGAACTCGCCAGCTGTTTGATGAAAAACGAATGATCTGACGCGGGCGCCGTTCGGGCGCCCGTTTCACATGGAGGGATATCCGGCCCATGAGTATTCCTGCCCGGATCAAGGACGATCTGCCGTTCCTCACCGCCTTGCGCCGCGATCTGCACGCCCATCCGGAACTCGGTTTCGAGGAGGAGCGCACCGCCGGTATCGCCGCCAAGCTTCTTGAGGAGGCCGGCATCACCGTGCATCGCGGGCTCGCCGGCACCGGCATCGTCGGCACGCTGCAGGTCGGCAATGGCACGCGCAGGATCGGGCTGAGAGCCGATATGGATGCGCTCGCCATGCCTGAAATGGCGGAGCGGCCCTATAAATCGACAGCGCCTGGAAAGATGCATGCCTGCGGCCATGATGGCCATACGGCAATGTTGATCGGCGCCGCGCGGCATCTGGCGGCGACGCGGAATTTTTCCGGCACTGTGCATTTCATCTTCCAGCCGGCCGAAGAGGGCCGCGGCGGGGCAAAGCGCATGGTCGAGGAAGGGCTCTTCCGGCTTTTTCCCTGCGATGCCGTCTATGGCCTGCACAATATGCCGGGGCTTGCCGTCGACGAGATCGCCGTGGTCGAGGGACCGCAGCTCGCCTCCTCCGACAGCTGGCGCATCACCTTTCGCGGCGTCGGCACGCACGGCGCCAAGCCGCATCTCGGCCGCGATCCGATCACAGCAGCCGGTACTTTCCTGTCATCGCTGCAGACGATCGTCGGCCGTGTTGTCGACCCGCTGCAGCCCGCGGTCGTCAGCGCCTGCTTTCTGCAGGCGGGCGATGCCAAGGCGTTGAACGTCATTCCCGATATTGTGGAGATCGGCGGAACAGCACGGGCCTTTTCGCCTGCGGTGCGCGACCAGCTGGAGACCGAGATCGGTCGGTTGGCAAGTGGGACGGCTGCGATGTACGGCGTATCAGCCGACTATCGTTTTGAGCGGCGGATACCACCTGTCATCAATAATGCCGATGCGACATCACGGGCGCTTGCCGCCGCCGGCATCGTCTTTGGTGAAAAAGTGCAGAGGAGTTTTCCGCCGTCGACGGCCGGAGATGACTTTGCCTTCTTCGCTGAGAATGCGCCGGGCTGTTATGTCTGGATGGGCAATGGACCGGCGGTTGACGGCGCGCTGCACCACAACACGGCTTATGATTTCAACGATGAGGCGCTTGGATACGGGGCGGCTTACTGGGTGGCGTTGGTGGAGGGGGAGTTGAAGGTTTAAGCGATGTCCATTGCTCGGTTTTCGCTGTTTTGCGGCGCTGTGGCAGTCACGCACGACCTTTCGGAAGTGAGACGTCGTTCCACACTAGTTGACGGGCCAGACAAATAGCAGTGCCGGCACGCTGACGAGAATAATCAAAGCCGACAGCGGCAAGCCGAGACGCGGATAATCGGAAAACTTGTAACCGCCGGGACCGAAGACGAGCGTGTTGCACTGATGGCCGACGGGCGTGAGGAAGTCGCAACCCGCGCCAATAGCCACCGCCATCAGGAAGGCTTCCGGTTTGAAGCCTAGACCCGTTGCAAAGCCGGCGGCGATCGGTGCCATGACAAGGACCGTTGCAGCGTTGTTGAGGAAGGGGGTAACGGCCATGGCGGTCACCAAGATCAGGCCGAGCGCACCCCATGCCGGCAGATTCATCGCCGCCCCACTCAGCCAGCCGGCAATCAAATCGCTGCCGCCGGAGGTGCGCAAGGAGTCGGAGACGGGAATAAGGGCCGCGAGCATCACGAGGATCGGTCCATCAACCGATTTATAGACATCGGCAAGTGGAACAGCTCGAAAAACGACCATGCTCAGGGCGGCTGCGAAGAAGGCCACCGGAACCGGCGCGAGGCCGACGGCGGTCGTTGCCATCGCGAGCGCCAGGATAAGAAGCGGAATGAAGGCGCGGCGGCGGGTGCCGAGCAGCACCTCGCGCTGTGCGAGTGGCAGCAGGCCGAAATCCTGCAGAAGGGCAGTCAGGCTTTTCCGGTTGCCTTGCAGAAGGAGCACATCACCGGTGCTGATGGTCAAGTTTCCAAGACGTTCCTTGAGGCGCTCACCGCGCCGGCTAATCGCCAAAAGGTTGACCCCGCGCGTGTAGGAAAGCGCCAATTCTTTGGCCGAAAGGCCAGCGAGGGATGATTCCTGACTAACGATTGCCTCAAGCGAAATGATGTCTGCTTCCGGATGGCCGCCTTCTGCCAGAGGCTTGCCGGAAAGCTTCAATTTCCCCTGGGACACAATGCGGTCCATCGCTGCCGATGGACCTTCCAGCATGATAATATCCTCGGTGCGAAGCGTGAGATCAGGGAATGCAGCCATTCGGGTACCACCCCGCAGCACAGCCGTGGCTATGACCTCACCATCACCGAGCTTCAGGAGATCGCTCAATGCCTGCTCAACCAGAGTTGACTGGTCTGTGATCGCGACTTCGCTGGTGTAATTCTTGATTTCGATTGCATCTTCAATCGAGCTGTTCTGCTTGGTGCGGCTTGGCACCAGCCAGTGGAAGAACAAGAGGAAGGTGATGCCAACAATCGTGAGAACACCACCTATCGGCGTGAAGTCAAACATGGTGAAGGAGGTCCCCGTCATCTCCTCCCGCAACCGTGAAACGACGATGTTGGGCGAGGTGCCAATCTGCGTCATCAATCCGCCAAGTAAAGCGGCAAACGACATCGGCATCAGGTATTTTGAGGGAGAGGCGCCGGATTTTTTCGCGAACTTGAAGGCGACCGGCATCATGATCGCAAGCGCGCCGATATTTTTAATGAAAGCAGAAAGCATCGCCACCGCAATCATCAAGAGCGCGAGCTGCGTGTAAAACGTGTCCAGATTCGGGAAAAATCTCTTGATTGCCGAATCCACAATGCCTGACCGCGCTACGCCTGCGCTGACGACCAGTGCGCTGCCAACGATAATGACGATGTCATCCGAAAATCCGGAAAACGCTTTTCCCGGCGGCACAATGCCGGTTGCGACTGCCAATACAAGCGCACAACACGCGACAACATCATAGCGGAAGCGATCCCATATAAAGACTGCCATCATGAGCCCGATGACAGAAAAGGCGATTATCTGTTGTGTTGTCATGCGGCCCTGGGAAGAGGCTGGGATGTTGCGGACAGCCGAGCTGAAAATGATATTCAGAAACGCTGTAACGTTGTGCAAGTTCCTCGGCACCAACTCCGGGGCTCGAACCTCTGCATTTGCGGAGATACTCTCGGTTTTACGAGAAAAAACTCAACCGCCGATAAGGTTCTCCCAGCCGGCACCTCACCCATTTTGGTGATGGAACTAAACTGCCTAGCCGTGGTTCGGCGAACTTTCATGGTTTCGAAGCATAAGGGAAATCCTTTGAACGAGCTGCATCACGAATTCCAGCTACGAAGAGATTTTCCGCCGAGAGCCGAGGAGGACCAGTGGCCTCAACCTGAGCCCGCGGCATTGTCGGTGCACAGTCCACCGGACCTGCAAAGACCGCTGTGGCCCCGCCCATTAGTGGTTGATCTTGACGGCACCCTGGTGCGATCGGACCTGCTAATTGAGGCGGCCTTCTCGGAGCTTAGCCGTCGGCCCCATTCGATCGTCGATTTCATCAGGTCGCTTTCCGCCGGAAAGGCATGTCTGAAGCACCGCCTGTCTCAGCCAGCGGATTTCGATCCATCCATCCTTCCTTACGACGCGGAAGTGCTGAAGGTCATCAAGGCCGCACGGGAGCAGGGGCGTTCGGTTTATCTCGCTTCTGCAACCCACGAGCGCCTGGTTTGTGCGGTTGCAGACCACCTCGGCCTCTTCACCGGCTGGTTTGCAACAAGCGAGACGATGAATTGTGTCGCGGAGCTAAAGGCGGCAAAACTCGTCGCCGCCTTCGGGGAGGGTGGCTTCGACTATATCGGCAACGACTCGGCTGACTTGGCAGTCTGGCGCCACGCCGCAAAGTCTTATGCCATAAGGACATCGGCGGCAGTTGCGCGAGCGCTTTCGTGCCAATGCGAGAACGTCGAGCATCTGAGCCACGACAAAACGACATGGCGGATTTGGGCGCGTTCGTTGCGAGTGCATCAATACGTCAAGAACGCGTTGGTATTTGTCCCGCTGCTGACAAATCAACTCTTTGAGCTCCATAGCCTTGCGAATGCCTGCTTGGCTTTGGTGGCTTTTTCGCTCTGTGCCTCGGGCGTTTATCTTCTGAACGACTTGGTCGATCTGCAGGACGACCGCCGCCATAAAACCAAATGCCGCAGACCCCTTGCCTGTGGCGAGATACCACTGTCGCGCGCCGTTCTGGCAATCCCGATCCTGCTTTTGCTGGCGCTAACGGTCGCCGCCATGGTTTCATCCGTCTTTGTGCTCGTGCTGGCGGGATATTTCGCCTTGACCACCGCCTATTCTTTCTTCCTCAAGCGGAAGATGATCCTGGACGTGGTGGCTCTCGCCTCCCTTTACACCACAAGGGTGATCGGCGGCGCTGCCGCCGTCTCGGTGTGGCCATCTCCCTGGCTGCTTGCCTTCATGATGAGCTGGTTTCTCTCGCTCGCTTTGGTGAAGCGATACACCGAGCTCATTTCGCGACGCGCCGCGCACCTGCCGGACTCCAGAAACCGCGATTACAGGAAGGCGGATATCGGTATGGTGGGTGCCCTGGCAGCTGGAGCAGGAATGAACGCGCTGACGTTATTTGCCCTCTATGCCGCAAGCGACAGTGCCCAAGACATCTACACTAGGCCAGCTATGCTGTGGTTGGCCGGGCCGATTCTTGCCTGCTGGATTGCCCGCATCCTCATGCTCGCTCATCGGGGGCAGATGCATGACGATCCAGTCGTCTTCGCGATGAAGGACAAGGTCAGCCTTGCCACGCTCGGCGTTGCCGGCGCACTTGTCATTGCCGCGATGTGAGGTGGTCGCATGGGTCGCCAGTCTTCAGAGCGAAGCACTTCTGCCAGCCTCGCAACCCGCTACCTCGCCTTTGCCATGCTCTCCACGGCCGCCAATTTCGCGGTCCAGGCTAGTGTCATGCAGCTGGCGCCGTCGCCGAGCCTCATGCCATCTATGCTCGCAGGGACTGCTGCCGGCTTCGGCTTGAAATACGTCCTCGACAAAAGATGGATCTTCTTCGACGGCTACACGTCATACGGCGACGAGATGCTCAAGGTGGCGCTTTACGGCCTGTTCAGTGTCCTGACGACGCTCATATTCTGGGGGTTTGAAATTGCTTTTTGGACGGTCTGGAAGACGGACCTCGCAAAATACACCGGCGGAGCGCTCGGCTTGGCGATCGGCTACATCTCCAAATACGCATTGGACCGGAAATTCGTATTCAAACCAGAGGAGGCGTGACAAACTCATGGAGGGCTGGGGACGCTATCCGCACCATGAGAGCGAGGCCATCGACTGCCGGCTGCCGGAGGCGCTTGCAGGCACCGTGGCGGCTTGCGTGGGACTGATCGGGCGCGGAAATGGGCGCTCGTATGGTGACGCGGCGATCGGCGAACACTCCACCTTAATGTGCCGTGGGCTGAGCCGGATTCGGAGCTTCGATCCCACCAATGCGACGCTGACCGTGGAAGGGGGCGTAATGCTCTCGGACATTCTGCGCTCGTTTGTCCCGAGAGGCTATTTTCCGCCTGTGGTACCGGGCACCAAATTTGTCACGGTCGGCGGGATGATCGCCTCTGACGTGCACGGCAAGAACCATCATCGCGACGGCGGGTTCGGTGACCATGTCAGCGAGCTCAAGCTGGTGGTCGCCGGCGGAGAGATCCTCACCTGTAGCCGCACGCGCAACCCTGAGCTTTTCTTCGCGACGGTCGGTGGCATGGGCATGACCGGGATTATCGCGGAAGCGACCTTCCGCTTGAGACCGATCGAATCCGGCTGGATCGTGCAAAAGACGATCGTCACGAAAAACCTTGGCGAGGCGTTGAAGGCGCTGCAGCAGACCGAGGATGCAACTTATTCGGTCGCCTGGATCGATTGCTTTTTGCAAGGCGCTTCCCTTGGACGCTCGCTGATTTTCGCCGGCGAACACGCGTCGCTGGACGAGGTCGGCGGCATGCCGGAGGCCGATCGTTTTGCAGCGAAAAACGAGGGGAGGTTTTCACTGCCATTCGATCTGCCGCAATGGGTGCTCAACAAAACAAGCGTAGCAGCCTTCAACGAGCTTTATTTCAGGGCGGGAGCGCGAAAGGCAGCCAAGACGTCGCTGGTCCACTGGGATAAATACTTCTTTCCACTGGACGGTATCCTTGAATGGAACCGGCTGTATGGCAGGAGGGGCTTTCTGCAGCATCAGTGCGTGGTTCCTGCCGAGGATGCGCTCGCAGTCCTGAGTGGCATTCTCGAGCGCTTTGCGCGCTCGGGAAAAGGCTCCTTTCTTGCCGTTCTGAAGAAGCTGGGGCGCGGGAGCGGGCTGCTGTCCTTTCCTGCCCCGGGCTACACGCTCGCACTCGACCTTCCCGTCACGCAGGAAGTGTTCCGGCTGCTCGACGAGATCGACGAGCTGGTTGTCAAGGCAGGGGGGCGGCTCTATCTCGCCAAGGATGCACGACAGTCACGTCACACATTCGAGGCCGGTTACCCTCGGTTGGCTGCGTTCAAAGAGCTACGCAAAATAACGGGCGCCGATCGTCACTTTAATTCCCGCTTGGCAAAGAGGCTCGGCATATGACGGGGATCTGCAAGACATTGCTCCTGATAGGCGGGACGTCGGATATCGGTCGCGCGACGGCGCTGATCTATGCGGAGGCCGGATGGAATGTGCTTCTCACCGGACGAAAGCTCTCCGCCGTACAGCGCGAAGCCGACGACATCAGCGCGCGGACCGGCGCTAATGTCCTGGTTCACGAACTTGATATCCTCGCCACGAGCCACTTCGAAGATTTTGTGGGCGTCGTTTCGCCTCTGCCCGACACGGTGGTCTGCGTTGTCGGCGAACTGGGCGAGCAGTCTCGCGCTGAACGGCAGCTCGAGCACGCCGCCATGATCATGCGGACGAACTTCGAAGGACCAGCTTTGCTTCTTGGCCTTCTGGCAGAACGTTTTGCGGCAAGGGGATCAGGTACCATCGTCGGCATAAGCTCCGTCGCCGGAGATCGCGGACGCGCGTCCAACTATGTCTATGGCGCCGCAAAAGCCGGGTTGACCGCCTACTTGTCCGGCCTGAGAAACCGGCTGTCCGGGTCCGGCGTGCGCGTGCTCACCGTGAAGCCGGGTTTCGTTCGGACACGCATGACGCATGGCATGAAGCTGCCGCCGCTTCTCACAGCCGAACCTCGGGAGGTCGCGCAGAAGATCTTTACTGTCGCGGAGGGAGGCAGAGGCGGGGACGTCGTCTATGTCAGACGCATATGGCGGCCGCTCATGACGGCGATCCGGTTAATCCCGGAACCGATCTTCAAGAGGTTGCGGCTGTGACGGAACCAGGCAATCACGCCGCTTACGCGGCCATCGGAACGAGCGCAGGTGCCAGCAAGCGACCGGCGGCGAGGATACGGCGGTTGCTGTCGGCCGAAGGCGCAATCATTCTAACAGCATTGGCCTGCGCAGCCATGCTTGCCCTGCCCGGGAGGACCATCAACGCCGCCTTTATCAATGACGTGCTGGTCTTTATCGACGGTGCGCACCGCATCACGTTCGGTCAGGTGCCGAATCGCGATTTCCACACGGCGCTCGGGCCACTCGTCTTTTATCTTCCGGCGGCTGGATATCAACTGACGGGGAATTTCGGCGCTGCCATACCGGTCGGAATGGCTATTGTTGTCGTCGCCTTCATCCCGGCGATGATCCGCATTCTCGTGTCCCGCCTCAGCCCGTCATTGGCGGCCGCGCTCGGCATATTCCTCATTCTCATCCTCGCGGCGCCGATTAATCTCGGCAGTTCCATCTGGTATCCTTCCTTCGCGATGTTTTACAACCGCATCGGTTGGGTCGCGCTTGGCCTGCTGCTGGTGATGTATCGGACGCCGCAGCCCGCGCGCGGGCGAAGCGATGCCGCCGATGCCCTTGCCGCCGTCTTTCTTCTGCTCGTCTCATTCTACACCAAGGCGACCTACGGGCTTGCTGGAACCGCCTTTCTCGTGATCATCCTATTGGATCGGCAGCAGCGCCGCTGGGTCGTGACCGCCCTGCTGCTGACGGGGTTGGCCATGATCGCCATCGAGTTCTTCTGGGGCGGAACCGCTCAGCACATTGAGGATCTGCGGGCGGCGGCGCGTGTCAGCGGCGGCCATGATCTCGGCAGCATCCTGAAGAACCTACGTGAGAACCTTTCCGACCTCGTCGTATTTGCGACCTTCGCTTTGATCGCCATCTGGCAAACCCGCAGCTTCCGAGATTTTCTCTTCTCCGGGTTCTGCGTAGGCGCCGGCTTGGCGATCATCAACCAGAACGCCCACAGCTGGGGCATCATCACGCTCTACTGCGGTGCAGTCGTTCTGGCGCAGAAAGCCGCGTGGCTTCAGCAAGGTGATGAAGGGAGAAGGGCGGGAGGTTTGGCTCTTCCTGCCACGGCTCTGCCGCTGCTTGCGACCTTGTTCCTGTTGCCGCCGATCGTACACCACGCCGCAGCTCTCATTCTGCATACATCGCTTGCGGCTGAGAAAGCAGGGCAATCTCTCGGGCTGCCGCGTTTCGACGATGTTCGGGAGATCGATCCGCCCGGCGGCGAGCCTGACTTCATAAGGCGTTATCTCGACGACATCATCACCGGGGGAAGTCTGCTGCAGGCATTGCCGGTACCGCCGGAGCGCGTTTTCGTGCTTGATTTCGCCAATCCTTTTTCAGCGGGGCTCGGCATTCGTCCGCCTACCGGTGACTCCGCATGGTTTCACTGGAACCGCAATATCAACGAGAAAGCCTACATCCCACCGGAAGTGCTCTTTGCGGATGTAAAGTTCGTCATGGTGCCAAAAACAGGAATCAACAGCCTGCCGCTGCAGGCGCTGTACGGCCCGTTTCTTTCGGCTCGGTTCGAGGTCGTTCAGAAAACATCCGAGTGGACGATCTACCAGTGGCGCCAGGCGAAGACGCAAAGCGAGGTGCAGTGACTGAGACGGAAAGGTCGGTGGAAACGGCAGACGCCGCATCGCCCCTGGCGTCACGGTTGAGCCGGTCGTGGGTTGTCATCGTCGGCATGGGTTTCGTTCTCGCCGCCCTTCTCGCTTTGCCTGGCCGAACGGCGACGACCAAGTACGTCAACGACCTCTTCGTTTTCCTGGATGGTGCTCATCGCATCGTGCGTGGCCAAGTGCCGAATGTGGATTTCCATTCGTCGCTCGGGCCGCTGACATTTTATATTCCCGCTGCCGGCTATGGCTTGTCGGGCAATCTGGGCGGCGCGATGCCGGCTGGAATGGCGATAGTGGTCCTCCTGCTTACTGCCATTGCCGCGGAAATCGTGAGCGGCCGGATGCATAAGGCGTTCGGACTTCCGCTTGCGCTCTTCCTGCTCCTGATAGTTGCGGCTCCCGCGAATCCGGGCGAGCGGATAGGGGAGCTAACTTTTGCGATGTTCTACAACCGGATTGGATGGGCGTCGCTCGGCTTTTTGTTGGTGATGTATCTGCCTCGATTGCCGGCCGCCGGGAGTAGCAAAGCAGTCGATGCGGCATGCGCCAGTTTCCTTGTGTTGCTGATGCTCTACACCAAAATCACCTATGGGGTCGTAGGGCTTGGCTTCCTATTGTTCATGCTTTTCGATCGTCGCCAGATCGGTTGGGTGAGGTTGGCGCTGGGGATGATCGCCTTCAGCGTCATCGCGATTGAAATCGTCTGGCGCGGCGGGTTCAACTACCTTGCCGACCTTGGCCTTTCAGCAAAGAACAGCGGCGGCGTTCTGACGTTGACCGCACTCGGTCATTTGGTACGGAACAATCTCGCCGACCTTCTTGTCTATCTGACAGTCGTGCTCATCGTTCTCAACCTGACGCCGAGCTATCGGCATCTGCTCTTCGTTGCCTTCTGCGGCACGACCGGAATCCTCTTGATTGGGCAGAATTTCCAGACCGTCGGTATTCTGACTCTGGGTGCAAGCGCCGCCATCATCACGGAAAGCCTCTTTCGCGCCAAGCTGCTCTCCCGATACGGGAAAGCGCGGTTCGCGCTGCCGCTACTCGTGGGATTCCTGTTATTGCCCGCCGCCGTCGGCAACGCTGCATCACTCGCAATTCACGCCTATTACGCTGCCGGCGGCCGAGGCAAAGCGATCCCGCTGCCGGCGTTTTCCGAGATCAAGCTCGTTGAGATGTGGAGCGCCGGCCAATACGAATATTTCGAGGAATACAACAGCACACTGGTGGACGCTTCGGCCATCCTGTCGCAACTCATGTCTGGTGACGAGCGCGTCGCGGTTCTCGATTTCGTCAATCCCTTCTCCGCCGGCCTGGGGCTGACGCCGCCCGCGGGCGACAGCGTCTGGTATCATTGGGGGCGAACTCTTGGGCCGTATGATCATCCGGCCGCGGAAGAGATGTTCGCCGACGTCGATCTTATCCTCGATCCGAAATGGCCGATCGAGATCTGGACGGGCAACGGGCTGCGCGATCTTTATGCCCACTATATCGCCCGCCACTATGCGCTGGTGCGGGAGACGGCCGATTGGCGCATTTACCACAGAAAGGCTTCCTGAGCCGGCGCAGCCTGCTTTTTCACCTCCGCGGCGATCAAGGCCGATGAGCATCAGTACGAGCGCGCAGGCGCAAATCGACCCTGCGCTGCCAAACGGGTAGCAGGAAAAGTGTGTAGTGGATTCATCCGAGCGGCGAAGCCAGCGGGATGCCAACAGCACGAAGCCACTCACTGCGACGACCGCCAGGAACAGGAATGCCGAAATTAGTGGATTTTGGCGCCGTATGCTCCAGTTCTGTGTGCTCGCCGCGGCCTCGTCATCAGCATGTCGCGGAGTGGCCCTGCTGCGTCATCGCAATCCGATTGCTCCGTCTGTCTTTGACGCTTGCTAACTCTCCCTTGATGCGGATGTCCCGGCCGGTCTGCAGCAGCGCGGCCGGGCGGCCGTCCCGACTTACGACAGCTTCCTGATGGTGCTGTAAATGATGTTACGGTTGGCACCGAACCAGACTGTCTTCTCAACCGTGTTTTCCGCCGCACTACTATTGGCAATACGCCACATGTCGGCCTCGGAACGCTGGAGGAGCTCCCAGTTCATGTAGGATTCCATGTATCCGTCATCCGCCATCTCATCGGAGAAGTTGGCAAATAGAAAGACGCCGCCCGGTTTCAGCATTTCCATGCAAATCTGCGTGAGCCGGATTGCTACTTTATCGGCAAGGTAATCGTACAGCCCTGCTGCGTAGATCAGATCGAAGGTGCCAAGCTGATGTTTGCGCGCGAGCAAACCGCGCACCGATCCGTCGATAGGCTCGACAGAAGTCCCATGGAATTGGCTCGCGATCGAACCAATACTTTGCGGATCCTGATCAAGAGCAACCCAGCGCTTAAGGCGGCCTTCTGCAAGCGCCTTTGATGCCTCCGCTTCGCGAAGGTGACCCGCGGCGATTGCCAGAACCTCGGTGTCCGATCCCCTTCGCGCAGCGGTGTCATCAACGTAGCGGGTCAGAATGTCGCGACGTTCCCTGACCGCTACCGGGCCGGGCGCATTGATCGTGTATTCAAAGATATCCAGGCCGAGAAGCGTGGATCTGGCAACTTCTTCGGCGACCGCCGGATGCCCATAAATAAAGTCTATAAGACTGGCGTCACCGGAATAGCCGCGAGGTTTTTCAAAGGACCAACGAGTGAACGGGCACTGCTGCAGAATCTTTGCCGAGGGATGGGCCTGAATGAATGGAATGAGCTTTTGCCATACAGCAGTACCGAATTTTTGGCGGACGTCATGAAGCTGGCCGATCAACCACCTGACTGCACCAGGCAGGTCTTTCCCGGCGCTGAACCGCTGCATTGCAATGTTGATGAGAATCGCAAACTCGGCCTCTGCCGTCCGCAGGAGGTCCGTTTCATTATGGTGGTGAGGTGAGGGGAACTTTTTGCTGACTGACTGCGGTGTAATCAAGCTTTGGCCATCAAGAGAAAAGAGGGGCTGAGCCACGGAAACCTCATTGGGGATAATGATTTAAACATTGAGTAAAATCTTCATCATTCTCATGAAGGTCAAGCGTCAAGGTTGGAGCGCAGTCGAAGTGCACGTCTTAATTTTAGAAAATATTAGTGAACCCGACAGATACTCTGCCCGCCGGAAGCTCGGTGGAGCGTTATCGGTTGATGTGGAGTCTGCGGGGGGCTATCCAGCGTTAGCTGGCAGTCTGCGTAGGGCAATGCTGCATTATTTTGGGTGGCAGGGGCATGATGCACGTGTTAGCCGAGACCGCAGTCGCCACCATAGGGCCGACACTATCGTCAGGACAGTTGCGTCGCCTTTACAAGCAGAAGAGCGAGAGCGGCCGAAAGACCGCTACGCGCAACGGCCTCTGGATAGCGGTGGCTGCTTACCTTGCATACTCCTTCACTGACTACCTTTTTATTGGCGATGTCGTCCGGTACACGATCGCCGGCCGATTGGCGGTTGGCGTCGGTGCGATATGCATGCTGGAGCTCTTGCTCTACCGCAAAGCAAAGGCCGATACGGTCGATATGGCGGCGGCGACGTCCGTGCTAGCGGCTTATTTAGTCTGGCTTCTGACGGCACAGATGACCACGGTCAGAGACGCCTTCTCATATTACATGGTTTTTGGCTCGATCTTCATGATGAGCGTCAACTTGTTCTTCAGTTTCCGGTTTCCGCTAGCTCTTGCGGCCTCCGTAACGAACATGCTCATCTTCATCGGCGCCCTCTGTTTATTCGCGCCGATGCTGCTTCTTCATAAGCTGATCCTGGGTGCGTTCTGCATATCCTGCTTCATTTTTACCTCTTACGTGAACCTTCAGCTCAACAGAGAGCGCTATAAAGTTTTCCTGAATGCTCTTGAAGCGAGTTTGCAGCAGGCCGCCGCCGAGGAAAGGGGCAAGGCGCTTTTGCACCTCTCCAACACCGACTCGCTGACCGGCCTGGAAAATCGCCGGGCGATCGACCAACGGCTGCGTGATTATTGGCAACGATGGCAGGACCATAGGGCGCCCTTTGCCGTGCTGCTCATCGATGTCGATTATTTCAAACATTACAACGACTGCTATGGCCATCAAGAAGGCGACCGATGCCTTGTCGCTGTCTCGCAGCTTCTCCAAAGTGTGGCCTCGTCCTGGGACTCCATCATCGGACGATACGGGGGTGAGGAATTCATCCTCATCACACCAACGCTGAATTCGGAAAGAGCGACGGAACTCGCAGAAGCGATTTGTGCTGCCGTCCGAGCGTTGGCTTGGCCACATGAGCATAGGCGAGACGGGACCACGGTCATCACCGTGAGTATCGGCGTGTCCTATACGCGGGATGAGACCAAACAGGTCGACAAGGTCATCCATGAAGCTGATCGCGCGCTTTATGCCGCCAAGGCATCGGGTCGCAACACCCTCGTGGTCTTCGATCCCGAAGACCCGCAGAGGAGCGATGACAGCGAGGATATAGCCGCGACCTTGAAAATCGCGATTGAACACGGCCTTGTCTCACTCGTCTATCAGCCGATCCGCAACATTCAGACAGGCAAGACGGACGGCGTTGAAGCTTTGATGCGTTTGAGGATGTTGGACGGGACGCAGGTGTCACCTGCTATGTTTATTCCTGTTGCGGAAAGGACAGGTTCGATCGTTGAACTCGGCCGGTGGGCAATTCGCACCGTTTGCCGAGACCTGTTGGCGACCGGCTTGGTGCAAGTTGCCAGCGTCAACGTTTCGCCGATTGAGCTCAAAATGCCAGGTTTCGCCAGCTATGTCGCAGCGACGCTCGCAGAATTCGGGGTGACGGGCGCTCGGCTTGCTTTCGAAATTACCGAAGGCGTTGAGCTGGAAATCGACCAGACCGTGGTTCGTTGCATCAGCGACCTGAGAAGGTTGGGCGCTCAAGTCTGGCTGGACGACTTCGGCACAGGCTTCGCCGGGCTCTCGTGGCTGCGCCTGATCGAATTCGACACCGTCAAGATCGATCGATCCTTCCTCCATGATTGCAATACGGAAAAAGGCAAGAGGATGTTGCTTGACATCATCAGCCTGCTGCGCAATCGCGGCGTGAGGATACTCATTGAAGGCGTTGAGACCATCGAACATCAGCGGCTGATGCAGCAGTACGGAATCAACCAGATCCAAGGATATTACATTGGACGGCCCGCGCCGGCAGCTCAGCTTGAATCTGATAATGTGCTGCCTTTCGGCCTGGTCAGGACTCATTGATTCCAAACGTCCATTCCGGAATGGGCAATAAGTTATGTTGGTCACGGCGGCAGGCGCCCGTAGGCGGATTGCACAGCACTCCCGCTCGCTTTTGATCCGTGCGTCCCTGCCTAGAAAATCTCCAGCACCGGACCTTCCAGCACTTTCCCCGTCACCACATCCGCAACCCCCCGGTCCGTCTGATGCGGGCCGGCATTGCAGGCGAGTGTCGCGCCGAAGCAGGCCTTGAAGACGCGGTAAGGTGGCTTCCAATCGACGATCTTGCCCATGGCCTTACGGATGTCGGCAAAGGCTGAGGCGGTGTCCTTCAGTGAGGCGTCGGTGACGAGGCCGGAGAGCGGCAGCGGCAGGATCGCTTCGATTTGGCCGTCCTTGGCGACCGCCATGCCGCCCCCGGCTGTTATGACAGCGTTGGCGGCGAGCGCCATGTCGGCTGCATTGCCGCCGAAGACGGTGAGGTTGTGGCTATCATGCGAGACGGTGGTGCAGAAGGCGCCCCGCCATTCGCCCCAGCCGCTGAGGAAACCGTTGCGCGGGGTGCCACCGGCCCTTCCGTGGCGATGGGCGACGGCGATCATGGCGCTGCCGACAGGTGGCACGACGAAGCCGTCCCGGATATACGTTTCCGCCTCTCCCCATTGAGTGAAGCGTGGGCGGTCGATGGTGGCGACGCGGACGCGCTCGCCTTTCGCGGGGATGCGGAAATCGTCGTCGGTCAGCAGCGGCAGCTTCACGGACTTGATCAGCGGCGCCGTATCGAGCGGCTGAACGGTCGCCTCCATGCTGCCGTTGCGGGCGACGACGCGGCCATCTGATATGACGAGGCGTGCTCGGAATTCCGTGAGATCCTCGAAGAGAACGAGGTCGGCGCGGCGGCCGGAGGCGACAAGGCCGAGATCGGAACGCTTCAGCCGCTCAGCGGCGTTGAAGGTCGCGGCGCGCAGTGCCCATTCCGGTTTCATGCCATAGCGCACCAGGCGACGGGCGACATCATCGAGGCCGCCGCTTTGGTAGAGTTCATCGGGAAAGACGTCGTCGGTGCAGAGCGTAATGGTTGGCGGCAGATGGCCGAGGCCGTTCAGCACCTCGACGAATTCCTGCAAGAGATGATCGTGAGAGCCACGCAGTTCGATCGTCAGACCGGCGGAAAGTTTGGCGCTAAGATCGGCGCCGGAGGTGAGTTCGTGGTCCGACGTGACGCCCGCTGCCATGAAGGCGTTGAGGTCCGCGCCGGTGAGGCCGCGGGCATGGCCACAGACGAGCTTGCCGGAAGCAAGGCCTGAGTTGACGATGGCGCTCATGCGCGGATCGCCGTTGATGACGCCGCGCATGTTCATGACTTCGGCAACGCCGCCGACGGCAGGAGAACGCAGCATCTCGGTGACGACGGCGGCATCGAAATCGGCGCCGGCGAGTTCCAGGCCCGGCGCAGACGGCACGCAGGAGGGGGCGAGCAGGATCATGCGCAGCGGCAGAGCACGTGCCGCCTCGATCGCCCAGCGCACGCCGTCGAGGCCGTGGACGTTGCCGAATTCATGCGGATCCCACACGACCGTGGTGACACCGCGCGGCAGCACGGCGCTTGCATATTCGGCGGGTGTCACCATCGAGCTTTCGACGTGCATGTGCGTATCGATCAGGCCCGGCGTCAGGATGCCGTCAGTCGCATCGATGATTTCGACCGCGTCGATTCGGCTCGCCCGGGCATGGACGCTGGCGATGAGCGCGCCGACGAGGCCGACATCAGCCTCCCGGATCAGGCCCGTCACCGTATCGAGCAGGCGGCCGCCGGTGATGAGCATATCGAACGGGGCGTCGCCGCGGGCGGCGGCAACGGCGCGGGCGCGCAAGGCTGGATCGTTGAGATCGAAAGGTTCCTGACGAGCAATGGCGTTCATCTGCGGGCCTCATTGATCAGGGCGGCGAGAATGATGGTACGCGCCTTCTCAACGTCGATATCGGCGGCGAATTGGGCGTTGAAGGTCGCATGCGTGGCGCGGGTCTCGACGACGGTGCGGCCACGGGTGAGGGCGCCCTGCAGTTCGACGTCGATGCGCGCGGGGCGGAAGCTGACGATATCGGGGGCGACGAAGGCCACGGCGGCGGAGGGATCGTAAATCGCCATGCCGGGACGGCCGCGGCTGGTGCCGATGCTTATATAGCCGGCGAACATGTCGCCGATCGGTTCGGCATTTGCGCCGCCGGCACTGAGTACCGGCTCGACATCCTCGGGCCTTGCCAGCACTTTGCGGCAGAGGTCGAGATCGACCATGCGCAGCGGCAGGCCATGGGCGATAACGATCGCCAGCGCCTCGGGATCGGCGAGCGCGTTGAACTCGGAGGAGGCCGTATGGTTGCCGGATGTGACGCCGCCGCCCATCCAGACGAGTTCGGTGATACATGCGGCAAGATCGGGGCGTGCGAGCGCCACGGCGGCGATATTGGTCAGGGGACCGAGAGCCAGGATGCGGTGTGGTCCGTTGCCCTCGAGCCAGCGGCAGAGCGCGGAGAAGGCGTCGCTCTCGGCCAGGGCGGCGGCTTTCGGTAGGCTCTTGCCGGATGTCGGAATGCCGGTTTCGCCGAGGATCGCCTGGGCGGTTTCGAGTTTGCCGAGAACGGGTGCAGCACGCCCGGTATGGACGGGGAACGTCCAGTCGAAGGCGCCGGCGGCGCCGGCTGCATTCATCCTCACCTGCGGCAGCGGCGTGTTGCCGAAGACCAGCGAGACGCCGTCGATCTGATATTTCGACTGCGCCACCACCAGAATGGCGGCGATGTCGTCGAAGCCCATGTCGGTATAGATCCACACACCCATGATGTCACCCGAAGCGCTTGAGGTTGGCCGCGCCGGCGACCGGCAGATCGAAGGCGAGCGCACTGCCGATCTCGTGCGGCGGCAGGCTCGCGTCGATTTCAGCCTTGATAGGCCCAAGCGGCGTATGGAGGAGGTATTCGCGTGTGTTGCCGGCGAAAGACGTGCCGTGCACTTTGCCTTGGAACGGACCGGAGCCGAGGGTCACCGTACGCGGGCGCCAAGCCAGGCCGGCCGCAGCTTGGGGCGGCGGATCGGAGAGTGCTGCGGGGCCGTGCGGCGTCACAAGCTTTCCGTCTTTCAGAGCGAAGACATTTTCGAAGCCCACGAAATCGGCGACGAAGGCGGAGGCGGGATTGTTATAGATCTCCTCCGGCGTGCCGATCTGTTCGATGCCGCCGTCCAGCATGACGACGATGCGGTCGGCGAGCGCCAAGGCCTCGACCTGGTCGTGAGTGACGAAGATCATGGTGACGCCGGTCTCCTTCTGCACGCGCTGCAATTCAGCGCGCATTTCGAGGCGAAGGCGGGCGTCGAGATTGGAGAGCGGCTCGTCGAGCAGCAGGACCTTCGGCTCCATCACCATGGATCGCGCCAGTGCGACACGCTGCTGCTGGCCGCCGGAGAGTTCGGCGGGCTTGCGGCCGGCGAAAGTGGTGAGGCCGACGGATTTCAGGCCGGCGCCGACGCGGGCATCGAGATCCGCGCCCGAAATGCCCTTGAGGCGCAGGCCGAAGGCGACGTTCTCGTAGACCGTCAGATGCGGGAACAGCGCGTATGACTGGAAGACGAGGCCGACGGCGCGCTTGTTGGCGGAGACGCCGGTTATATCGGCGCCGTCGAGGCCGATGCGACCGGATGCGGGCTTCAGCAGGCCGGCAATGGCGCGCATCGTTGTCGTTTTGCCACAGCCGGAGGGGCCGAGAAGGGCGACGAGCTCGCCCTTGGCGATCGCAAGGTCGAGATCCCTCACGGCGACCGTGTCACCATAGCGCAGCGTCAGCTTGTCGAGTTGGAGATAGGCATCAAACATAACGCGAGAATCCCAGGAAGCGTTCGGCGAGGAAGACGATGCCGATCGAGAGGAAAGCGAGAAGGGCGGAGAGCGCCGCGATGGAAGGATCGTAGGTGGTTTCCATATAGCCCAGCATATCGATCGGCAGGGTTCGGACACCCGGGCCGGAAAGGAAGAGCGAGACCGGCACCTGATTGAAACTGGTGACGAAGCCGAGGATGAAGGCGGCCAGGATGCCGCCGCGGATATTCGGCATGACCACGCGGAAAAAGGCACCGAGCCTGGAGGAGCCGAGCAGGACGGCCGCCTCCTCGATATCCGAGCGCAGATTATCGAGGCTCGCCGACACGACGCGCACGGCATAGGGCAGTACGAGGGCCGCATGGGCAAAGAAGAGCGCAAGCGTGATGTTGAAGCCGAAGGGCACGACGAGATAACGCAGCAATGCCAGGCCGACGATGATGCCGGGGACGATGATCGGCAGCGAGACGATGGTGCGGACGGTCTCTGCTGCGGGCAGCGGGTAACGCGACAGGGCATAGGCGGCGGGGATGCCGAGGATGAGGGCTGCCAGTGTTCCGAAAACGGCAAGGAACATCGACATGGCGAAGCTGTCGCGAAAGTTTTCAATAGTGAAGACCTTCATCACCCAGCGTAGCGAGAGGCCCTGCGGCGGGAAAGCCAGCGTGTCACCAGCCGAGAGCGAGGCGGCGATGATGATCAGAAACGGGCCGATCAGGAAAATAAGCAGCAGGAAGAGGACGACAGGCGAAAGGAGACGGATGCTCATCTGCGTCTCCTCGCCGTCGCAAGGCGTTTCAGCAGGATGTTGGCGGCAAAGCTCATGACGATCAGAATGAAGGCGATGACGCTTGCCGAGACGAAATCATTGGCGACCGACACCTGCTGATACATCAGTGTTTCGAGCATCAGCACCTTGGAACCGCCGAGGATGGCGGGGGTGATGTAGGCGGTGAGCGAGCCGGTGAAGACGAGCGTGCCGCCGATGACGAGGCCCTCGCGCGTGAGCGGCAGGACGACCTTCCAAAAGACCTGGAACCAGTTGGCGCCGAGCACGCGGGCGGCCGGGATCGCATCCCTCGGCATGTTTTCCAGCGCACTGATCAACGACAGGATCATCAGCGGCAGGAAGAGCTGCAGGAGGCCGATGAAGACGGCGGTCTCGGTGAAGAGCAGGCGCAGCGGTTCGGCGCTGAAACCGAGGCCCGTGATCGCCTGGTTGACGATGCCGGTGCGGCCGAGAATGACGATCCAGGCATAGGTGCGCGCCACTGGCGAGATCATCAGCGGCAGGGTGACCAAGCCGATCATGCGGCCTTTGCCGTTCGCCGGCAGGTTGACGATTGCAAAGGCTGCGGCGTAGCCGATGACGGCCGAGACAGCGGTGACCTCGAGGGCGAGCCGGAAGGAGCGCAGGAAAACGGTCCGGTTCAGCGTCTCGGAAAAGAAGCCTGTGTAGGCCGATATCGTCCAGGCATCGCCGGCGCGAAAACCCTCCGACAGCAGGATTGCGACGGGCAGCAGGAATACCACCGTCGCAAAGACGGCTGCCGGCAGGGCAAGCGCCAGGGCTTCCGCGCGGTTCTGGAACATGAGGCGCCTTTCCAGGAGAGGAGATGGCCCCGGCGAGCGGCCGGGGCGGGTTCATGCGGGCTCTACTGGCCGACCTTCTCGTTCCAGGTCTTCAGCCAGCCGGCGCGGTTGTCGAGGGCGATGGCAGAAGGGATCAGTTTGAGGCTCTTGGCCGTTTCCTCGCCATAGGTGAGGTTGCCAGCGGCAGCGTCCGAAAGCTTGACCTCGCTATTCGCTGGGCTGTCGATCAGCTTTTCGGCGAGCTTGGTTTGGGTCTCGGTCGAGAGCCAGAAATCCATGAACTGCATGGCGAGATCCTGGTTTTTCGAACCTTTGGTCAGCACGAGAACATTCATGCCGCCGGTCTGTCCCTCTTTCGGCGTTGCCCAGGCAATGGGGAGGTCGAGCTTGGTGAAGCCGGCCCAGGAGAAACGGCCGATGGGGGCTGCCCAGATTTCCTCCTGCTGCATCAGTTGCACGAGCTGCGAAGATTTTTCATAGAAGGTGACGATGTCGTCCTTCTTGTCGCCCAGCGCTGCGATCGGGCCTTGCAGATCGGGCGTATCCTTGCCGAGCGCCAGGCCCAGCATGTAGAGCGCCGGCGGGCCCTGATTGGTGGTGACGTTCGGGAAGGCGACATGGCCAACATATTCCGGCTTCAGGAGGTCGGCCCAGGACTCGATCTTCATCTTGTCGGAACGATAAGCGATCGACGTGGCATAGAAAGTGTAGCCAACGCTCATGCCGTCGCCGTTCGGGTCCTTGGCGACGTCGTAGAGCTTGGCGAAATTGGCAAGCTTCGCGATATCGATCTTGTCGATCAGTCCGGTGCGTGATGCGGCAAGCGCATCGGCCATCGAAACGGCGGCGAGATCGACCACGGGGTTGGCCTTGTTCGCCTCCATTTTTGCCAGCCGCTCGACGCTGTTGCCGGTCTCGACCACCAGCTTGCAGCCGCATTGGGCTTCGAACGGATCATAGACCAGGGTCTTGAAGTCGTCCTGCGCGAAGGCATAGACGGAAATGGTCAGCGTCCGTTCAGCTGCGGAGGCGGCAAACGGCCAAAGTGCGGCGAGTGCCGCCGACGCCATGAGAGCTTTTTTCATCTTACATGTTCTCCATCTCTGAGGTTCTTGGTGCCGGGCTCGCAGGCCCGGATGATTGACGGACAATCAGCTGCATTGCCACGCGTTCGATTTCCGCGATCACGAGAACGCCTTCCCGGGTGCGGCTTTTTCTGATGGTATCGGCCAGCGCCGACACGGCAATCCCCGCAATTCTATCCATGTCCATTCTGACCGTCGTCAGCGACGGTGTGACAACAGGCGACCAGATGAGGTCGTCGAAGCCGGTGACGCTCACATCGCCGGGAACGCTGATGCCGGCTTGCTGCAGCTCGGTCAGCGCGCGTAATGCCTGCAGATCGGAGAGAGCCGCGAAAGCGGTAAAACCCTCCCGCACCTTTTCGGCAAGGCCGAGCGGACAGCCGCTGCCGCCATCCTGCTCTACCTTCCCGATCCACAGCGTTTCGGTATGCATGCCCGCGTGCATTCCGGCGCGAATCCCATCGGCGCGATCGTTCTGAACGCTGGATTCCTGGTTGTTGCCGATGATGAGGATGCGTTGGTGGCCGAGGGCCGCGAGATGGAGCGCGATTTCGCGGCCGCCCTGCCAATGGTCGGCTGAAACGGTGTTGCCTGGCGTCGAGGGGGTATCGATGAGAGCGACTGGGCAGGCGGCGGACAAAATGCGGGTGGCGCGGCGGGGAATAATGACCATGCCGTCGACGCCGCGTTCGACGAGACGATTGATCGCCTCGGTCTGAGTGGCAGCATCGCCGCGGGAGTCGGCGATTAGAACACCGTAACCAGCGGTGGAGGCGGCAAATTCGATCGCCTGTGCGATCTTCGGGAACAGAGGATTGGCGATGTCCGGCAACACCAGGCCGAGAACGCCGCTGCGGCCGGTTCTGAGCGCGCGGCCGGCCTGGCTCGGGACATAACCCAGTTCGGCGGCATGTTCGCGGATCCGTTCGACCAGTTGGCCGGAGACCCGGCCTTTGCCGGAAAGCGCATTGGAGACCGTGGCAATAGAGACGCCGAGCGAGGTCGCTATCCTGCTGAGGTTCGGTCCGGAGCGCGATGCAGCCATGATCTGATGCATTCTGATTAATCGTTTAATCAGTGCTATAGCAGCCGTCTCCGCTTGTCCAATCCAAATTCGTCTGGTGCCCGATTATTCCGGGATATTGTCGGGCATGAAAAAACCCCGCGAGGTGATCGCGGGGT